>JBHEOA010000001.1:0-19468 GCA_046261835.1 Gemmatimonadota bacterium
TTCCTCGATAACGACGCCAACTGCGCGGCGTACGGCGAGGCGTGGGTCGGCGCCGGACGCGGGGCCAAGGTGCTCCTCCTCGTCACGCTCGGGACGGGGGTCGGCGGGGGCGTGATCGCCGACGGCCAGGTGTTCCACGGCGCGCGAGGACTCGCGGTGGAGATCGGCCACCAGGTCATCGTGCCGGGCGGACGGGCATGCACGTGCGGCAAGCGGGGGTGCCTGGAGGCCTATTTCAGCGGGCACGCGCTGAACGATCAGGCCACCGAAGCCGGGCTCGACGGCCCCCCGACGCACAAGGAGCTGTTCGAGCGCTACGCGAGGGGCGATCCCCGTGTGGCGCCCTGGCTGGGCGAAGCGCTCGACGTCCTGGCGCGCGGAGTCGCGCAGGCGGGGGTCCTCTTCGATCCCGACCGGATCGTTTTCACCGGCGGGCTCACGCGATCGTGGGACATCTACGGCGAGGAGCTGGTGCACGGGATCTTCCGACGGATGGGTCCGGCGGGCCCGCAGGCCGACGGCATCGCGCTCTCCGCGCTGGGTGGAGACGCCGGTGTGATCGGCGCGGCGGGGCTCGCGCTGGTAGTGTCGTGACCCGGCCGGGCGTGGCCGGCCTGGCGGAGTCGTGAAGCTCTCGCGCACGATCGGCGTGACGGGCGTCGCGGTCGAGGATACGATCGAGATGCCAGACGGCACCGTGACCGAGGATCGCGGAGGGATCTACCACGCGGTCCACACGCTGGCGGCTCTTGTCCCGGCGGGGACGACGATCGTGCCGATCTTGCCGGTGGGAAGCGACGTCGCGGGCGAGGTACGGCGCGACTTCGCGGAGCTGCCGGGCGTGGTGGTCGACGGGCTGGTGCCGGTCTCGGCCGTCAACAACAAAGTGCGCATCCGTTATGCGCCCGACGGGACCCGCACCGAGACCCTGACGGGTGGCGTTCGGCCGCTCGAGTGGCCGGAGCTCGAGCCGTGGGTCGGACGCCTCGATGCCTGGCTCTGGAACATGGTATCGGCGATGGAGGTCGCGCGGACGACGTTCAAACGCGTCAAGGCGGGCTTCGGCGGGCCGCTTCACCTCGACATCCACTCGCTCTGCCTCGAGCACCATCACGCCGGTCCGCGCCATCACCGGCCGCCCGAAGCGTGGGAGGATTGGGTTGCGGGAGCGACATGGGTCCAGATGAACGAGGTGGAGGCGCGGCTCTTGTGGGACGGTCGCATAGAACCGATCGATCCCGACGACGAGCAGGCCCTCGCAGGCCGCATCCATGCCCTCGGCCCGCAAGGAGTGCTGGTGACGAGGGGTGAGTCCGGCGCGGCCTACCACGGCGCGGACGGCCAGATGCTGCGGCTGGGTGCGGATGCCCCGTCGCCTCCGGTCGATCCCACCGGGTGCGGGGACGTCTTCGGCGCCGCGTGGTTCGCGCTTCGCGTGACCCGCGGCCTCGGAGCGCGCCAGGCGTTCGCCGGCGCTATGCTCGCGGCCGGGATCAAAGCCACATTGCGCGGGACGCGGGAGCTCTACACGCGGATCCGCGAGGCGCGCATCATCGAGGAACGAGGGGAGGAGGCGACCGGTGGACGGTGAGCGGCATGATGAACGCCCGGTGAGGGGCGAGCAGGGTCCCGGGCGCGAGCCCACGCTCGACACGATTGCGGTTCATGGTAGCGCGAGCGACGAGATCCGCGCCGGCGCGGCGGTGACGCCGATCTTCCAGGCTTCGACCTTCGATTACCCGGCCGGCGATCTGCCGCTGCGCTACACCCGCTACGGCAACAACCCGACCCAGATCGCGCTCCAGACGGGGATCGCGGCGCTCGAGGGCGCCGAGGCCGCGCTCGTCCTCGCGTCGGGGATGGCCGCGATCGCGACCGCGATCCTCTCGGTGTGCTCGGCGGGTGACCACTTGATCGCCGCCGCCGACCTCTACGGCGGCACGATTCGCCTCCTCGACGATGACGTACCGCGTCTGGGTATCGAGGTCTCCACCGTCCAAGGGTACGACGTCGCGACATGGCAGGCGGCGATCCGGCCGACGACCCGCATGATGATCTGGGAAGCGATCGCCAATCCGCTCCTCAGGGTCCCCGACGGACCCGCTCTGGCCCGGCTCGCACGCGAGCGGGGGATCGTCTCGCTCGTCGACGCGACCTTCGCCACGCCGTTCAACCAGCGACCGCTCGAGTTCGGCGTCGACCTCGTCATGCACTCGGCGACGAAGTACCTGGGGGGCCACAGCGACGTGATCGGTGGGGTGCTCGCCGGCTCGGCCGAGCGGGTCGAGGCGGCGGTCGAGAAGATGCGATCGCTCGGCGGCTCGATCGATCCGCACGCGGCGTTCTTGATCGAGCGCGGGATCAAGACGTTGGCCCTGCGCATGGAGCGCCACAATGCCAACGGTGTGGCGATCGCCGAGTTCCTGTCAGGTCATCCGCGCGTGGAAAGCGTGTGGTATCCGACTCTCCCCGACCATCCCGACCGCGGGGTCGCGGCGCGCGTCCTACGCGGCGCGGGCGGGGTCGTGTCGTTCGAGCCGCGCGCCACGGGCGAGCAGGCCGCTGCGCTGGCGGCGGGCTTCCGTTGGATGCGGCTCGCGCCGAGCCTCGGCGGCGTCGAGTCGCTCGTCTCGCTCCCGATCCAGACCTCCCACCGGTACCTCGACGCATCCGAGCGGAAGCGGCGCGGGATCAGCGACCGGCTGATCCGGCTCGCGCTCGGCGTAGAGGCGGCGGATGATCTGATCGACGATCTGGATCGCGCTCTGTCCGCGCTGTGAGGTGAGAGCGCGGGTGGCGAGCGGGTCCGCGGTTGTGTTCGACTACCGACAGTAGCGCGAATGACCTCTCCGCCACTTGCGATCTTCGGCCTCGATGCCGCCGACCCCGAACTCATCCTCTCTTGGGCGCGCGACGGTCATCTCCCGGCGATGGCCTCCATCATGGGGTTGGCGTTCTTCAGGTCAAGGCGAATCCGTGCGAGAGTGTCGACCTGGAACGGATCGGCTCGCAGGCCCACGAGCGGGGGGTCGGCGTCATAGGACGCCAGCCATTCGACCGAGGAGCGGCATTCGAGACCCCCGGACTGCTCAGCCGGTTGGCCGAGCAGGAGCAACGGACGCCGGCGCAAACGCTTCTGCGTTCCGCGCTCCAACGCCACGGTGTCGATGTGGTTCTGGTCGGTATGAGCACCAGGGTGCATCTCGACGAAAACCTGCGCGCCCTAGCCGTGCCACCGCTCTCAGCGGACGAGCTCCAGCGCCTGTTTGCGGGAACTCGGATCACCTGACTCTCCACCGGCTCCGTTCAAGACCATGAGGTCTCATCGCTAGTATGGCCCGCGCACGATCACGCCGGCGGATCCTCCTCGCGCCGAACGCCTTCAAGGGGACGTTCGACCCGGTCGAGGTCGCGGAGATCTGGCGCGCGGCGCTGGAGACCGAGCGCGGCGTCGAAGTCGACGCGCGGCCGCTCTCCGACGGGGGCGACGGCTTCCTCGGGGTCGTGCGACACTACCGGCCGCGCGTTCTAGAGGTGCGTGCGCGGGTGCGCGATCCGCTGGGGCGGCCGATTGCGGCGGCCTGGGGATGGGACCTGGGAACGGGAGCGGCATACGTGGAGAGCGCGGCGGCGATCGGGCTCCACCTCATCGCCGCCGCCGAAAGGCGCCCGCTGGAGGCGACGAGCGAGGGGCTCGGAATGCTGCTGAAGGTCGTCGCGGCGCTGGGGCCGGCGCGCATCGCGGTGGGCCTGGGTGGATCGGCGACGGTCGACGGCGGCCTCGGCGCGGCCCGAGCACTCGGTTTCCGCTTCGAGGACGCGCGCGGGCGATCGATCGAGCAGCCGGGTGCGCTAGAGCGCCTGAGGCGGATCACCCCGCCGCCCGTTCCTCCGCTCGCCGGTCCGCGTATCGTGGCGCTGACCGACGTGGGCCATCCGCTCCTCGGCGAGCGCGGCGCGGCGGCGGTATTCGGCTCGCAGAAAGGTGCCGACCCCGACGCGGTGAAGCGCCTGGAAGCAGGGCTCGCGCGGCTGGCGGAGCGGTGGCGCGCGGACCTGGGCGCGCCGGAGGACCTCGTGGGTCGGCCGGGGGCCGCCGCCGCCGGCGGTCTCGCGGCGGGACTCGTCGCCTTCGTGGGCGCGGTCCTCGAGCCCGGGCCAGCCTGGTGCGGGCGCCTCGCGCGGTTCGGCCCGGCGCTGTCGGCGGCGGACGCTGTCCTGACGGGGGAGGGCCGGTTCGATGCTCAAAGCGAGCGGGGGGACAAAGGGACCGGCTGGGTGATCGAGCAGGCGCTCCGAGTGGGTGTGCCGGTCGCCGTTGTCTGTGCCGAGGCGGATACGCGCGCCCGCGCGCGTCTGAGGACTCGGGGCGTGGTCACGGTCACCCGAAGCGCTCTGCCCTCGCGCAGGGTGGGGGGCCGGGCTGCCGACCTCCTCGGCGCGCCCGATCTGGCGTTTCTGGCCCGTGAGGCGCTCGACCGGCTGGGCGCCCTAAGACTGGGCCGGACATAGGCCTCCGGTTCCACTCGCGAGCGCCGCTGGCGACCCCTTGCCCCTGGACACCCGGCTATATTGAACGGCTATGATCCTCGCCCGCGCGAAATGGGCCTCGGCCCTCGTCCCGGCGGCCCTGATCGCGGCGTGCGACGGGAATGGCACGACCGAACCTGACCTTCTATCGATCATCGCCGTCGGAATCGTCCGTTTCGACGCCTCCCCGGACCAGGCGCTGACCGGCTACCTCGCATTCTTCTACGACCCGGCGGCGCGCCGGCTCCTGGACGCCGAGGTACGGGTCAACACCCAGCCTCTCACCACCACGATCCAGCCGGGGATCGTCAGCGGACCGCTCTATATCAAGGGTGGTGACGTACAGCCCAACACCACGTACCGGCTGACCGCTACGGTCCAGAGCCCGACGGGGCCGGTCGAGGTCGTCAGCCAGTCCGTCGTCACACCGGCCGAGTTCGAGGTTCGCGCGCCAGCGCAGCATCCCCTCGGGCAAGCGCTCGAGCTGGAGTGGGATCCGATCCTCGACGCCCAGGGGATCAACGTCGCGGTCACGGGGAACACGTTCGAGGCCAACCTCCCCGGAACCGCCACCAGTATCACGATCCCCGGTTCCGCCCTGACCGTTCCGGGCGTGACCGAGCTCGAGGTGACGGCCTTCAACGGCTTCTACGTCTCGTTGAGCTCCGGTATCAGCACTCTGGCCGATGCCGAGGCGGCAGCGCTCCGCTTCACCGAGGCCCAGAACGTCACGGGCCCCGGCGTGGGCGGGAGCTTCGGCGCCGCGACGACCATCGGAATCCACGTCGACGTTCAGTAACCACCGCATGAGGAGGAGGGCGATGCGCATTCCGGTTCGAGGGCTCGTGCTGGCCCTGTGCGTGGCCCTGGCCGCGTGCCGCGGCGAGGAAGTCGAGGAGGCCGGCGAAGTCGAGGAGGCCGGGCAGGCCGACACCATCACACCGTCGGGCGAGGCCGACACGACGCCCGGCGGAACGACCGCCGTGAGCGGTCAGGCGATCTACGCCGCCAACTGCGCCACCTGTCATGGCGAGACCGGGCGCGGAGACGGCCCGGCCGCGGTCGGGCTAGAGCCTCCGCCCGCTGACATGACCGACGGGACCTGGGTCACCGGCGACGGCACGTTGCCGGCGATCGTGAACGTGATCGAGAACGGCAGCCCGGGCACGGCGATGATCGGCTGGAAGGGCACGTTGAGCGACGCCGAGATCAACGCGGTGGCTCGCTACGTCCAGTCGCTCACCCAATAATCCCCTGGAGATCGCCTGCCGGGACCTGGTCAAGCAGTACATCCTCGACGGCCGAACCGTGATCGCCCTCGCCGGTGTGACGTGCACGTTCCGCTCGGGCGAAGTGACGGCCGTCATGGGCCGCTCGGGCTCGGGAAAAACGACCCTCCTCAACATCCTGGGCGGTCTCGATCGCCCGACCTCGGGGACGGTCCTGGTCGACGGCGAGGATCTCTATGCCCGTTCCGATCGCGCCCTCTCGCGCTACCGCAATGAACGCGTGGGATTCGTCTTCCAGTCGTTTCATCTTACTTCCGGTGACACGGCTCTCGAGAACGTCCTGGTGCCATTTCTCTTCGCTCGCAAGCGGCCGCGGGATGCCGACGAGCGCGGGCGGCGCGCGCTCGCCGACGTCGAGCTGGGCGCGCAGGTCGACCAGCCGGCGGAGACCCTGTCGGCGGGGCAGAAGCAGCGCGTGGCGATCGCTCGCGCGCTCGTCAACACGCCGGACTTCGTCCTCGCCGACGAGCCGACGGGAAACCTCGACGAGGCGACCGGAGCGGGCATCATCGCGCTGCTCGAGGGGCTGGCGCGCGAGCGGGGCATGGGGGTCGTCATCGTGACGCATGATCCGGCGATCGCGTCGATGGCGGACCGACGGCTCAAGATCGCGGACGGCCAGCTCGTCGGCGACGGGATCGTCTGATGGGTCCGGGACGAGCGATCGGGCGGGCCATGCGAAACCTCAGGCGTCACGGCCTGCGGGCGATGCTCCTGGCCGGCGGTATCGCGATCGGGGTCGGGATGCTCGTCTTCCTGCTCGCTTTCGTTGGGGGAACCCGCAAGGCGCTGCTCGACCGGGTCGTCTCGTCGCTTCCCATCACGCACCTCACCGTCGTGCCTCGCGCTTTCTCCCTCGCGGTCATCAAGTTCGAGAGTCCCTTCTCGGTTCTCGACGACCGCTCGGTCGCGCGGATCTCGGAGATCCCCGGCGTCGAGCGGGTGATGCCGATGGCGGGCCTGAGGCTCCCCGCCCAGCTACGGGCCTCATTCTTCGGCCAAGGGTTCGTCACCGACACGGGCGTCTTCGGGATCGACCCGGCCCTCGTCGCCGACCAGCTGCCGGATGCCTCGGGGTTCACCGCCGACGCCACAGGCGGGACGCCGGCCGTCATCTCGAGCGACCTGATCGACATGTACAACACCGGCTTCGCGAAGGCGAACGATCTGCCGCAGCTGACTCCCGACATCCTGCATGGCCAGGACGCGACCCTCTACCTCGGATACTCCTCGTTCAACCCGGGAGGGGGGACCGCGGTGCGGGCGGTGCCGATCCGCTTCGTCGGCGTGAGCGACCGGGTTCCGCTGGTCGGCGTGAGCCTTCCCCTCGAGATCGTCAACCGCTGGAACGCCGAGCTCGTCGGCATGGAGGACCCGCAGTACGTGCAGCTCAACGTGGTGGCGGCGCGCGCCGAGGAAGTCGATCGAGTCGCGGGACAGATCGAGGCGATGGGGTACACCGTGTCGACCGGGCGCGAGATCGCTCAGCGGGTGCGCACACTCACCGACGTCCTGCGGGCGGCGGGCGCATTGATCGGTCTCGTCGTCCTGGCGGTGGCCGGGCTCGGTATCGGCAACGCGCTGCTTCTGTCGGTCATGGAGCGGCGCCACGAGATAGGGATCTTCCGTTCGGTAGGGGCGAGCCGAGGCGACATCCGGCTCCTGTTCCTGTGCGAAGCCGCGCTGATGGGGTTGTTGGGCGCGGCCGCCGGGCTCGCGCTGGCAGCCGGCGCGGCGTGGGTCGCCGACCAGGCGCTCGACCGCGTCCTTCCGGACCTCGCGCTTTTGCCTGCCACGTTTTTCGACCTGTCATGGCCCATCCTGGCTACCGGTCTTAGCTTAGGACTCCTCGTCAGTGTCCTCGCCGCGGTTTCCCCCGCCCACAGGGCGGCGAGGCTGGACCCCGCCCGCGTACTCAAGACGGGGTAGCGATGCCCGAGACCAGGATCGCCGCCAAGCCCGCCGAGCAGGCGATCCTCAACCGATATAGACGGATCGGTCTCCGCAAGGAGCGGCTCGAATGGCTGGTCGACGTGCTGCCGGGAACATCCGACCCGCTCGAGGTGGGTGATCGCGATTTGCTGGTGGCGCGCGCCCAATGGGAGTCGCTGGACACCCGGCGCCGGAACCGGGCCGTGGGATTCGTCCGGCGCGGCTTCCTGCTGGGCCGCCACCTGGTCCGCTCACCGCGCTACTTCAGCCGGACGCCCACGAACTCGCTCTTCGACAAGGCCCGTCTCAAGGCGATCTCGCTCCCCAAGCTCTTCTTCAGGGTCAAGGAGCAGCCGTTCGTAGCTCTCGCGCCGCGCAACACCCTGTCGGTGACGCCGCTCGATGCCCTCGTGCCGCGCCTCAAGACGACCCCCATCGAGGACCTGGCGGTCATTCTCAACTCGCGCCTCTTCCAGCTCATTTATCATCGCGACCAGCCCAAGCAGGTCCAGAGCACGATTCCCGAGCGGGGCGGCTCGTTCCTGGTCCCTCTGATCACCAAGAAGGTCGGCGGGCCGTTCCGCGAGGTACGCGACGAGCTCTTAGAGGAGGCGGCCCGCAACTCCCAGCGGCTCCTCGGCATGGATCAGGTGGGGAAGATCGCCAAGTCGGCGGGCGTGCCGCTGTCGCCCCTGCGCGAGACCGAGGGGATCATTCGCGAGATCAACGTCCCGCGCCCGCTCGGCGAGGTTGCCGAGGTCAAGCGGCGCGGGCCGGTCGTCATCTTCCGCCGGGGCTCGACGATCGTGACGACGACCGAGGAGGCCGCCACATACCTGGAGCTGTGGCTCCAGGAGCGGTTCGATCAGGTAAAGGGAATGAGCAAGGAACAGCTCGAGCAGTTCATCCTGATGCCGCGCTCGACCGCGCACGTCGTGGTGGTCCTCCAACACCGGGCGCGCATCGAGTCCCAGCTCGAGAAGGGTCAGGCGAAGGTGGATGGCCTACAGCGCGAGGCCGAGGAGCGACTCTACGACCTGTACCGATTCGGTGAGCCCGAGCGCGAGTACCTGCGCGCTCGCTTGCCGTGACGCCCACGAAGTCGACCGGGGTGACGCTTGGGGTCGAGGAGGAGTACCAGCTCTGTGACCCCGCGACCGGCGAGCTGGTCCCCGCCGTCGACCGCCTGCTGAGAGCTGCCCATCCCGAGCTGCGCGAGCGGCTGGGGTACGAGCTCCTCCATACCGTGCTCGAAGGCAATACCTCAAAGGCCTCCGACGTCGACGAGGCGATGGCCGGGGTCCGATGGCTTCGGTGCTCGATCCTCGACCTCGCCGCCGCTCACGGCGTCGCCATCGGCATCGGCGGTGTCCACCCCTTCGCCCGCTGGCAGGACCAGGATTTCGTCGACACGCCCGGGTACCAGTGGGTCGGCGATCAGCTCAAGTACCTGGCGCGGCGCAACCTCTCATTCGGGCTCCACGTTCACGTCGGCGTCGAGGACCGGGAAGCACGGATCTATGTCGCCAACCAGTTCCGCCGCTGGGCCGCGCCGCTGCTCGCGCTTTCCGCCAACTCGCCGTTCTTCGAAGGAGCCGACACCGGCTTCCAGACGATCCGCATGCACGTCTTCGGGTCGTTTCCCCGGACCGGTTACGCGCCCTGGTTCAGGGACTGGGCCCACTTCGCCCGCGTGATCGACCGTTTGACCGCCTCGGGAGCGATCACCGCGCCGCGACAGGTATGGTGGAACGTACGTCCCCACATGACGTATCCAACCGTGGAGCTCCGTATGCTCGACATGCAGGTCGACCTCGATCGGGCACGCACGTTCGTAGCCTTGGGGCAAGCGCTGACGGCAGGCCTCCTCGCCGATCACGCGGCTGGAGTGCCGGAGTGGGAGCTCGAACCGGCCTACCTCGCCGACGGCTGGTTCAAGGCGCAGCGGTTCTCGTGGGACGCTCCGATCGCCCACCCGGTGACTGGCGAAACGATCCGGCTCCTCGACGAGATCGAAGCGATGCGCGAGTCGGTGCGCCCGTGGGCGGCAGCGCTCGGAACGACCCCCTACGCGATCGAAGGACTGGAGCGGATCCTGGCGGCCGGTCCGGAGACCGACTGGCAGCGCGCGACGTGGAGCGAGCTGGGCGAGGACTTCGGCGCGCTCCAGCGCCGGATCATCGATCGCGTGCGGCGCGAGGCGGCGTGCGAGGAGACCCTCTCGCTGGAGGCACCCGCCGGCGCGCACTGAGCGACCGTTCGTGGCTCGACCTATCTCCCGCAGTGCGCTGTTCAAATGAACTGGAACCTGGGCCCAGAAGTGGCGGCTCACCTATCCACGACGCGTCGTTCACCTACGACTTCCAATTCAATTGAAAAGGGTGGTCATGGAGGAACAGTCGGATCGCGATTGATCGGTTGATGAGCCCCAAGGCGAAAAGAATCCCAGCGGCCTCCCGCGCGCGCGCCGAGAAGCTCCGGCGCGAGATCGAGCGCCACAACGTCCTCTACTATGTCGAGGACGCTCCCGAGATCAGCGACGCCGAGTACGACCGGCTCCTCAGGGAGCTCCAGGAGATCGAGGCCGCGCACCCCGCGCTACTGACGCCCGACTCCCCCACTCAGCGCGTGGGCGGCGCTCCGGTCGCCGCATTCCCGCAGGTCGCGCACGCGATCCCCATGCTGTCGCTAGAGAACGCGTTGGGGGTCGGGGAGCTGGAGGCGTGGATGTCGCGGGTCCGCCGCGGCTTGCGGAACCCTGCGAACCTCGACTTCGTGGCCGAACTCAAGATCGACGGCCTGTCGATCTCCCTCACTTACGAGAAGGGCGTCCTGACCAGCGGCGCGACGCGCGGCGACGGGATGTTGGGCGAGGAGATCACGGCGAACCTGAGGACGATGCGCGAGATCCCGCTCAAGATGAGGGCCAAAAACCCGCCTCCGAGCGCGATCGTCCGCGGCGAGGTGTACATGACCAAGAGCGGCTTCGAGCGGCTGAACGCCCAACGCCGGAAGGCGGGTGAGCCGACCTTCGCCAACCCGCGCAACTCCGCGGCCGGGTCGACGCGCCAGCTCGATCCCCGCATCACTGCCGGGCGCCCTCTTCACTTCTTCGCCTACACGCTGATCGGCGTCGAGGGAATCCAAACCCAGTCCGAGGCGCTCGAGCGCCTGGCCGGCTGGGGCTTCCCTGTCAATTCCCAATGGAAGCGGCTCAAACCCGACGCCCTGGCCGACCACTGCGTCGCGTGGGAAGAGCGACGCGACGAGCTCGATTATCACATCGACGGGCTGGTTATCAAGGTCAACCGCTTCGAGCACCAGGCCGATCTCGGCGCCACCTCGAAGGCGCCGCGCTGGGCGGTCGCCTACAAGTTCCCCGCCGAGGAGGGGGTCACGGTCGTCCGCGACATCGCGGTGACGGTGGGGAGGACTGGCAAGCTCACGCCGACCGCCGTCCTCGAACCGGTCGAAGTCGGCGGCGTCGTCATACAGATGGCGGGCCTCCACAACGCCGACGAAGTCGCCCGCAAGGACGTTCGGAAACGTGACACGGTGGTCGTCGCACGAGGGGGCGAAGTCATTCCCCAGATCGTGCGTGTCGTCATGGAGAAGCGGCCCGCCGGGACACGGCGCTTCCGCATGCCCGAGCATTGCCCGGTGTGCGGCGCCCCGGTGGTGCGCCCGGAGGGCGAGGTCGCGCACCGATGCACCAACGCGTCGTGCCCCGCGCAGCTGCGCGAGAAGATCCTCCATTGGGCGAGCCGCGGCGCCATGGACGTCGACGGGTTGGGCGAGGCGCTGGCGCAGCAGCTGGTCGAGCGCGGACTGGTGCGCGATCTGGCGGATCTCTACGAGCTCGACAACGCGACGCTGGCGGGTCTCGATCGCATGGCCGATCTCTCGGCCTCCAACCTGATCGCTGCCCTCGAGCGGTCCAAGAGGCGCGGGTTCCGGAATGTCCTCTATGGGCTCGGCATCCGCTTCGTCGGTGCGCGTGTAGCCGCGATCCTGGCCGAGTCGTTCAGATCTCTGAAGGCGCTGATGGCGGCCGAGCGCGAGGAGTTGGAGGCGATCGAAGGGGTGGGGCCCAAGGTCGCCGAAGCCGTCCACGAGTTCTTCGCCGTCAGGGAGAACCGGCGGCTGGTGGAACGGCTCGAGGAGCATGGCGTCGACCTCACGCGCCGCGGCGGGCCCGCGGCTGAGGGGCCGCTCAAGGGGAAGACGTTCGTGTTGACCGGCACGTTGAGGGGCTACAGTCGCGACGAAGCCAAGGCGGCGATCGAGTCGCGGGGCGGCCGGGTGACCGAGTCGGTCTCGAAGAAGACCGAATACCTCCTCGCGGGCGAGAGTCCCGGCAGCAAGCTCGATCGCGCCCGCGAGCTGGGCGTGAACGTCCTCGACGAGGCGGAGTTCGAGGCGCTCCTGGCGCGCACCGGCTGAGCGCCGGGATGACCAACGACAACCTGCCGGCGCTGGGCTTCTACCAGAAGCGCGGTTTTCGCCTCGTTGCGGTCCACCCCGAGGCCCTCGAGGCATCGCGGCGGCTCAAGCCGGAGATCCCCCGTCTGGGCCGGGAGGGGATTCCGCTGAGGGATGAGCTCGAGCTGGAGATGACTCTGGACTCCTGATGTCTATATTGGCCATTTCATGATGCGACCCGACGACCCGCGCGAAATTCCCGTCGAGAGCTCCGAGGATCTCGCGGCTTCCAGCCGAGAGGTGAAGGGGGAACAGGCTGCGGCCGCACGGGGCGAGGACGTCGACGAGGCGGCGATCGCCACCGAGGCGATCGAAAGGGATCTGGAAGAGGAGCTCGAGGAGGTCGGGCGCCTCCGAGACCGGCTGCTACGGCTCCAGGCCGAGTTCGACAACTTCCGCAAGCGCGAGGCCCGCGAGCGAGCGGCGGCCTGGGCGCGAGCCAAGGGCGATCTGGTCGCCAAGCTCCTCGGCTCGCTCGACGATCTCCACCGAGTAGGCCATCTCGATCCGAGCGCCGCGTCGGCGGAGTCGGTCATCGACGGCGTGCGGCTCGTCGAGCGGAAGCTGATGGAAGCTCTCCGACGCGAGGGACTCGTCGCCGTCGGTGAGGTAGGTGAGCCGTTCGATCCCCACGTTCACGAGGCGATCAGCACGCTGCCTGCGCCGACACCGGGAAACGCGGGCCGCGTGGCGGCGGTCGCCGTGCCCGGCTACCGGTTCGGCTCCCAGCTCCTGAGGCCAGCGCAGGTTCAAGTCTACGAATCCGGCCACTGAGGTGGCCTGGCGGTAGATGGCCGGCAAGGACTACTACCGGGTTCTCGGTGTCGCCGAAACCGCCGATCAGGACGCGATCAAGAAAGCCTACCGCCAGCTCGCCCGCCGCTACCATCCCGACAAGAACCCCGGAGACAAGGAAGCCGAGGAGCGGTTCAAGGAGATCTCGGCCGCCTACCAGGTCCTCTCCGATCCCGAGAAGCGCCGCCAGTACGACCAGATGCGGGTCATGGCCGCGGCCGGCGCCGGCCCGGGCGGGTTTGGTGGGTTCCGGGGAGGCGCTCCCGGCGGGGGATGGCAGCAGGTCGACCTCGAAGACCTGGAGTCGATCTTCGGCGGGGGCGGTGGCGGGCTGGGAGACCTGTTCGCCTCGATCTTCGGCGGCCGCGCACGCCCGGGGGGCCGGCCGGGTCCCGAGCCTCGCCGGGGGGCCAACCGCTACGTCGAGGTCGCGGTCTCCTTCGAGGTCGCGGCCCGCGGCGGACAGATCGCCGTCACCGTGCCGCTCGAGGAGGAGTGTTCCCGGTGTCACGGCTCGGGCGGCGAGCCCGGTTCGGCGATACAGCCCTGCCCCCAGTGCGGGGGGAGCGGACAGGTTGCGCTGAATCGCGGCGGCTTCGTGGTCCAGCGGCCCTGCCCCCGCTGCATGGGCCGCGGCGCCTTCGTCGAGACTCCCTGCAAGCGGTGCGGCGGAGACGGCGCGGTTACGGTCCGCCGCCGCATCAAGGTGCGCGTCCCGGCGGGGATCGAAGACGGCGGTCGGATCCGCCTCCGCGGTCGGGGCGAGGCCGACCCCGCGGGTGGACCGCCCGGTGACCTCTTCCTGGTCGTGCGCGTCAAGCCGCATCCCTTCTTCCGCCGCGACGGGCTCGACATTTACTGCACGGTGCCGATCAACGTGACCCAGGCGATGCTGGGGACCAAGATTCGCGTCCGCACGATCTATGGAAAGAAGGTCGAGCTCAAGATCCCGGCGGGTACGCAGAGTGGCGCCCGCTTCCGGATCCGCGGCCATGGGATCCGGGCCGGGGGCCAGGTAGGCGACCAGTACATAGAGGTCGTCGTGGTAGTGCCCGAAGAGCTGAGCGAGGAGGAGCGGGAGCTGGTCGAGAAGCTCGCGCAAGCGGAAGCGAAATCTTGACTTTAGATTGAGTCGGGAGCTTTCGCTCGGATTGGTCACGACAACCCGGAGGTGAGTCAATGCGCTCCAAGTTGGTTGGGCGGCTCGTAGCGGCGGCGATCCTGTTCGCGGGTGGAGTCACGCCGCTCGCGGCCCAGACGGGAACTCTCTCGGGCCGGGTGTTCGACGCCGAGACAGGCGCATCGCTGGCAGGCGCCACCGTCCAGGTTCTCGGATCGGGAGGCGACCAGGTAGGCGGGGCAACGACCGATACCGACGGCGGCTTCAGCATCTCGGTTCCGCCCGGAACATACTCCGTCGTCGTGACCTTCCTGGGGTACGGTACCCGGCGGATCGATGTTCGGGTCGGGCCGGGGATCGAACCGATCTCGATCGCCCTGGCGACCCAGGCGGTCGAGCTCAACCCGATCGTCGTCAGTGCCTCGCGCGAGGAGGAGAAGGCGCTCGAGGCGCCGGCCACGGTGACGACCGTCGATGCGGAGGAGATCGCGGCGCGGCCAGCGCCGACGGCGATCGAGCACGTCAAGGGGCAGCCGGGCGTCGACGTCTCTCAGACCGGTCTCCAGCAGGCCCACGTTGTGACACGCGGCTTCAACAACGTGTTCTCGGGGGCGATGCTGGTCATCACCGACAATCGCTACGCTCACGTCCCGTCGCTTCGCGTCAACGTCTACAGCTTCATTCCGATCACCAACCACGATCTCGACCGGATCGAGCTGGCGCTGGGACCCGGCGCGGCGCTGTACGGTCCCAACGCCGCCAACGGCGTCATGCACATGATCACCAGCTCGCCGATCACCGTGCCGGGGACCACTGTGAGCCTGGCGGGGGGTGAGCGTGAGGTGTTCCACGGGGAGTTCCGACATGCTCACCGGGGGGCCGACGAAAAGTGGGGGATTCGCGTGTCGGGTCAGTACTTCCGCGGTGACGACTGGCATTTCACCGACCCGGACGAGGAGGCGGCACGGGCCGCCAACCCGGACGATCCCAGGATCGGCAACCGCAACTTCGACGCCGAGCGCTACAATACCGACGTACGGGTCGACGTCCGGCCATGGGAAGACGGCGAGCTGATCTTCTCCGGCGGACTCAGCCACGCCATCAATCAGATCGAGCTGACCGGGATCGGTGCCGCCCAAGCCAAGGATTGGCGCTACACCTACGGGCAGGTGCGCGCGCGCAAGGGGCGGCTGTTCCTCCAGGGGTTCGGCAACTTCAGTGACGCCGGCGAGACGTTCCTGCTCCGGACGGGGCAGGCCGTGGTCGATGAATCGTATCTGGTCGCGGGTCAGGTCCAGCACGGCTTCCTGCTCGGGAATCGGCTCGACCTGATCTACGGAGTTGATCTTCAGCGAGCCGACCCGCGGACCGACGGGACGATCACCGGTCGGCATGAGGACGACGACACGATCAACGAGATCGGTGGCTACGTCCACGCCAAGAGCTCGATCACCGATCAGATCGACGTGATCGGCGCGCTTCGGGTCGACGACCACAACTGGCTGGACGATCTGAACTTTTCGCCCCGCGCGGCGGTCGTCTTCGAACCCGTCCCGAACCAGAACCTGCGGGTGACGTTCAACCGCGCGTTCTCGACGCCGACGACCAACAACCTGTTCCTCGATATCATCGCGGCACGGATTCCGATCAGCGGGCCCATCGGATTCGACGTCCGTACGCTCGGGTCGTCCGACACCGGGCTCACGTTCGCACGGGACTGCCCGGGCGGGTTCGGTGGCGGGTTCTGCATGTTCTCGCCGTTCGCGCCGGGACGGCTCCCGGCGAACGCGGCGCTGGCGTACAATACGCTGCTCCAAGCCGTCGTCGCGGCGATCCCCGACCCGGCGACGCGGGCGCAGCTACAGGCCCTGCTCCCGGTGCTCCAGTCGAGCAGCCCCGCGGTCGAGACGGTTCTTCGGCGCTTCGATCCGGAGGGGCGGACGTTCGTCGCGGATCCGGAGGGGCCGGTCGACATCCTCCGCCTCGAACCGACCATCACCAATACGATCGAGGTCGGGTACAAAGGTCTGATCGGCGGCCGGATGCTGCTCGCGGCCGACGTCTATCGGAGCGACATCCAGGACTTCATCGGACCCCTGAGGGTCGAGACGCCGACCGTGTTCCTGGAGCCCACCTCGGTCGCGGCGTTCATGACCCAGCAGCTGACGCCACTCATCCAGGCAGGTCAGCTCACCCCGGCCCAGGCCCAGGCGATCATCACCCAGCTCACCACGGGCTTGGCGATGGTACCGATCGGTACGGTCGCTCCCGAGCAGAACCAGTCCAGCGACATCGTGCTGGCATATAGGAACTTCGGCGAAGTCGACCTGTGGGGAGCCGACTTCTCGGCCGAGGTGCTGGTCAACGATCGGCTGTCGGTGGGCGCGTCGTACTCCTTCGTCAGCGACGACTGCTTCGACTTCACCCCCGGTGACGGGGAGACCTGTCAGAGCGCACAGGACGTCGCGCTCAACGCGCCCAAGAACAAGGGCTCCATCATGGCGCGCTGGGACGACGAGGCGAGCGGCTGGGCATTCGGCGGGCGCGCGCGGTTCGTTTCGGAATTCCCGATGAACTCGGGTGTCTATGTCGGGGACGTGGAGAGCTACACGGTGGTCGACGCCAACGTGGGCTACCGCCTGCCGTGGATCGCGGGCACGGCTGTTCAGCTCCAGGTGTACAACCTATTTGACGAGGACCACCGAGAGTTCGTGGGCGCGCCGGAGATCGGGCGGTTGGCGCTGGTGCGAGTCGTCTACAACATCCGGTAGGGGAGGCCGTTGAAAACGGCGGATCTCTGCGTTGGGCGACGCCTTGACATTCGCCGTTTTGAACGGTCTTCAAGGTTAGTGCGAGGGTAGAAAGCGAGCGGGCCGGCGTTGGGCCGGCCCGCTTTGTCATGAGCGCGAGCGATCTGTCGGTGCTGAAGCTTCTCAGCTGCTGGCGGCGGCGAAGCGCTTCGCGACTTCCGCCCAGTTGACCACGTTCCACCACGCCTCGACATAGTCGGGTCGCTTGTTCTGGTACTTCAGGTAGTAGGCGTGCTCCCAGACGTCGAGGCCGAGGATCGGCGGGCGGCCCTCCATGAGCGGGCTGTCCTGGTTGGGGGAGTCCTCCAGGCGGAGGCCGCCGTTCGACTCCACCGTGAGCCATGCCCAGCCGCTTCCGAAGCGACCCTTGGCGCTGTCGGAGAACCGCTTCTTGAAGTCGTCGAACGAGCCGAACGCCTTGTCGATCGCCTTGGCCAGGTCGCCCGAGGGCTTTCCGCCACCTTTGGACGCCATGATCGTCCAGAACAGCGAATGATTGGCGTGGCCGCCCCCGTGATTGCGAACCGCCATCCGGATGTCCTCGGGGACGCTCTTGATGTCGCTCAGGAGATCCTCCACGCTCTTCGACTGAAGGTGGGGATGCTTCTCCAGCGCCTTGTTCAGGTTGTCGACGTAGGCCTGGTGGTGCTTGTCGTGGTGGATCTCCATCGTGCGCGCGTCGATGTGAGGCTCGAGCGCGTCGAAGGGATACGGTAGCGGGGGAACACTGTGTGCCATGGGGGCCTCCTTCTTCCCATCCCGAAAATCTGTCAACGCGGGCCGAACCTAGCCGGCGGGGGCGGAGGCGCAAGGCGCGGGAGGGTTCAGCTCACTCCAACGCCAGCGAGCACTCCGACAGGTAGAGGCCGGGGTCGGTCCAGCGGATCGTAGAGCCGGGGCATTGAACGCGGGCGGTCGACCCCACCTCGATCCGAGGATCGAGCGTCCAGGGCGCATCGGGATCGGGAGCGTCGAACGAACCCTCGACCACCACGTACTTGATGTCGGTCGGGAGCGTGTCGAGCTCGGTTCTGAAAGAGATCTTGGGCTCCACCTCGACCTCGCCCTCCATCGTCGTTCCCCTGAAACGCGGTTCGGCGATGGCGACCTCGCCCGAGATGAGGAGGGTCTTGTCCGCGAAGCTGTCACGGGCGGCGGCGTCGTCGTCCATGAATGCGCGGTGGAGATCGATCGCCGTGAGCTCCACGGCCGGCGCGGGGTGCTCGACCCGTCGGCAACCCGCCGCGAAGGCGGAGACTGCGGATACCGCGAGGATGAGAATGGTGCGAAGCATCTGACTTGGCACGAAGTATAATCCCGGCTCGGGAGAGGTATCCATGGACCTGCGGGATGAGTCGGAGCCCCGCGACTCCGCGGGAGGGGTGTTTGACCCGGTTTTGCGACGCCCGTAGGTTCAAGCCCTCTTCAGGCTTGCGACCCCATCGTCTAGAGGCCTAGGACTCCACCCTTTCAAGGTGGTAACACGGGTTCGAATCCCGTTGGGGTCACCATACGAGCCGGTACTTTGAACCGCCTTCGAGCGGCTGGTCGAACCGCCCCAGCGGGTTGGTGAGGAGGCTGAACCGGACGCGCGCCCGGGCCAGCCCCTCGACCGTGACCGCCTGCACGACCGCCTCCACCAGCTCCTTCCGCTGCCCCGCGTTGAAGCGCTCGAAGTAGTCGCTGAACCGGGACAGGTGCCCGGCGATGGACTCGGCTGTGGCACCGCCGAGGTCGCCAGCCGCGAGACGCCCCCGAAGCATCGCCCGCTCCTCCACGAGCGCGTTCTTCTCCTACTCCACGGACTCGATCTTCTCGTTGAGCTTTCACGCCGCCGCCTTCTCCGGAAAAGTCTCCGCCAGCCACTCCACCATCTCGCGCTGACGGCGATCCAGCTCGGCGATCTCGCGATCGAGCGCCGCGGCGCGGCGCTCGAGCTCCCGTCTTCCAGCCCGCCGCTGCCGGATCGCACCGATCTGGAAGGCAGCCGGCCGCCGTCCACGGCGAGGTCGCGGGGGACGACCCGTGGCAGGCGACGCCGGCAGCTCGCGATCCTCATCTGACGCTTACGCACGCAGTCTCCCCTTGAAATAGACGATCCCTTGAACGGAGCACTCTTCACGGAGTTCAAGCACGATCCACGATGACGTCCGTTATCGAACAGACGACCGTATATCGCCTGAATAAAATGTGATGGGGCCGAACGCGACGGCGAGTGCAGACCTAAAACCAGTGGGGGATCCGTGCTGCGAACGAAAATCTTCATCATTGTCTTCGGATTGATGGCGGGGACGGCAACGGCACAGGCGCAACAGGGCTCGGCGAACCAGGAGGGAGCGATGGTTCAGCCGCCAACGGCGGAAGAGGTCCAGGCGGTTCTGGCAACGTGGAAGGCCAAGCCCCAGGAGGTCGCCCGGAAAATGATCGGCAAGTACGGCCAGCCTCAGGAGGCGACCGCCAACGTCCTCATCTGGCGCAACAACGGTCCATGGAAGCGCACAGTGCTCATC
>JBHEOA010000002.1:0-5523 GCA_046261835.1 Gemmatimonadota bacterium
CTTCTCTTCAGCGCCGACGGGCCGGTACGGTTCCCAACCGCACTCCTCAACGGGAGGCAGGCCCCCGAGCTCGAGTTCGAAGCCGGGACCCTCTATCGTCTTCGCCTCATCAACATCGCGGACAACGGCGTGCGGGTGTTCTCGCTGCTCGCGGGCGAGCGACCCGTCTCATGGCGTCCGATCGCGAAGGACGGCGCAAGCCTGCCGGCGTCGCAGCAGGTCGCGCGCCCGGCGCAGCAGCGGATCGGCGTTGGCGAGACCTACGACTTCGAATTCCGACCCGAGGAGCCGGGCAAGCTGCGGCTCGAGTTCCGCCAGCGCGGCCAGCTGGTCCTCGCGGGAGTGGTATCGGTTATCGAACCGGCCCGTTGACCCCGTCCCCTCGTGGGGACGCCCTCCAATTCCCCGTCCTCTCCAGAGTCCGCCCCGCTCCGACTAAACGACCACATTCGATCCGCCTTGGCCCGGTTTCTGAGCCCTCCTCGGGCGCGGCACGGAGCCTGCCTTTTGGATTGCCGCGACATCCAACCATAGCGGAGGGAGGGCCATGGTATGAGAGCGATCGTGGTTCGTGATCCGATCAAACGCAAGGTCCTCGGCGACAATGAGCTCGTCGCGCGGTATCTGGCCGGCGAGTCGCGCCGGTTCCAGGAGCTCGTCGAGCGATACCAGGACCGGATGGTCAACTTCATTCAACGTTCCATCGGCGACCGCGACCGGGCGCAGGACCTGGCGCAAGAAGTGTTCATCCGGGTCTACCGTCACCTCAAGCGGTTCGATCCCGAGAAGAAGTTCTCCACCTGGATCTACACGATCGCGTCGAACCTGGCGAAGAACGAGCTCAGGAACCGCTCGCGGAACCCGCTGGTGCTGTTCCAGACGTTGACCTCGAGCTGGGAGGACGACCACCGCCCGCTCCAATTCGAGGATTCCTCGATGCGGCCGGACGACCTGTACCGGAAGCGTCGGTTGCAGGAGCTCGTAGAGCAGGCCGCGGCCGAGCTTCCCGAGCATCATCGCGAGGTGTTCGTGCTGCGTGAGATCGAGGGTAAGTCGTACGAGGAGATCGCCGAGATCACCGGAACCCAGCTCGGCACCGTCAAGTCGCGCTTGAATCGAGCGCGGAATCGATTCGCCCAGATCATCGAACCCTGGCTCGAGTAGCGGGGCTCCTTCCGAACATCCCCCGGGTTGTGTCAGGGGCCGGTCTTCCTCCTCTGGGACCGGCCCCATTCCCGGTTGGAACCTTACCCACTCTGAATGGTATCCAACCCTCGGGAGCGATGGTGGTCTCCCAGGGTCGCACCAAAGCTATCCATTTCGGAGTTATTGTGGTCGAACATCCCACCCAAGCCTGTCCCCAGTTCCTCGAGCGGTTCTCCGAGTTCGTCGACGGCCTTCTTCCGCCCGACCGGCGCGCCTGGTTCCAGGCCCACCTCGATTGCTGCGAGGGGTGCCTGCGCCACCTGGCCGCGTACCGCAACGGGGTCGAAGCCTTGCGCTCGGCGCCGGGGGTCGAGATCGAGCCGGCCGAGTTCTGGGAGCAGCTCCAGCAGCGGATGTGGCTCGAAAGGATCGAGTCGCCCCACCGGCGCATTGCAGGCCGGCTCGCCGCGTATGGCGCGTTGGCTACCGCGGTAGTGGCGTTCGCCCTGATTTGGGTCGGAACACGGATCGACCTCGGCTTCCAGCGGTTCGCTGAAAGCGCGCGGCAGCCGGTCGTCGTCATGGCGGGCCCGTCCGTCGGGGTTCCCGCGGTGGGCGACGAAGATCCGGCGTCGCGCGCACTACCGCCTCAGGGCGTGCGACCTCCGCGCCCGCGGCCTTCCACCTCCACGGCCCGAAGCGCGGCCGAGACCCCCGATCTCGACGCAGCCGCCCAGGCGATGTTCGAGCGCGAGGTCGCCTCCATTCGCGAGCGGCTCGAAGTCGACACGTGGCTGGGCGCAACGTCGCTGGAGGCGCGGCCTACGTTCCAACCGGCCGGCTATCGTGAAGCGCGGTTCGAGACCGTCGACATCCTCCCTGCTGAACCGATCCCGGTCAGCTGGTCCCTCCGCTCGTCGCTCACGCGTCCGTGATCGATCGCGCGTAGCGCGTTGACGCGCGCTCGCGCGGGCGGATACCTTCGTTCGAGCCACATGCCCGCTATACGAGCCGACGCCTTCCTGGCCGATCCTCCCGACACGATCCTTTCCGCCGCGGCAATCCTGATCGCCGGCGACGAGACGTACCTGATCGACAAAGTGCTGGACGCGGTGCTCGCGCGCGTCGTGACGGTGCCCGGTGCGGAGGCGTTCGACGTGGACAAGCGGGACGCCGCCGATCTCGATCCCGCCGACTACGAGTCTTTGGTCGCGACGATGCCGCTCATGAACGACCGCCGGGTTGTGGTCCTCAAGGGGGTGCAGGAAGTGCCGGGTGAGGTGCGCGACCGGATCAAGGCGACGCTCGACGAGCGGCCGGCGGAGCTGTGCCTGATCGGGACAGGCGCCGCCACGATGCGCGGAACGCTGTATCAGGAATGGGAGAAGAAAGGCGCGCGAATCGTCTGCGAGCTGCCGCGTAAGGCGCGGTCGAAGCAGCCCGACTTCGACTTCGCGCGCTGGCTCGTCGGCCGCGCCCGCGCGGACTTCGGAAAGTTGCTCGACCGTGAGGCCGCCGAGGCGTTGGCGGAGCTGGGCGGTGACCTGGGATCACTCCACGGCGAGCTCGAGAAGGCCGCCCTCCATGCCGGCGCGTCTGATTCTGTCACGCGGGCCGACGTCGAAGCGGTGTGCATCGGCTGTGCCGCTGGAAACGTCTGGGAGTGGTGCGACGCTGTCGGCGCGCGCGACACCACTCGCGCGCTCGGGCTTCTCCGGACGCTCCTCGACGCCGGCGAGACGGCGTACCGGCTCGTACCACTCCTGGCGACCCATTTCTGCCGGCTGGGCGTGGTGGTCGGCCTGCCGCGAAAAGACTCGCGCGCGATCATGGAAGCGCTCCCCGGTCGCTCCTGGCCGGCGATGGCCGCGGGGCTCGCCACGCAAGCGCAGCGACACTCGCCCGAATCGGTGGCGCGCGCGCTCGACCTCCTTGCCGAAGCCGACCTGATGCTCAAATCGTCCGGCTACGACGAGGAGTTCGTACTCCACAAGCACCTAATCGAGATCCTGGAGGCGGCATGATTCGGCTGCTGAAATCCGTCGCCCTCGGAATCGCCCTGCTCGCGACTGCTGCGCCGGCGCTCGCTCAGCGGAACGATCCGGCCGAGCTACTCGAATCCGGACGCCGGGCGTACGACGATGGCGACTACGCGAAGGCGCGCGTCGACCTCTGGGAGTACCTCGACGCGACGGCCTCGCTCTCGGGCCCGTCGCGACTGCCTCAGGCCGACGCGCTCTTCCTGATCGCGCGCATGGAGCCCGCCGCGGCGGTGGCTGCCCAGCACTATCAGACGATCGCCACGGAGTACCCCGCCGCCACGGTCGCCGACGAGGCGCTTCTCCGGCTCGGTCAATACGCCTTGGTGACCGGCAGGCCCGAAGAGGCGCGCGAGCGCTTCACCGAGCTCAAGCAGAACTATCCCTTCAGTCGCCTCCAGGGGGAGATCCCGCTGTGGGTGGGGCGCACGTTCCTCGCCGAGCAGCGCTATCGCGCGGCGACCGATGCGCTGATCGAGGGGTTCTCCAACGTCCGGACCGGGAACCTTCCTCAGGAGCTGAGCGTCGGGCAACGCGACGCGCTCGCTGCCGAGTACGCGTACTGGCTGGGGACGGCGTTCAGCCAGGAGGGCGACCAGGGGACCGCGTTCCAGTACTGGTCGCTGCTGACGCTCGACTATCCCGGTTCGCCGCAGGCCGCGGAGGCGCGGGCGGCATTGGCGGCGGCGGGGCATCCGATCGAAGGGCAGGTCTCGCAGGCCGCGCGGCGCGAGGAGGGAACGGCCGAGACGTTGGCCATGGAGCCCGCCGAGGAGCCCGTCGTGGAGGAGCCAGGGCGTGATGAGCCGATGCTCGAAGAGCCGGCGGGTGAGGAGCCGATCGTCGAAGAGCCCGTCGTGGAGCGGCCCGCGCGTGAGGAGCCCACGGTCGTCGAAGAACCTGCGCGCGATGAGCCCGTCGTCGATGAGCCGGCCGTGGGAGAGCCCGCGGCCGGCGAGCCGGTCTACCGTCCGTTCCCCCCCGGCGAGCGGCCCGCGCGCGTGGAGCGCGCACGCGAGGAACCGGCGCGTGAGGAGCCTGAGCGCGAGGAACCCGCGCGCGAGGAGCCCGCGCTTTACGAACGCGCGCGCCCCGATCCCGCGCGCGAAGAGCCGGTGGCTGACCAGGAACCCCCGAAGTTTCCCGCGCCGGCAGGCGCCGAGCACACGCTCCTCCTTCAGGTCGGAGCCTTCACCAGCGCCACCACGGCGGCCGATCTCTCCAAACGTCTCAAGCTCGACGGCTTCCCGAGCCTGGTCGAGATCGCGATCGTCGAGGGCCAAGGGTACTACCGCGTTCGCGTGGGTCCCTACCGGCTCCCCGCCGAAGCGGAAGCGCTGCGCGATGCGGAAGCGCGTTTGAGCGGGATGGGTTACCCCACTCGCCAGGTCGCGCCCGGATCGTAGGCGCGATGCTCGGGATCGCGGCGCACGCAATACTTCGAATCGGCACCGGCCTCCTCTTCTTTCAGCACGGCGCACCCAAAGCCCTCAGCTTGTTCGGGGGTTTCGGCGGTGATCCGGGAGCGACCGCCCCGTTCGACTCGTTGATCGGGCTGTCGGGCTGGTTCGAGGTCATCGGTGGGCCGCTGATCGCGATCGGCCTCTTCACTCGACCCGTGGCGGCGATCCTCGCACTCGAGATGGTGATCGCCTATGTCCGGTCGCACATGTTCGAGGGGTTGATGCCGATCCAGAACCGCGGCGAGCTCGCGCTCCTCTACTTGCTCGTCTTCCTCTTCTTCATGGTTCAGGGCGCCGGGCCGCTCAGCCTCGACCGGTGGATCCGCTCGCGGAAGGGCGAAGCGACCGCCCCGCAGGGCGCCGGCTTCTAGGTCCCGAAGCGGCGCGTCCTCAGTCGCTGAGCAGCGACTCGAGGTCGAGCGGGCGCGTCACCATCGTGAAGCCGCCGTCTGGCGTGCGCGGCCATTCCTCGCGCGACCGGTCCCAGTAGAGCTCGATGCCATTCTCGTCGGGATCACGCAGGTAGAGCGCCTCGCTGACACCGTGGTCGCTCGCGCCATCGAGGTGGATCCCGGCGTTGCGAACCCGGCGCAGCGCGTCGGCGAGAGCGGCGCGAGTCGGATAGCGGATCGCCACATGGTACAGACCGGTCGATCCCGGTGGCGGCGGTGAGCCGCCCTCGCTCTCCCACGTGTTGAGCCCGATGTGATGGTGGTACCCGCCGGCCGACAGGAACGCAGCCTGTTTGCCGTACCGCCCGGTCAGCTCGAACCCCAGGACGCCTTGATAGAACCCGAGCGCGCGCTCGATGTCGGCGACCTTGAGGTGGACGTGGCCGATCACGACGCCGGGATCGATCGTCTCGCCCGTCATAG
>JBHEOA010000003.1:0-7719 GCA_046261835.1 Gemmatimonadota bacterium
AATGGCCAGATTGGGCGTCGGCTCGTCTACGGCATACGCATCTGTCGCGGTCATTCCAGCGGGCTCGTACACGTATTCCCGAACGGCGTCGTAATACGAGCGCCCGGTGACCTTCTCGATGATGGCGCCGAGCAGGAGGAACCCCGTGTTGCTGTAGCTCCACCGCGTGCCGGACTCGAAACGTAAAGAATCGCGACGCACGATCTCCTGGAAATCATCGATCGCGCGGAAGCGTCCTGGGTTGAGCTCCATGAGCTCCGGCGAGTAGTAGCTCCCCAGCCCCGATGTATGGGTGAGCAGGTGCTCGATCGTGACCTTCTCGCCGATTCCCGGACGGAGCCACTCCGGCCCCAGGTATTCACCGATCGTATCGTCGAGTCGGAGCGTTCCCTCCTCGATCATCCGCGCCACCGTCACAGCGGTGAACATCTTGTTCATCGATCCGAGATCGAACTTGGTGTCGGTCTGGTTGGGAACTCCGAACGCCTTCAGAGACACGCGAGCTCTCCATAACGTTGGTCGAAGGCGGTCAGACGTAGCGTCGGCGACTCCAGATGTGTAGGATGGTGGCCCTCTATGGAGCAAGCACGGGGTATCGTCAGAACGCCCTGGAAGGCGGCTTACCGGCTGAGGCTCGACGAGCCTGCAACTGCAGGCCTCGAGCGGATTTACGCTGATCAGATCGAGCGTGCGCGGGCCGTCCTCGAGGATCCGTCGGAGGATCCCTTCGAGGCCGTCTACGAGGCGCGCAGGTCGCTGAAGCGCGCCCGTTCCGTGTTGCGATTCGTTCGTGGTCCCCTAGGGTCGGACTTCGCCGATGAGAACGCGAGGATGCAGTCCGTCGCCAAGCTGCTCGCGCCGAGGCGCGAGGCGGGGGCCGCGCTAGAGACCCTCGATCGGCTGGCCGAGCGCTTTGCCGGCCGTCTCCCGGCTACGGCGCTGGCTGCCGGGCGCCGCCGGATGGAGGGACTCCTGTACTCCGCGCCGGACGTGCGCGCCGAGGCCGCCCGCGCGCTCGAAGCTCCGAAGCTGGACCTCGAGGCTCACCTCCCGGAAGGCGATTGGGAGATTCTCCTGCCGGGCATCACGCGGACCTATGCGCGAGGCCGGCGTGCCTTGCGCCGGGCAGCCAAGAAGGGTACGACCGCCGCCTTTCACGCATGGCGAAAGCGCGTCAAGGACCTGTGGCACCAGGCCGAGCTTCTGGTCGAAAGCTCGCCGTCCTTCCTCAAGCCGGTCGCGCGCAACGCGCACGATCTCTCCGACCTCCTCGGCAATGCCCATGACCTCGATGAGCTCGAGCGCCTGCTCGAACCGCGGGGGAGGCAGAGGGCGGTCGGGCGGGCCCCCGCGTCCCTCTCCCGACTGATCGCAGAGCTGCGAGCCGAGGACCGCGCCGCCGCGCTTCGTCTGGGCGACCGGGTTTATGCGGAGCGCCCGAAGGCCTTCGTTCGTCGTATGGAGGCCTATTGGGCCGCCTGGCGGCGGGAGACGCCGATCGAGGCGTCGGTCGTTGATGCGGGCCCCGGAGAAGCGAACGCGGCCGCATAGATTCTCTCGGCATAGTTTGCCCTTGATTCCGATGCAAACGAGGTATCCATGAAGCTCAACCGCGACGACATCGTCCTCTGCGCCGGCGTGCGTACCGCCTTCGGGGCTTTCGGCGGGGCGCTCCGCGATCTTTCGGCCAACGACCTCGGCGTGGTCACGGCGAAGGCGGCCGTCGACCGCTCGGGCTTCGCGCCCGACGAGGTGGATCACGTGATCTTCGGAAACGCCCTTCAGACCTCGCCCGACGCGATCTACTGCGCGCGCCACGTGGCGCTGAAGAGCGGGCTTCCGGAAGAGACGCCCGCGGTGACGGTCAATCGGCTCTGCGGAAGTGGCTTCGAGTCGATCATCCAGGCCGCGCGTCAGATCGTGATGGGCGAGAGCGAGGTCGTCCTGGCCGGTGGCGCCGAGAGCATGAGCCAGGCGCCGCACACGGTCCGCGGCGCGCGCTGGGGACTTCCCCTCGGGCAATCGAAGATGGGGGATTACTTGTGGGAGGCGCTCTACGATCCGGTCGCCGGTTTTTCTATGGCCGAGACGGCGGAGAACCTGGCCGAGAAGTACGATCTCACCCGCGAGGAGGTCGATGACTTCGCCTATCAGAGCCAGGCTCGCACGAAAGCGGCCCAGGATGCGGGTTGCTTCCGCGACGAGATCGTACCCGTGGAGCTCCTGGTCAAGAAAGGGCACGTCGTCTTCGACGTGGACGAGCACCCGCGGCCGAACACGACGCCCGACGTGCTCGCCAAGCTGCCGGCCTACTTCAAGAAGGGGGGCTTCGTGACCGCCGGGAATGCTTCGGGGATCGTCGATGGGGCCGCCGCGGTCATCGTGACGACCGCCGAGCGCGCCGAAGCAGCGGACGCACCCGTCCTCGGCCGGATCCTCGGCTGGGGCGTCGCCGGGTGCGACCCCAAGATCATGGGGATCGGACCTGCGCCCGCCACGCGGACCGCGCTCTCCGACATCGGCCTCGATCTGGGCGACATGGACCTCTACGAGGTGAACGAGGCGTTCGCACCCCAAACCGTGGCCGTCATGAAGGAGCTGGGTCTCGAGCACGAGAAGCTCAACGTCAACGGCGGCGCGATCGCCATCGGCCATCCCCTGGCGGCCAGCGGCACTCGCCTCACGATCACCCTCCTCTACGAGCTCGCCCGTCGCGGCGGCGGCCGCGGCTTCGCCTCGGCGTGTATCGGCGGCGGCCAGGGCGCGACCGTCGTCGTCGAGACGGTCTGATTCGATGAGCGCGAAGAAGATCGAGAAGGTCGGCGTCCTCGGCTGCGGCCTCATGGGAAGCGGCATCGTGCAGGTCGTTGCCCAGAGGGGCTACGACGTGGTCTGCCGCGAGGTCGAGGAGGAGTACTGGCGGAAGGCGTTCGACAAAGTCGCGGGCTTCATGCAGAAATCGGTCGAGAAGGAGAAGATGACCGGCGCGGATCGCGAGGCCACGCTCGGCCGGATGCGCGGTACGACCGACCTCGGCGAGCTCGCCGACTGTGACCTCGTGATCGAGGCGGTCGTCGAAGACCTCGAGGCCAAGAACGAGATGTTCCAGGAGCTCGACGAGCGGTGTCCCGCGCACACGATCTTCGCTTCCAATACCTCTTCGCTCACCATCGTCGAGATGGCGGCGGCCACGAAGCGACCCGACCGCGTGGTCGGCCTACACTTCTTCAACCCGGTCCCCATCATGAGGCTGGTGGAGGTCGTGCGAGCGATCACGACGAGCCGGGAGACGTTCGACAGGGCGTGGGCGTTCGCGGAGTCGCTGGGGAAGATCCCGATCGCGGCCCATGACCGCTCGGGCTTCGTCGTCAACTACCTGCTCGTGCCATACCTCCTGGGCGCGGTGCGAGCCCTGGAGAACGGCGTCGCGTCGATCGAAGATATCGACAAGGGGATGGTGCATGGCTGCGGCCACCCGATGGGGCCGCTCACGCTCCTCGACTTCGTCGGGATCGACACGACCTATCGGATCGCCGAAATCATGTTCGAGGAGTACAAGGACCCGATGTGCGCTGCGCCGCCCTTGCTCCGCAAGATGTTCCTTGCCGGATACCACGGGCGGAAGACAGGGAAGGGGTTCTACGACTATGGTGGAGAGAAGCCCGTCCCGATGGACCTCAACCTCTAAGCCTACGCACGATCAGGGATTTCAGGCCGTCTGCGGCGCGACGTTCTTGTTCGTTCGGAAGAAGTTCTGCGGATCCCACCTGGACTTGACTTCGACGAGCCGGTCGTAGTTCTCTCCATAGGCCGCGAGCACGCGGTCGGCGCCTTCGTCCTCGGTCTGGAAGTTGACGTATACCCCGCCGGTCGAGAACCCGCGCATGTCACGCCATCCCTCGCGCGCCCACTCGATGTTGGCATCGTCGTCGGCCGGAGACTCCCAGGCCGCGGCGATGTTGAGGACCGCGCGTGCGTTTCGATTGCCGACGGCCGAGTGGTCCTCCGGTAGCCGGCCGATCGCGCCGTCGATCGGGAACACGATGATCGCGGAGTGCGGGGAGACCATGCGCTCGGCATGCGCGGCGGCTTTCTCGAGCAATTCCGCGTCGAATCCCGAGAGGTACTCGGACTTCCAGTAATAGCGCCGCCCCTTGGGTTGGGTGGCGTCGAGGATCGCCTGCTGCGTCACGTACGGGCGGCGCTGGACGACGTCACCGACCGGAGCGCCGTGCGACTTGATCGGTGCGACCCGCGCCTCGCCTTCCTCCACCGGCCCGGAATCACACACCACCAGCGCGACGATCTGCTGGCCGTGGACCTCCGTCTGCAGCCAGGGCGCGGGCGGCGCTTTCCTCAGGACGGCAACGCAGGTCAGCTCCGGCGGGGCGTTCTCGACGATCTGACGGTACAGCTCGAGCACGCCGGGAGCGTCCGACGCGCGCCACGCGATCACCCCGCCCACGATCTGCGGCCCGACGCGCTCGAGCTCGTACTCGAAGCCCGTCACGACGCCGAAGTTTCCGCCCCCGCCGCGCAGGCCCCAGAACAGGTCGGCGTTCTCGGTTTCGCTCGCGCGCACGACCGCGCCGTCCGCGTCGACCAGCTCCATCGCCCGGACGGTATCGGTCGTCCAGCCGAACCGGCGCGTGAGATAGCCGAACCCCCCGCCCAGAGTCAGGCCGGCGATCCCAGTGTTCGAGACGAATCCCATCATCGCCGCCAGGCCGTGGAGCTGCGTCTCGCGGTCGACGTCGCCCAGAAGGCACCCGGCTTGGGCGCGCGCGATCTGGGTGGCAGTGTCGACCCAAACGCCCCGCATGAGTGCGAGGTCGATCACCAGTCCGCCGTCGCACAGGGCGAGCCCGGCGATGTTGTGGCCGCCACACTTGATCCCGAGGCGCAGCTCTCGCTCCCTCGCGAAGCGGACGCACTCGGTGATATCGGCGACGCCGAGGCAGCGGGCGATCGCGGCGGGCCGGCGGTCGATCATCGCGTTCCAGAGGGAGCGGCCCTCGTCGTACGCGGGAACCCCGGGCAGCAGCAGCGGCCCGCGCAGGCGAGCGCGGAGAGCTTCGAAGGCTTCGGGCTGGAGCGCGGTCATGGAACACCCCACTGGAAAGAGACGACCGTTCTCATGCTCCTAGTATAATCGGCGGAGTGGCTTGTGTCGGATGAGGCACCTCGCTACCATCGCGCCTGTCATGACCTACACCTATGACAACCTGCTGGTCGACGTCGCCGATCGCGTCGCGACGGTCACCATCAATCGCCCCAACAAGCTGAACGCGCTGAACTCGGCCACCGAGAAGGAGCTTCAGGACGCGTTTGCGCGGATCGCCGCAGATGACGCGGTGCGCGGCGTGATCGTGACGGGCGCGGGCGAGAAGGCGTTCGTAGCCGGGGCCGACATCGGCGAGCTGTCAGGCCTCGCCGCCACGCAGGGCAAGGAATTCGCATTCCAGGGCCAGACGACGTTCACGCGGATCGCGCAGTGCCCCAAGCCCGTGGTCGCAGCGGTCAACGGCTACGCGCTGGGCGGCGGCTGCGAGCTCGCGATCGCGTGCCACCTGCGCGTCGCGAGCGAGAACGCTCGCTTCGGCCTCCCCGAAGTATCGCTCGGACTGATCCCCGGGCACGGGGGGACCCAGCGCCTCGCGCGCCTGATCGGCACGGGCCGCGCCCTCGAGATGGTCCTCTCCGGACGGCAGGTGTCGGCGGAGGAGGCATTCCGCTGGGGACTCGCCAACGGGATCGCATCGCAGGGCGAGCTCCTGAACGCCGCGCGCAACCACCTCGAGCCTATCCTCTCCAAGGCGCCGCTCGCCGTTCAGTACGCGCTCGAGGCGACCCTTCGCGGCGCCGACCTCGCGCTCGACGACGGCCTCTACCTCGAGGCGACCCTCTTCGGGATGGCGTGCGGCACCGAAGACATGAAGGAAGGGACGCGCGCGTTCCTCGAGAAGCGGAAGGCGGAGTTCAAGGGACAGTGAAGTTGCGCCGACTTCGCGCGGAAGCAGAGCAGCGGCGGTGATCTCGGCTTCGCGCTCGTGAGCCGACGCGCGTACGGCGGTTTCCTCGTCCTGACCGCGGGCTGGCTCGCCGCTGCCATATGGCTCTATCCCGCTCCGTACGGTTGGTTCGTCGCCGGCGCGATCGTCTGGTGGGCCCTCCTCGTGATGCTGATCGCGACCGGCTACTACCTGATCCAGGAAGCGCCCGCCGCGCGCGTGACCGGCTGGATCCGTCGCGATCTTGTGATCAACCTTGTCCTCCTCCTCGCGCTCCTCGCCGCGGCGCTCGAAGGACTCGGTGGCTATCGGCGGCTCTCGCTCCCCGCGGTCGGGTGGATCGCGTTCACGGCGGCGATCGTCCATCCGATCGCGGTCGACTGGCCGCACCACCGCCATCACCGCCTCGATCCCGCGGGATCGCCGGTTCCGCAGTACGTACCGCCCGCATGTATCTGGATCGACCTCAGCGTCGCGGCGCTCGTGCTGGCGGCGGTCCTCATTCTGCTGTAGAGCGCTCTCTTGCGGCCTCGACGGGGGTGGCCTACGATACCTGTCCTCATCCGGAGCCGATCGATGGGCGACCTCCTCGGGCAACCTCATCCTTCATACCGCGGCGTCGCGCTGGAGACCCTCGCGCGCGAGACGCATGACCTGCTCGTCGTGGGTGGAGGGATCACGGGTGTGGCGATCGCGCGCAAGGCCGCGCTTCGCGGAATGCGGGTCGCGCTCGTCGAGCGCGATGATCTGGCCAGCGGGACGAGTGGCCGTTCCTCGCGCCTGATTCATGGCGGGCTCCGATACTTCAAGCAGGGGCACCTGGCCTTCGTGCGGAAGTCGATCCGCGCTCAGGCCGCCCTCGCCCGCCAGGCGCCGCGACTCGTTCGACCGATCGACTTCCTGGTCCCAACCTACGCGGACGGCCCCTATCGATCGGGAGTGGTGCGTGCCGTTATGGGACTCTTCCGCGCCGCTCATGCCGGGCTCGGCCGGTTGGCCTATGAGGACCTCGACGCAAGCGAGTGTCTGGCATGCGCGCCGTGGCTCCGCCCCGAGGGTCTCCTCGGCGGCTTCCGCTACCGGGAGTTCATGACGCACGACGCGCGACTGGTCGCGGAGACCGCGATCGGGGCGCGAGAGTGCGGTGCGTCCGTTCTCAACTACGTCGTCGCCGACGAGCTGCTGGAAGCCCAGGGACGTGTCACGGGAGCGCGCGTCCGGGATCGCCTGACGGGCGAGGCGTTCGATGTTCGCGCGCGCATCGTGGTGAACGCTGGTGGTCCATGGGCCGACGCGATCGACGGAAATCGCCGTCTTCGCCTTTCCAAGGGTGTCCACCTCGTCGTGCCACGCGAGCGAACACCGATCACGGAGCCGCTCGTCCTCTTCTCGCCACGGGACGCACGCTCGGTCTTCGCGATCCCGACGGCGCGATTCGTATTTGTGGGGACGACCGAGACGGAACACGAAGGCGCGCCCGACGACGTGTCCGTGGAGCCCGTCGACGTCGATTACCTGCTCGAGGCGCTGCACCATACCGTTCCGCTGGGGCTGGGTAGGGGCGACATCGTGGCGTCGTGGGCCGCGGTGCGCCCGCTCCTCGAGGGGACAGCGCGGGATCCGGGGATGCTGTGCCGCGACTACGCGGTCGTCCGCGGCCGCGGGGGCGTGATCTCCGTTCTGGGCGGTAAGCTTTCGCTCCATCGCG
>JBHEOA010000004.1:0-15105 GCA_046261835.1 Gemmatimonadota bacterium
CAATGACCCTCGAGTGGCAGATTGCCCTTCGCTACCTCACTTCGAAACGTCGTCGCGGCTTTATCTCGGTGATCGGTCTAATCGCCATAGGAGGAGTGTTCGTCGGCGTGGCCGCGCTCGTCATCGTAATGAGCGTGATGAGCGGTCTCCAGCGCGACCTCCGCGACAAGATCCTCACCAACACACCGCATCTTCTTGTCCAGAAGTACAACTCGCAGCCGATCGAAGACTACGGCGTGGTTTTGGAGACCCTGCGCTCGACTCGAGGCGTCGTGGGAGCGGCGCCTTTCATCTACACCGAAGGCATCATCGGGCACGGCAGGGGCAGGAACGAAGGAGCAGTCATTCGGGGTGTCGACCCCCCGCTGGAGCGAGAGGTTTCCGACACGCATCTACAGATCGTCTCGGGCAGTTACGATCTGGTGCAGGCCCCCGACGAGCCGTATCCCAAGATCGTCGTCGGGTACCTGCTGGCCGACCGCTTGGGAGCCTTCCCCGGCGATACGCTGACGGTGACAACGCCGGAAGTGGCGGCGGTATCGCCGCTACACGGAACTGTGCCCAAGCTCCAGAAGTTCATCCTCGCGGGTACATTCAAGAGCGGCCTCTTCGAATACGATTCGAAGTTCGTGTATGCTTCGCTGCCGGCGATGCAGGAGTACCTGCAAGCCGGGGATATCGCGTATGGGGTGGCGGCGCGCGTCAGCGACATCTGGGGAGCGCGCGACATCGGCGAGCGAGCGATTCAGCGCCTCGACGGTTCGTACTATGCGACCACGTGGATCGAGCTGAACCAGCCGTTGTTCAGTGCACTCAAATTGGAAAAGAGAGCCATGTTCATTATATTGGTTTTGATCGTGCTGGTGGCTGCGTTCAACATCATCAGCACGTTGACGATGATCGTGATGGACAAGACGAAGGAGATCGGCATCCTGCGATCGATGGGGATGCAAGCTCGCGCGATCCGCCGAGTCTTCGTCTACCAAGGGGCGCTGATCGGCGTCGTCGGGACCGGTTTCGGTTTGATGGCTGGTCTGATCGCCGTGTGGCTGCTCGCCCGCTACCGCTTCATCTCTCTTCCCGGCGACGTATACTTCATCGACACCCTTCCGGTGTCGATTGAACCGACCAACATCTCCCTCATCGTCGGGGCCAGCCTCGTGATTTGCCTGCTTGCCACGCTCTATCCGGCAGTACAGGCGGCGCGGATGACGCCGGTCGACGCCATCCGCTATGAATAGCGGCGAGGCGGATCGCTGGCGGGGCGAGGGACCCGTCCTCGAGGCACGTCGGCTTTACAAAGAGTATCCCAGCGGCGAGGACCGGCTCGAGGTCCTGAGCGGCGTGGACCTTGCTGTCCTGGCCGGAGAAACCGTTTCGGTGGTCGGGGCATCGGGGGCGGGCAAATCGACCTTGCTGCATCTGCTGGGAGGGCTCGACCAGCCCACCCGGGGCGAGGTGGTACTCGGATCATGGTACCTGGGAAAGCTATCCGACGGGGACCTGTCGCGGGTTCGGAGCCGCTTGCTGGGCTTCGTCTTCCAGTTCCATCACCTGTTGCTCGAGTTCACCGCGCTGGAGAACGTCATGCTCCCGCTGCGGATCCAGGGGATCGAGGAGGCGACGGCCCGGGAGCGGGCTCGGCTACTCCTCGTGGAGGTCGGGCTCGGCGACCGACTGGAGCATCGCCCCAGCGCGCTGTCGGGAGGCGAGCAGCAGCGGGTTGCGGTCGCGCGGGCGCTCGTCCACGAGCCGATCGTGGTGCTCGCCGACGAGCCCTCGGGCAACCTCGACCGGGCCAACAGCGAGCTCCTGCACGACATCATGTTCCAGCTGGCGCGCGAGAAGAACGTCGCGTTCGTGGTGGCGACTCACGACGAGCGCCTGGCCGAACGCACCGACCGCCTGCTGGTGATCGAGGACGGGGTCCTGGCTCCGATCCAGCTCGAACCCCTGGCGTAGTAGGTTTGAACAGAATAAGTCTTGCGTGCGTTGTGATATTAGGATAGGTCATAGGACGCCGCGGGCGCTCAAAATGCCCGAGGTCGAGGCGTCGCGACGAGGAGATCCGAGGGGTAGGGAAACCTACGCCGCAGGACCGACGAGGAGTGCAACGAAGAGATCGGGCATTTTCAGCGCCCGACATACTCTTATGATGTGTGCTGATTGCAATGTGAACAAGGCCACCGTCCACTTCACGCAGATCGTGAACGACGAGACGGAGACCTTCCACCTCTGCCAGAGCTGCGCCCAGAAGCGGGGGCTCAAGACGACGTCCACGCCAACCCAGGTGCCGTTGTCGGACTTTTTGTCGGAAATGGGCGCCCCGATCTTCACCAAGGCGACCAACGCCAACGTCGCATGCCCGCGCTGTGGGTGCACCTTCCGCCAATTCCGCAAGTCCGGCCGGCTAGGGTGCGCTCATTGTTACTCGACGTTCGAACAAGAGATGAGCGCGCTCTTGCGCAAGATTCACGGATCGAACGAGCACGTCGGCATCGCTCAAGAGGAATCGATCGGCCCGCTGACCGAAGAGGAGTCGCGGCTCTTGACGCTCAGGCGGCAGCTGCGGCAGGCGGTGGAGCGGGAGGAATACGAGCGGGCAGCCGAGTTGCGCGACACGATCACGCGGCTCGAGGAGGAGCGGCGTGAGGCGTACGCGCGCGAGCGCTCTGGGGAGACTGTATGAAGCTGCCCAACGACGACCTGCTCAATCCGGTCAGCGGCGGGATCGCGTGGATCACGGCCGAGGGGCCACACGCCGATATCATTCTATCGACGCGCATCCGACTGGCGCGAAATCTCGAAAAATTCCCGTTCCGGGAGACGATCACCTCTCCCCAGCAGGAGCGGGTGACCGAAGACATCACCAATGCCTACGCCATGGACGAATCCGTGAGCGACGGCGGACCGCGACAGCTGCTGCGTCTGGTCGATCTCACCGAGAACGACACGACGCTGCTCCTCGAGCGGCATCTGGTCAGTCGAGAGATGGTCAAATTCAAGGCCTCGAGCGCCTTGCTGATCGGCGATGGTGGGCGGCTGGCGCTCTTGATCAACGAAGAGGATCACGTCCGAATCCAGGCCCTCACGTCGGGCTTCCAGCTCGAGACGGCGTGGCAGATCGCCAGTCGAGCGGAAGCGGCGCTCCGTTCCCGCGTTCAGTTCGCGTACCATCATCGCTTTGGCTTCTTGACGTCGTGCCCGACGAACACGGGCACCGGGCTGCGTGCCTCGGTCCTGATTCACCTCCCGGGGTTGGTCCTGACGCGGGAGATCCACAAGGTGCTCCAGGGTCTGGCACAGATCGGTCTGACGTTCCGTGGACTCTACGGGGAGGGCTCCGACGTCATCGGCAACTACTTTCAGCTGTCGAATCAGACCACGCTCGGTAAGAGCGAGGAGGAACTGGTGGGGCATCTGGCACAGATCACTCGGCAGGTGATCGAGTACGAGGAGAACGCCCGCCAGGTCCTTGCGCGGGACGCCCTGGACGAGATCGAGGACAAGGTATGGCGAGCCTACGGGCTCCTGCGTCACGCCCGGTCGATTTCGTTCGACGAGATGATGAACTTGCTGTCGGCCGTGCGGTTGGGGGTCAGCATGAAACTGCTCCCTGACATCAGGGTATCAAAGCTCAACGAGCTCTTGCTCTGGACGCAAACGGCACATTTGGAGAGACGCGCGGGCCGCATGCTTCACAAGCGTGAGCGTGAGATCGAGCGCGCCAGGACAATACGCGATATTCTGGACACAGACGAGTAGATTCAGACGAATGAATTCGAACTTCACTGACCGAGTGCGCAAGGTTCTGTCGATGGCCCGTGAGGAGGCCACCCGACTTCAGCACGACTACGTCGGGACCGAGCATATCCTGCTGGGTCTGATCCGCGAAGGGGAAGGCGTCGCGGCGGCGATCTTGACGAACCTGAACGTCGATCTCGATGATCTGCGCCAGCGGGTGGAAGAGCGGGTCGAGCCCGGCAAGAGCGACATGACGGCGGACGAAGTGCCGTACACGACTCGCGCCAAGAAAGTGCTCGAGTTCTCGGTCGCCGAGGCGCGCAGTCTGAAGCACTCGTACGTAGGAACCGAGCACCTGCTGCTCGGCCTGCTGCGGGAAGAGAAGGGGGTTGCGGCCCAGGTTCTGGAGGAAGTCAGCGTGACGATCGACCTCGCCCGACAAGAGACAATCCGCCTGCTCGGAGGGGAGTTGAGTTCCATGGAAGGCGGTAGCCAGACGTCGAAGCCCAGCGAGAAGAAATCGAAGACTCCCGCCCTCGACCATTTCTGCCGCGACCTGACCGACCTCGCCCGCGAGGGCGAGCTCGACCCGACCATCGGTCGCGAGAAGGAGATCGAGCGCGTCATCGAAGTGCTCTCCCGCCGCAAGAAGAACAACCCGGTCCTGATCGGCGAGCCTGGCGTAGGCAAGACCGCCATCGTCGAGGGCCTCGCGCAGCGCATCACCGCGGGGGACATCGTCCACTCGTTGCGCGACCATCGCGTGCTTTCCCTCGACATGGCGGCGGTGATCGCCGGGACCAAGTATCGTGGCCAGTTCGAGGAGCGCCTCAAGGCTGTCATCAACGAGATCAAACAGGCGAAGAACATCATCCTGTTCATCGACGAGTTGCACACGTTGGTCGGGGCAGGAGCGGCGGAGGGGGCGATCGACGCCTCGAACATGCTCAAGCCCGCCCTCGCACGGGGCGAGCTGCAGTGCGTCGGCGCCTCGACCCTCAACGAGTACCGGAAGTACATCGAGAAGGACGGGGCGCTGGAGCGGCGCTTCCAGCCGGTCATCGTCGACCCGCCGACGATCGATGAGACGATCGCGATCCTCAAGGGCTTGAGGCCGCGCTACTCCGATCATCACAACGTCGAGATCCCCGACGGCGTCATCGACGCAGCGGCGCGACTCTCCGACCGGTACATCACCGATCGCTTCCTGCCCGACAAGGCGATCGACGTCATCGACGAGGCGTGCGCGCGAGTTCATCTAGCGAGCCAGGTCCCGCCGCCCGAGCTGATCGCGCTCGAGGAACAGGTCCAGGAGATCATCACGCGGAAGGACCAGGCGATCAAAGCCCAAGACTACGAAACGGCCGCGAAGCTCCGCGACAGCGAGCGCGAGCTCAAATCCACGATCAAGCGCAAGAAGCTCGAATGGGAGCGCGGGAACCACATGGACCGGCCTACGCTGATGACGGAAGACGTGGCATTCATCGTCAGCCGCTGGACCGGTGTGCCGGTCATTCGCCTGCGCGAGGAGGAGACCGAGCGGCTGCTCCACATGGAGGACAAGCTCCACGAGCACATCGTCGGCCAGGATGCGGCGATCCAGGCGATCTCGAAGGCGATTCGGCGCACACGCGCCGGACTCAAGGATCCGCGCCGTCCCATCGGGTCGTTCATCTTCAGCGGTCCCACGGGCGTGGGGAAGACCGAACTAGCGCGCGCGCTGGCGCGGTTCCTCTTCGCCGATCCGAATGCCCTCATCCGGATCGACATGTCGGAGTACATGGAGAAGTTCACCGTGAGCCGGCTGCTTGGGGCGCCTCCGGGGTACGTCGGCTACGAGGATTCCGGATATCTGACCAAAGAGGTACGGCGGAAGCCCTACTCGGTGGTTCTCCTCGACGAGATCGAGAAGGCCCATCCGGACGTGTTCAACATCCTGCTCCAGATCCTCGACGAGGGGCACATCACGGACAACTACGGGCGGAAGATCGACTTCAAGAACACGGTCGTGATCATGACCTCGAACATCGGGGCGAGGCGCATCACCGGGGCGCGTGCGCTGGGCTTCCAGAAGCCAACCGAAGGAGCGCGCATCACTCAGATTGAGGAGGCCGTCAAGGACGAGATCAACAAGACGTTCAACCCCGAGTTCCTGAACCGCATCGACGAGACGATCGTCTTCCATCCGCTCAGCCTCGAGCACATCAAGGCGATCGTCGACATCCTCTTCGCCGACGTCATCGGCCGACTCGAGGATCGAGGACTCAAACTCGTCCTGACCGACGAGGCGAAGGAGTTCCTCGCCGAAAAGGGCTTCGACGACAAGTACGGCGCACGGCCGCTCAAGAGAGCGATCCAGCGTTACCTCGAGGATCCGCTGTCCGAGGAACTGCTCCAGGGTCGCTTTGCCCCAGGGGACGAAGTTGTGATCGAAGTCTCCAACGACCGTCTCAAGTTCAATGTCCACCTTCCGATCGCCGCGACGGAGGAGTCGGTCCAGGGAGAGGTGGGGTAGGACGCGGGCGCGTTGGGTCGTCCTCGGCCTGGCGCTGCTAGCGCCGGCCGCTGCCCTCCCCCAGGAGGGCCCACCGATCTCGGACATCGTCGTCGAAGGCCCGCGAACGATCGACCCCGAGCGCGTGCGCGCGCTGTCAGGGCTCGCGGTGGGTCAGCCTCTCTCGCCCCGCTCGATGCAACGGGCGGTGCGTTCCCTTTGGGAAACCGATCTCTTCAACGATGTCGCGCTGGCGACCCGTCCGGCGGGGAACGCCGGCGTGGCCGTGGTCCTCTCGGTCGTCGAGGCCCCCGTGATCACGGGCGTCCAGCTCGAGGGAGTCGAGGAGGTCGACAATGAGGATCTCGATAAGGCCGTCGGCCTCAAGCGGGGGGATCGGCTCCTGGAACACCGGCTTCACCAGGCGCGCCTAGACGTCGAAGCATTGTACCGTCATGAAGGTTTCTACCTGGCGGAAGCCGAGCTGGCTCCCACTCGGCCGGGAGCCGACTCCACCGCGGTGGAGGTTCGCGTGCGGGAAGGGCGCAAGGTCGCGGTCGCCTCGATTCAATTCGAGGGCAATCAGGCGCTCTCCGACGGTCGCCTCCGCGACGCGCTCGAGACCGAGACCGAAGGGTTCTGGTTCTGGCAGGACGGGGAGTTCGTGGAGTCGGCGTGGCGCGACGATCTCGGCCAGCGGCTGCCAGCGGAATACCAGAAGAATGGTTATCTCGACATGCGGGTGATCGGAGACTCATTGCAAGTCGATCCCCGGGAAGGTGAGATGCATCTCGTCGTGTACGTCGACGAGGGCCCGCAGTACCGCCTGGGGGAGGTCGCGATCGAAGGAAATACGCGCTTCTCGCGCATCGATCTCGAGCGTTTCCAGCGGCTCCAGACGGGTGAGGTGTTCAATGCCACGGCGATCAACCAAACCCAGGAGGACATGCTCAACCTCTACGCCGATGACGGCTACATCTATGCGCAGGTCCAGCCCGTCAGGCAGGTGCGACCGGATACGACCGTGATCGATCTCACATGGATGATCAGGGAGGGGAGTCCGGCGAAGGTCCATGAGGTGGCGATTCGCGGAAACACGGTGACTCACGAGTCGGTGATCCGCCGACAGCTGTTCGTGGTCCCTGGCGAGAGATTCCGTCGAAACGACGTCCGCAATAGCCTCCTCTCACTCGAGGGTCTCGGCTTCTTCGAGCCGGGAATCACCCCCACGACGCGAGTGGCCAACCAGGAGACAGGCGATATCGATCTGACCTTCGAGGTCCGGGAGCGACGCACCGGATCACTCACCCTGGGAGCAGCGATCGGCGGCGGGACGGGACTTTCTGGATTCATCGGCTACGAGCAGCCGAACCTCTTCGGGCAGGGGAAGCTGGGAAGCATACGCTGGGAGTTCGGACGGCGAAACAACAACCTGGAGCTCGCCTACACCGAACCCGTGTTTCTCGGCTCCAAGACGTCGATGTCGGTCTCGTTCTTCAACATCGACCGGCGGTACATCAACAGCCCGTTCCGGCAGGACCTGCTGGGCGGAAGCGTCCGCTTCGGTACCCCTCTGCCGTGGGACGACGCCAGTCGCTTCTACTACGGTTACAAGTGGCAGAGAATCGACCTCGCCGCGGTCGACGATGACGACACCCAGTTCGGGGAGGAGTACCCGCGGACCGACTCGGGCGTGACGGTGGGGCTGGTGCGCGACACGCGGCTCCCGCGACTGCACCCGATCCAAGGGGCCAGGCACAGCGTTACGGTCGATATGTCGGGTGGCCCGCTGGGTGGCTCGGTAGGATTCCAGAAGTACCTGTTCGAGACCTCGTGGTTCGCGCCGACCATCAACGAGCGCACGGTGCTGAACCTGGTATTCAAGGTCGGCGGTATTCGCGAGACACGGTTCGTGCCGCTCAGCGAGCAGTTCGTTTTGGGCGGCGTTCAACCGCCGTCGGAAGGCCTCCGCGGCTATCGGGAGAACTGCGTCACCGTAACCGCCGGCGGGGTCGACGGAGTGCCGTGCAACGACCGTGGCAACGCGTACGTGCTGATGACGGCCGAGCACTTCATCAAGATCACAGATACGATCTACACATCGGTGTTCTTCGACGCGGGGGACGTCTTCCGCGAGTTCCGCCAGGTCACCTTCGCCGACCTCAAGCGTGGTGCGGGGGTGGGACTGCAGATCGATCTGCCGGGGTTCGGCCCGCTGGGCATCGATCTCGGGTACGGGTTCGATCGTTTCGGCCCCAGCGGGGAGAGGGATCCTGGGTGGGAGTTCCATTTCCGATTCGGCAACCTGCTACGCTAGGCGGCGAAATGACCCGACGGACTCCAGGGGTACCCCGCTTCGTTGCCCCCTCGGTCGGGCATCCTCGAAGCAGGGTGGCGCGGCGTATATTCCAAGTCCGTCTCGGGTGTCCTTGTCGTGACGCCCCGGTATCCCAAACGGGGAGATACCATTTTGAGCGTTCCCGGGGCTTTATTTGTTTATCTCATAACAACAGCACGGAGGGGCGTAGAACGATGCGTGCACTCGATATGATCGTTGTCGCGGCTGCGGCCGCAGCGATGCTGCCCGCCGCTGCGCGTGCGCAGGGGACCACCGATCTCAAGATCGCCTACGTCGACAGCGAAGAGCTGGTCCAGCAGGCGCCCGGATACGAGGAGGCCAAACAGGCCTTCGACCGGGCGACCCAGGCCTGGACCGACAGTCTTCAGGTCAAGCGGACCGAGCTGCATACGCTGTTCGAGGACTACAAGAAGCAGGAGGTCATCCTCTCCCCCGAGGTGAAGACCGAGAAGCAGGAGGAGATGCTGCGGCTCGAGCAGCAGGCTCAGCAGTACTTCCAGACCAAGTTCGGACCCGACGGAGAAGCCGCAAAGCGGCAGGCGGAGCTCATGCAGCCGATCATCGAGCGGGTCAACGTCGCCATCGACCAGGTTCGCGCGGAAGGGGGCTACGCGCTGATCTTCGACCTCAATGACGGGGCGCTCGTGGCGGGGGATCCGGCACTCAACATCACCGACCAGGTCGTCCAGCGGTTGCGCGGAACCCAGGCCTCGAGCCCGTCACGCTGAGGCTGGAGCCCGGCGTTCGCGGGGGAGTGGCTCCTTCGATGCCCACCTATACACTCGGCGATCTGGCGCAGGCGATCGACGCCAGACTGGACGGCGATCCCCGAGTCGAGGTGAAGGGCGTCGCGGGTCTGGACTTGGCCGGGCCCACCGACCTGTCGTTCCTCGCCAACCCTCGTTACCGAGCTTCGGCGATTCGCTCCGCCGCCGGCGGCATCGTCGCGGGTTCCGACGAAATGCTCGACGGCCATAACATCCTCCGGAGCGACAATCCATACCTCGCGTTCGCGCGGGCGATCGACCTTCTCGTCCCCGATGAGCGACCGGGTCCGGGTGTCCACGCGAGCGCAGTCGTGGATGCCGGCGCACTCATCGCCGACGACGCGACGATTGGGCCGTTGGCGATCGTCGAGTACGGCGCGCATATCGGGCCGCGGGCGGTGATCGGCGCGGGGTCGATCATCGAGCAAGGTGTCGTCATCGGCGAAGGAACTCGCCTCTTCTCGCGCGTTACGGTCCATCGAGGAACGCACCTGGGCCGAGGCTGCGTAATCCAGAGCGGTACCGTGCTGGGAGCGGACGGGTTCGGGTATGCTACCGACACGACGGGTCGGCATCATGCCGTCCCTCAACGCGGTGGGCTCGTCATCGGCGACGGTGTGGAGATTGGCGCCAACGTCACGATCGATCGCGGAGCGCTGGGAGACACCGTCATCGGCGAGGGAACGAAAATTGACAACCTCGTGCACGTCGCTCATAATGTTCAGATTGGCCGCGATTCGATCATCGTCGCACAGGTTGGGATTGCGGGGAGCACGAGGATCGGCGACTACGCGGTGATCGGCGGGCAGGCCGGCATCGGCGGGCACGCCAAGATCGGCGATGGTGTGAGGATCGGCGGCCAGGCAGGGGTGTTCGGCGACCTGCCGTCGGGCGCCGAGGTTTCGGGCTACCCCGCCCGTCCTCACAAGCAGCAGCTCCGCCTTCACGCGTTGACCGCCCGGTTGCCCGAGTTGTTCGAACGCATCCGAGCGCTCGAGAGCAAGCTCCACGATCTGAGCCGGCGCTAAAGGCGCCCTTCTCCACGGTGTGCAAACGATGAGCGACCGCCAGAGGACTATCGCGCAGCCTGTCACGTATTCGGGGATCGGGCTGCATACCGGTAATCAGTGTCACATGTCGTTCGTCCCCGACCGCGCCGACTCGGGAATCCGGTTCGTACGCGTCGACCTTGAGGATCATCCTGAAATCGTCGTTGATCCCGATCACGTGATCGGCGTCGAGCGCGGCACCTCGATCGGCATCGACGGCTGCAAAGTCCATACGATCGAGCATGTTTTGGCTGCGCTCGCGGTCGCGGGAATCGACAATCTGAGGATCGAGCTCGATTCCTCCGAGCCGCCCGTCGGGGACGGCTCGAGTCTGCCGTTTTGGGATGCACTCAAGCAGGCCGGTATCGTCGAGCTCGATGCCGTCAGACGCCGCTACCGCGTGGAGGAAGCGATCTTCTACCAGGACGGTGATGTCGAGATTACGCTTCTTCCTTCCGATCGTCTCCAGGTGTCCCTTTCGATCGATTTCGATCACCCGCTCGTCGGCCACCAGTTCGAGTCATTCGAGATCACACCCGACGTGTTCGAGAAGGAGATCGCCCCTGCGCGCACGTTTGGTTTCCTGCATGAGATCGAGAAGCTCAAGTCCGCGGGGCTGATTCGAGGGGGGAACCTGCGCAACGCGGTCGTCATTGGGGACGACGAGATCCTCAACGAAGATCATCTGCGATATCCCGACGAGATGGTCCGCCACAAGATCCTCGATCTGCTAGGCGACCTGAAGCTGCTCAACGTCGATATCGTGGCGCACATCGTAGCGCGCCGCTCCGGCCACCGAACGCATCTGGCGCTGGTGCAGCTTCTGAAGCGAAGAATGGAATTGAGCAACGGCGGCCGAGGAATCTCCGTTCGCGAGGGTCGTGTCCGCCCACGACACGAGAGCACAACGGACGGGCGTCCGACCTCCCGAGCGATCGCTGCGCCCGGACGAGCTCCGGTCCTCGACATCGGGCAGATCATGAGCGTTCTGCCGCACCGCTATCCATTCCTCCTCGTCGACCGGATTGTCGAGATGCAGGAGGGGAAACGGGTGGTGGGATACAAGAACGTGACGATCTCGGAAGCCTTTTTCGAGGGTCATTTTCCCGATCATCCAGTCATGCCGGGCGTTTTGATCGTCGAAGCGATGGGACAGGTCGGCGGCGTCCTCCTCATGAGTCTGGTCGACGACCCCGAAGGCAACGTTGTGTACTTCACCGGCCTGGACCACGTGCGGTTCCGTCAGCCAGTGCGTCCCGGCGACCAGCTCGTGTGCGAGCTCGAGCTGATACGGCGCCGCGGAACTCACTGCAAGATGCGGGGAGTGGCCCGTGTCGACGGCAACGTTGTCGCGGAAGCCGAGCTCATGGCTTCGCTCGTCCCTAAGTGAAGAAGTCCCTGGCCGAGCGCGTGCATGCCACCGCGCTCCTCGACGCGACGGCCGAGCTTGGAGACGACGTCGAGATCGGCGCGTATGCCATCATCGGCCCGGGGACTCGGATCGGATCTGGCACGCGCGTCCTCCCTCACGCGGTGATCGTCCAGGACACCACGATCGGTGAACGATGCGAGATCCACTACGGCGCCGTGGTCGGGGGCGACCCGCAGGACAAGAAGTACGAGGGCGAGCATACGGTGTGCGTGATCGGCAGCGACACCGTCATCCGGGAATTCGTTACCGTGAGTCGTGGGACGCGTGCGCTCGGCCGCACGCAGATCGGCGACGGATGCCTCCTCATGGCGTACGTCCACGTCGCGCACGACTGTCAGATCGGCGACGGCGTGATCCTCTCGAATGCCGTCAACCTCGCCGGCCATGTGACAGTTGACGAGATGGCGATTATCGGAGGGATGACGCCGGTCCACCAGTTCGTCCGCATCGGGGCGCACGCCTTCGTGGGCGGCGGGTCGCGCGTCCAGAAGGACATCCCGCCGTTCGTCAAAGCTGCTGGGAACCCGATTCAACTTTTCGGACTCAATGCCGTGGGCCTCGACCGGCGCGGCTTTCCGGAGAACGTCAAGGCGGAGCTCAAGCGCGCCTATCGACTGTTCTTCCAATCCAAGCTCAACATAGGTCAAGCCTTGGAGCGGGCGCGGGACGAGCTTCATCCCTATCCCGAGATCGTGCGCTTCCTGACCTTCATCGCCGAATCGGAGCGCGGCGTCACGGTTTAGCGCGCGAACGCTCGCGCCTCGGATCCGTGATTCTCGGCTCGTGAGGCGTGTCCCTCCTACAGGGCGAAAGCGGTGAGCAGCGGAAACGGCGTCGGCTTCCGTACTCCGCCGGTCGAGGAACGCGCCCCTATCCGCGGCTGGGCGCGGCGAACGCTCTACGGCGGCGGCGGCCCCGCTGGAGCCGCCTGGCGCGGGATCTCCACTCCCGTCTCGGCGGCGTGGGACGCGATTGCCCGCCGGCGCTTGGCGGGAACGCGCCGCTCGATACGACTACCCGCCCCTACGATCGCGATCGGGAACGTCACCGTGGGAGGGGGCGGGAAGACGAGCCTGGTCGAGTGGCTCATTGCCGCCGGGCTTCCACCGGGAGTCGCGGCCGCGGTCCTGACCCGTGGCTACGGCCGCGAGGTCGGCGGCGTATGGGTCCTGCCGCCTGGGCTCCCCAGTCCCATACTCGCGCGATCGGCGGGCGATGAACCCGCGCTCCTCGCCCGCCGCGGCGTTTGGGTCGGAGTCGCGGCCAACCGGGCGCGTGCCGCGCACGCGCTGGTTGCCCGCACGCGGCCCGACGTCTTCCTGCTCGATGACGCGCTCCAGCATCGCCGCGTGGCGCGGGCCCTCGATCTGGTCACGTTCACGGTCGAGGACCTCGAGGCGCCCGCGCGCTGCCTTCCCGCCGGACCCTTGCGGCAAGGGCCAGCGTGGCGCCCCGCATTCGGCGCGTGGGTCGTCGTGGGGGAGGATCCGCGCGGGCGCGCCTGGCCCGAGGGCACGATCGGCGCGGCCTTCGCGGCGTGGTGGAGCGATGTACCCGGAACCGCCGCCTCGTGGGAGAGCAAGGGGACTCAGGCGCTGGAAGCCTGGCTCGAGCGACGGCAGACCCCGTTCGACCCCGAGGGGCGAGAGATCGTCGCCTTCGCCGGCGTCGCGCGCCCTTCGTCGGTGGTGCGATCGGCAGCCGACGTCGGGCACGCGATCGCACACCTGGCCGTCTTTCCCGACCACTGGTCCTATCGTCCCGCCCACATCCGCGCCCTTCTCGAGGATCACCCGGAAGCAGCCTTCGTGACGACCGAGAAGGACGGCGTGAAACTCGACCCCGAGTGGTTCGACGGCCGGCCGGTCGGAGTGCTCCGCCGGCGTCTGGTGCCGCGCGATCCCGAGCTCCTGCGTGAGCTGGTCCGCGACGCGATGGGCGGATCGATCGCGTGAGCTCGGCCCCCGCGCCGACCCTGCGCGAGGTCGACATCCTGGATCTGGGAAGCGGTATCGCAGGGCTCTTCTCTCGTCGTGGCCTCGGCGATCTTGCGCAAGGAGAGCCGGGATCTACATTTCAGCGCCTCACACCCCGATATGGACCCGCCTTCCAGCGCGATACGATCCTGTCGCCAGACCAATTCGAGGAGCTTTCATGATGAAACCGGAAGCCGCCGTCGTCCTGGACGAGCGCAATCCTTTCGAAGCGATGATGTCGCGGTTCGATCGTGCGGCGGAGCTTCTCGATCTCGAGCCCGGTCTCTATCGCATTCTGCGCCACCCGGACAAGCAGATCATCGTCTCGTGTCCCGTCAAGCTCGACAGCGGCGACATCGAGGTCTTCACCGGCTATCGAGTCCACTACAACACGGCACGCGGCCCCGCCAAGGGCGGCATTCGCTACTCTCCCGATGTGACCCTCGAGGAGGTAAACGCCCTGGCTGCCTGGATGACCTGGAAGTGCGCGGTCGTCAACGTCCCCTTCGGGGGCGCCAAGGGCGCGGTGGTCTGCGATCCATCGCAGATGTCGGAGCGGGAGCTCGAAGGGCTTACTCGCCGTTACACCGCCGAGATCATGACGATGCTCGGTCCGGAGAGGGACGTTCCCGCGCCGGACATCAACACCAACGAGCAAGTGATGGCGTGGATCATGGACACGTATAGCCAGCACGTCCACCACACCGTCACAGCCGTCGTGACCGGTAAGCCGGTCGAGATGGGAGGGTCGCTTGGACGCCGCGATGCTACGGGCCGCGGCTGTATGCTGGTGATCCTGGAGGCCCTCGAGCACCTGGGGATGCCCGTCGCCGGGACGCGCGTGGCGGTTCAGGGCTTCGGCAACGTCGGCTCGACGACGGCGCGGCTGTGCAGGGAACAGGGGATGACGATCGTGGCGGTGAGCGATCTCGATGGCGGGGTCCACAACCCCGCTGGCCTCGATCTCGAGTTGCTTGCGGGTTGGCACGCGGAGAATCGCACCGTATCCGGCTTCCCGGGCGGGGAAGAGGTGACGAACGAGGAGCTGCTGGAAGTCCCGTGCGAGGTTCTGGTCCCCGCTGCCATCGAGAACCAGATCACGCGCATGAACGCGTCCCGCATCCAGGCCCGCCTCATCTGCGAGGGAGCCAACGGTCCTACGACCGCCGCCGCCGACGCCATTCTCGACGACAAGGGAGTCTTCGTGATCCCCGACATCCTGGCCAACGCCGGCGGCGTCACGGTCAGCTACTTCGAGTGGGTCCAGAACCGCGAGGGGTACTA
>JBHEOA010000005.1:0-16193 GCA_046261835.1 Gemmatimonadota bacterium
AGGACCGTGGCGACCGATCCCTCGCGCGAGACGTCGACGGCTCCGGCCGTCTGGGCGGTCACGCCGCGCAGCCCCGGGTCCCCGCCACCCTGGCCGGCATCACGCCGCCCGCTCCACGAGGAGCGAGGTGCCCAGACCGCCGCTCACGCACAGCGTGGCGATCCCGAGCCGGCTTTCGGTCCGGTCCATTTCGTGCAGGAGCGTAACCACGATCCGGGCGCCGGTCGCGCCGATCGGGTGACCGAGCGCGATCGCCCCGCCGTTGACGTTGACACGCTCCCAGTCGAGGTCGAGGTCGCTGCCGACGGCCAGGACCTGGGCGGCAAACGCCTCGTTGAGCTCGATCCGGTCGATCTCGGCGAGATCGAGCGCCTGACGCTCGAGGAGGGTGCGCACCGCTGGCACGGGGCCGATGCCCATGATCTCGGGCTCGACGCCGACGTTCGTCCAGTCGACGCATCGACCAATAGGGTCGAGTCCGTACTTCTCCACTGCCGCCTCCGAGGCCACGACTAGCGCGGCCGCTCCATCGGTGATCCCGCTCGAGTTCCCGGCGTGGACAGTGCCGTTCTCGCGGAAGACGGGTGGGAGCTTGGCGATCTTCTCGAGCGTCGATCCCGCCCGCGGGTGCTCGTCGCGCTCGAGGAGCCCGGGGAAAGGCGCGACCTCTGCGTCGAAGATTCCCTGTTCTCGGGCCGCCTCGCAACGGCGCTGGCTCTCGACCGCGTAGCGGTCCTGCTCCTCGCGCGGGATCCCGTAGCGGTCGGCCAGGATCTCGGCGGTCGCGCCCATAAGCTCGCCGCACAAGGGACACAGGAATCCGTCCCGGTACATGCCGTCAATCAGTTCGCCGTGCCCCAGCCGGTAGCCCCAACGTGCGCCGGTGAGCAGATACGGGGTGTTCGACATCGACTCGGTGCCACCCGCGAGGACGATCTCGGCGTCCCCGAGCGCCACTTGCTGCCACGCCAGGATGATCCCGACGAGCGACGAAGCGCACGCCTGGTTGACGGTGAAGGCCGGCTTCTCATGGGGTATGCCGGCGCGGTGGGCGATCTGGCGCGCGACGTTGGGACCTACGCCCGCCTGGCGGGCGTTACCCATGATCGTCAGATCGATGCGCGCTGGATCGAGGCCCGCGCGCATCAACGCCGCGCTCGCCGCGTGGGCCCCGAGGTCGGCCGCCGTTTTCTCCAGCAGCGCGCCGCCGAAGCGGCCGATCGGCGTGCGCACGGGGGCGCAGAGATAAGTAGGGCGGTCGTAGCGTGTGCGCACGGAGGCGGGAATATCGATCAGCGCTCGGCGACGATCCAGCGTTCGAGCGAAGTAGCACAGCCCCCAAAAACGAGCCGCCCGGCGCTCACCGGGCGGCTCTCGACGCGCTGCGCTTAACGCAAAAAATGAGGGCCGAACGGTCGCCCAGCTCCTGGCTCCCCTTCGAAGACGTCACCGAACCCGGCTGCGCACGGCCGGTTACCCGACCAGCGCCTCCTCTCGTGGGGTTGGCCTCCCGTTCAGAGGTCGTGCCGTCGAATCGTAGCGCGGTCATGGGTTCCGCGCTCCCCCTTCGCCGTTCCCGAAGGCCGGCCTTGGGGTCTTCCGAACTCGACGGGGCTGCGCGAAGTCATAGACGTCCGCGCTGCGCCTCTCTTCGGGTTACCCTCCCCTTCAGAGTATGACCGGGGACGGCTTGCCGAAGCTCTCTCGAGCGACGGCGCCTCCCTGGGGTTTCTGCCCCTTCAGCGCTTGCGGAAGCGGGAGCCCACTTACCCGGGATTTGCCTCGTCCCGGTTCGGGTGCGGCTTCAGGGTTTCGCACCCTCGTGCCGCGTTTCGTCTCCCGCGACCTTCCGATCCGTTAGGACCGGTAACGCTCTTGGGGTTCCCTCTTCGAGGCTTCTCCCTCTCGACGGAGCCGCAACGCCTTTCGGCGTCCGTTGCCCTCCTGCCGTTACCCGCGCGACTCGCGCGACCCGAAGGTCGCGTGAGCCGGGTGCGGACCCGGCTTCAGGGCTTTGCTCCCCGCGAGAGTCCGTCACGATCGAGCGGGGTTTAGCCGCACGATCGCTCGATGCCCCCTTGAGGTTCTGCGCTCTAGGGCGTTCCGGCAACGCGTTGCGCCCGAAGGCGCTCCCCTCGCGGACTTTTCAGCCGTCCCGGTCACCCGGGGCGGCCGCCGGTCCCTCAGGGTATCGATCCGCGCGCCGGTGCTGCCGCTCCCTTGCGGGAGCCGCAACCCTTCTGCGCTTCTTACACCTTCTCTTTCCACGAGCTTCGAATCCGCGGCGTCCCGACCTTACGGCGACAGGGCCGGTCACGTTACCGTGCCGTGATCCTGTCTGAGGAACGTCCGCGGGCTCTACCGGAGCGCCCGTGGACCGAGTGTCGGTGTCAGGTACCGGGTCGTCGTCCGACCCTCGCGGCGAGTATACCCGACCCTCATCCCCCCGTCAAACCATTGTGCTAAAACGAGTTACAGGATCGACGTCACAATTCTGCAAACGGTTGGCGCGGCCCGCATTGACACACTCCAGATCAACCGTCACAGGACGTGACACTGCCAAGCACATGCCGCCGGGAAGGTTGTCGCGGTGCCCACATCGTTTCGACCCACGCGTCCACACCCGGCACTCGATCCTCCACGTCCAAGGGCCGCTTCTCCACAGGTTATCCACGCGTTATCCACGAATCGTCGTGCATTGGTAGGGCACGAGCGGTCCCATGCCCTCGTCGGCTCACAGCAGGTTTGCGGCGTATTCGGCGAGCTTGGAGCGCTCGCCCTTTCTGAGCTCTACGTGGGCCGCCAGCGGGACGTCGCGGAAGTGATGGACGACGTGATTGAAGCCGTTGGTCGAGGAGTCCATGTAGGGGGTGTCGATCTGCCAGGGATCCCCCGTCAGAACGAGCTTGGTACGCTCGCCGACTCGCGTGAGGATCGTCTTAACCTCGAGGGGTGTGAGATTCTGCGCCTCGTCGACCAGCATGAAGCGCTGGGGGATGGAACGTCCTCGGATGTGGGTCAGAGGCTCGACCGCGAGGATGTCCTGCCGTACGAGCTCATCGACCGAGCGCGCGCCATCGCCGTCCCGCGACTCCAGAAGCAGCGCGAGGTTGTCGTAGATCGGTTGCATCCAGGGATTGAGCTTCTCCTCGACGGTGCCGGGCAGGTAGCCGATGTCCTTTCCCATCGGGAACGTCGGCCGCGAGACGAGGAGATGGCGGTAGGGGCCGCGCGAGAGCACCTGGTCGAGTCCGGCCGCGAGCGCGAGCAGCGTCTTTCCCGTCCCCGCCTTGCCCATGATCGTAACGAGCAGGATCGAGGGGTCGAGCAAGGCATCGAGCGCGAAGTATTGCTCTTTGTTCCGCGGCCGGATCCCCTGGATACCGCCCTGGACGTCGATCAGGGCCTGGATTCGGCCGCCCAGCGTGTCGGCGCGGCCGAGCGCCGTGTTAGAGCTGTCCTCCGCATCCTTGAGTAGCATGTACTCGTTGGGCGAGAAGTCGCTCTCGGGGATCGGCAGCCATCCCTCGGCGCGGAAGGCGGCGATCTCGGCCGACGAAAGCTCGACCTCCCTCTGGCCGGTGTACAGCTCGTCCAGACGCACGCGGTCGGTCACGTAATCTTCCGCCGCCAGACCGAGCGCGTCGGCCTTGATCCTCAGGTTGATGTCCTTGGTGACCAGGATCAGCGGCGAATCGTCGTCCGACTCGATGCGCTTGGCGATCCGCAGGATCTCGTTGTCGATCGATCCATTGGGACGGAGGCCGATCCGGTGCGGCTCGTCGGGGTCGAACACGACGCGAAGGCGTCCGCCGTTGTCGAGCGGCACGCCGACCGCCAGGGACCCGCTCTGACGCAGGCTGTCGAGGAAACGGCTGATCCAGCGCGCGTTCTCCCCGAGCCGCGAAGCCTCCTTCTTGAACCCATCGATCTCTTCGATGACGTAGATCGGCAGCAGGACCACGTTGTCCTGAAAAGACGTCAGCGCCTTGGGATCGTGGAGCAGCACGTTGGTGTCGAGCAGATACCGCTTACGCATGGTCAGGAAGCTTGAGGACGTGCAGGATCGCGAAGATTAAGGCGCGCGAGGAGAGTGAGCGAGGCGTACTGTTCAATGTACGCCGCAGCGAGGCTCGACGAGCGCAACGCAGAGATTCACGATCCTCCACGTCCGAAATCATCGGCGGAGGTCGACCCAGACGGCTTTTGTCTCCATATAGTTCTCCAGCGCGTGACGCCCCAGGTCGCGCCCGTACCCACTCTGCTTGTACCCGCCGAACGGCATGGCGGCGTCATAGAGGTTGTAGGTGTTGATCCACACGGTTCCCGCCTTGAGCCGGTGCGCGACGTAATGCGCCTTCTTGATGTCGCGGGTCCACACCGCCGCCGCCAGCCCATAGGGTGAATCGTTGGCTCGCTCGATCGCCTCCTCGACGTCGTCGAACGTCAGCGTGGCGAGGACCGGTCCGAAAATCTCTTCGCGGGCGATCGTCATGTGGGGCTCGACGCGATCGAATACGGTCGGCTCGACGAACCATCCGGAGCCGACGTCGGCGCGCTGACCGCCGGCGACGACCTCCGCGCCCTCGGCGCGGCCCTTCTCGATGTAGCCGAGAACCCGCTCCATCTGCTTCTCGGAGACGATGGCGCCGATGCGCGTCGACTTCTCGAACGGATCGCCCACCGTCATCTTGCGCGCGCCCGCGGCTACGGCGCTGACGAGCTCGTCGTGCGCCCCACGCTCGACCAGGAGGCGGCTTCCGGCGGCGCACACCTCGCCCTTCCCGTAGAAGATGCCGCTCACCGCGCCTTTGGCGGCCACGGCGAGATCGGCGTCGGCGAAGACGATGTTGGGGCTCTTGCCGCCGAGCTCTAGCGACACGCGCTTGACGGTCTCGGCGGCCACGCGAGCGATTTGCTTGCCGGTCTCGGTCGAACCCGTAAACGCGATCTTGTCGACGTCGGGATGCGCGACCAGCCCCTCGCCGACGATCGCGCCACGCCCCGTCACTACGTTGAGCGCGCCCGCCGCGAGGCCCGCCTCGGCTGCGACTTCCGCCAGGAGGAGCGCCGTCAGCGGCGTCTCGCTCGCGGGCTTGAGGACCACGGTGCAGCCGGCGGCGAGCGCCGGCGCGACTTTCCACGACGCGAGGTTAAGAGGGAAGTTCCAGGGGACGATCGCACCCACGACGCCGACCGGCTCGCGTAGGGTGTAGCCGAACTGGGGGCCGGTCGACAGCGGGATCGTGGCGCCTTCGATCTTGGTCGTCCAGCCGGCGTAGTACTCGAACGTCTCGATCGTCATCGCGACGTCGATCCCGCTTTCGAACAAGGGCTTTCCGTTGTTCAGCGTCTCGACGCGGGCGAACTCGTTCTTCCGTTCCTCGAGCTTGCGCGCGATCGCCCACAGGACACGGCCGCGGTCGCGCGGGCTCATCTGGCGCCACGGGCCCTCGTCGAAAGCCCCCCGGGCGGCGGCGACGGCGCGGTCGACGTCCGCGGCGCCGGCCGATGCGACTTCAGTGAGCGGCTCGGCGCGGGCCGGGTTCATGACCGTGAACGTCTTCCCGCCCTCCGCATCGACCCATTCGCCCGCGATGAAGAGCCGCCCCGGCGCGAGAACGTCGGGAACCTGAGCCGCGGTTTGCGTCGTCCCCGCCATCAGCGCCCCGCGAACTGGGGCTTACGCTTCTCGACGAACGCGTTCAGTCCTTCCTTGGCGTCGTTCGAAGAGAACAGCTTGGCCTGAAGCTCGCGCTCGATCGCGAGCCCTTGCTCGATCGCCACCTCGGCGCCCGATTGACACGCCCGCTTGATGTGACCGACCGCCATCGCCGCCTTGCCGGGCGTCGCGAACTGACCGGCGAACTCCTTGACCCGATCGAGAAACGCGTCGCGCGATTCGGCGTCGATGACCTGGTTCACGATGCCCATCTCTTTCGCCTCGTCGAACTCGAAGTTGCGCCCCGTCGCCATGAGCTCGATCGCCTTCGACTTACCGACCAGGCGGGTCAGCCGCTGGGTCCCACCGGTACCGGGGAGCACGCCGAGGGTCACCTCGGGCAGGCCGATCTTGCCCGCACCTCGGCGCGCAACCCTCAGATCCGCCGACATCGCGATCTCGAGCCCGCCCCCTACGGTGTGACCGTTGAGCGCCGCGATCACGAGCTTGGGCGTGTGCTCGAAGCGCGACAGCGTTTCGTTGGCGTGGAGACAGAAATAGTACTTCCACGTCGGATCGGACTTCGCGAGCATGTCGATGTTGGCTCCCGCGCAGAAGAACTTCTCGCCCGCGCCGATCACGATGATCACCTGGACGTCGTTGTCGAAGCGCGCTTCGATGATCGCCAGGTCGAGCTGCTTCATCATCTCGTGCGTATAGGTGTTCGCGGGCGGATCGTCGAGGGTGAAGACGGCGACCCCGTCTCCCTTCTCGACACCGATCAGCTTCTTCGCTTCGGCCATCGTTGTCTCCTTTGATTCAATGCGAAGGTGTTCATAACGCGAAGTCTCAGGTGCCCGATCCTCTCAAGTGAATGCGGCGATTCCGGTGATGTCCTCTCCCAGTGCGAGAGTGTGGATGTCGTGCGTCCCCTCATAGGTGAAGACGGACTCCATGTTGCACATGTGGCGCATGACCTGGTACTCGGAATGAACGCCGTTGGCGCCCAACGTCCATCGCGCCGACGCGGCGACCTTGCGGGCCATCATGACGTTGTGACGCTTGGCGAGCGAGACCTGCGTGTGCTTGAGCTTGCCCTCGTCCTTCAAGCGTCCGAGGCGATACGCCAGAATCTGTCCGAGCGTGACGCCCTCGAGCATGTCGACCAGCCGCTCCTGCACGAGCTGGAAGCTCGCGATCGGCTTATCGAACTGAATCCGCTCCTTCGCGTACCGCACCGCTTCCTCGTAGCACGCCATTGCCGAGCCGACGGCGCCCCAGGCGATGCCGTATCGCGCCTGGGTCAGGCACATGAGCGGGCTCTTGAGCCCGCCGGATTTCGGCAGCACGGCGTCGCCGGGCAGCCGCACGTCGTTGAACACCAGCTCCGAGGTGTCGCTCGCGCGAAGAGAATGCTTGCCGTGCATCGACTTCGCCTCGTACCCGTCCATCCCCTTCTCGACCAGGAATCCCCGGATCCCTTCATCAGTTTTCGCCCATACCACCGCGACGTGGGCCATCGAGCCGTTGGTGATCCACATCTTGGAGCCGTTGAGAACCCATCCGTCGCCGTCCTTGATCGCGCGCGTCGCCATCCCGCCGGGATTCGAGCCGTAGTCGGCCTCGGTCAGGCCGAAGCATCCGATCGCCTCACCCCTGGCCATGGCGGGGAGCCAGCGCCGCCGCTGTTCCTCCGAGCCGAAGGTGAAGATCGGATACATGACGAGCGCGCCCTGGACCGAGGCGAACGAGCGGATCCCACTGTCGCCGCGCTCGAGCTCCTGCGTGATGAGCCCGTAGGCGACGCTGTTCATCCCGGCGCAGCCGTACTCCTCGGGGAGACTGGCGCCCAGGACCCCGAGCTCGGCGAGGCCGGGGATCAGTTCCTCGGGGAAGCGTCCCTCGAGGTACGCTTCCTCGATGACCGGCAGGACGCGCTCGTCCACGAAACGGCGCACCGTGTCCCGGGCCATCCGCTCCTCGGAGGAGAACTCGCTTTCCAGATCGACGTAATCGACGCCTTTGAACGCCATACTCCTCAAGAGGTCGGGGGGTCGCGCCTGAATGTAGCAGGTGGGGGAAGTGGGCTGCCGGTCTGACCCGCTACCCGCCGGTCGCTCAGCGAGCAGCCGGCATGGCCGCCAGGACCGCGTCGGTGAACGTCTCGGTGGTCGACGTGCCGCCGAGGTCGGGCGTGAGCGTGCGTCGCTCGCGGAGCACCGATTCGGTGGCCTCGCGGGCGCGTCGGCCGGCTTCGGGCTGACCGACGTGGTCGCACATCATGGCCGCCGCGAAGATCAGGGCGGACGGGTTGGCGATCCCTTTGCCGGCGATGTCGGGGGCCGACCCGTGGACCGCCTCGAACATCGCCGCGCTCTGCCCCACGTTGGCCGCCGGCGCGAGGCCGAGCCCGCCGACCAGCCCGGCGCAGAGATCGGAGAGGATGTCCCCGAACATGTTGGTCGTCACGATGGTGTCGAAGCGCGTCGGATCGAGAACGAGCTGCATCGCCGTCGCGTCGATGATTCGATCGTCGAACTCGACCTCGGGATGCTCGGCTGCGAGCTCGCGCCCCACGCCGAGGAACATCCCGGTCAAGAGCTTGAGGATGTTCGCCTTGTGGACGAGCGTGAGCTTCCGTCGCGGCCGGGCCGCCGCGAAGCGAAAGGCGTAGGCGATCACGCGTCGTGATGCCTCACGCGTCACGCGAGCCACCGACTCGACCGCTGTATGGGCGTCGTCTACGTAGCGCTCCTCGCCGATGTAGAGGCCCTGAGTGTTCTCGCGGATGATCACCAGGTCGACGTCCTCGTATCGACCGCCGGGCAGGATCGTCTTCGAGGGCCGGACGTTTGCGAAGAGGTCGAACTCCTTCCGCAGGGCGACGTTGACACTGCGGAAGCCGCCCCCGACCGGGGTCGTGAGCGGTCCCTTGAGGCACAGGCCGGTCCGCCGAAAGGAGGCGATCGTTTCTTCCGGCAGGGGGTCGAGCCCGCGCTCCACAGCCTCGAGTCCCGCGACCTGTTCGTCCCAGCTGTACGCCGCCCCGGCCGCGTCGAGGACCCGGAGGGCCGCGCCGACCACCTCGCGACCGATCCCGTCGCCCCGGACCAGTGTGACCTCGCTCATACGGGGAATCTAGAACCGTGAGCCGCCCTCATGCCTCCGCCCTCACGTGTCACGCCAGCGCGGCGTTCGCTTCCCGCGGAATGCGGCGATCCCCTCGCGCGCATCTTCGGTCGCCATGAGCTCGGACAGGTAGATCTCCTCGGCTCGGTCGAGCGCTTCATGGAAGGGTCGGTCGACCGAGGCGTAGTAGGCTTTCTTGGCGAGCCTTAGCGCGGTCCCGCTGTAGGAGGCGAGCTTTCCGACCACCGCCTCGACCGCCTGCTCGAGCTCGGCGGCTGGGACGACCCGGTTGACGAGTCCTATCCGCCCTGCCTCATGGGCGTCGATCGTCTCGCCCAGGAGCATGAGCTCCAGCGTCTTCTTGCCGCGGACGAAATAGTGGAAGGCGACGGCGGTGACGGGTGGGAAAAGACCCAGACGGATCTCGGGCTGGCCGAAGGTCGCTGAGTCGGCGGCAATGACGAGGTCGCAGAAAGCGGCCAGCTCGCAGCCGCCGCCGAGCGCCGGCCCTTGCACCGCGGCAACGGTGGGAGCCTCGAGGTCGGCAAGGCGACGAAACACGCCATGAAAGGCCGCGATCATAGGCCGGACGCGATCGTCGACGTGGTCTTCGACGTCGACGCCCGCGGAGAATACCTTTCCTTGAGCCCCGATCACGATCGCCCGTAAATCGCGCCGGGGAGCGAGCGTGTCCAGCGCGTCCGCGATCTCCTCGAGCATGGCGATGTTCAGGATGTTGAGCGGCGGTCGCGCGAGGACCAGGCGCGCGACTGGCGCCTCGACGGTCAGGCGGATCGTCTCGTAGCTGCTGGACTCGGCCTTCTCCTCCGGCACCCCCGCCTCCTCCCGCGTCCAGCGGAAGTATAGCGTGGCGATGGGAACGAGACGGAGCGGTTAGCGCGCTACCCCGAAACAGGGGGGCTAGCGGGAGAGTCGGCCGAACGCGGTTTGGACGAAGGCCGCCAGCGTCGAGATGCCGGCGTGATCTAGCGCGGGCGTCGGCGGATCCGGAAGGTTCACCAGCAGAGCGTCGGGACGCGGCAGATCGGAGGTGCCGGCTACCCAATGATCGAAGAAGTGGGTCATGCTGCCCTCGGCGAGGGCGGCCGCCCGGGTCGCGATGTCGTCGTCGGTCCACGCCACGTGGCCGAACCGCGCGCGCGCGTTCATGTCGCGCCAGAGCGCGGCGAGATCGACTCGCCCGCCGGAGCGAAGGCGCAGCTCGCGATCGAGCCCCAGTCCGACGATCGCGCCCTTGCGATAGGCGAGATACTCATCGCTGGGGCCGAAGGGCGGCGCTCCGACCGCCTCGTCGGCGAACGACCAGACCGAGCGGCGAGGATGAGCGCGATACACGGAGTCGATTGAGGCCAATTGCTCGGTGTATCCGGCGTCGTCGAGGAGGTCCGCCTCGCGCGCCAGGCGCAACGCCATGTAGTCGTTAACACCCTCCTGGAACCAGGCCGATGCGTCGAAGCGCTGCCACAGGTGGACGAGCTCGTGCGCCAAAAGCCGTGTCGACGGCGGCTCGCCACCGGGCACGCTGTGAACGAAGGCGATCGCATGCGGGCCGTTGCGGTTGCCGCTCGTCATCGGGAAGCGAGCCTGAACGAGGGATACCGTGTAGTGGTCGACGTCGGGCTCGCCGAGCCGGATGCGGGCAGCGCACGCCAGTCGTCCGAGATCACCGACAAGGGTTTCGGGGTCGAAGGTCCATTCCCCGTGAACGCCGAGCTCGACCTGGACGCCGCATGCGGCGATTCGGTGGCGCTCGATCTCGCCCGCCAGGACGTTCGTCTTTAGGAGCGTGCGCGTGCCGCGGAACATGCCGCCCGACCAGCCGGTGAACGCTTCCCAGCCGCGCGGCAGGTCCCACGCGACGCGTACCGGCGCGTGCTGCGCGGCGAGCTCGGGCATCGACGGAACGATGAACAGGGCCTCCGCGGGCGCATAGAGGAGGTCCCGGTCGAGCCCGACCGCCCAGGCGTTGAGCGGCCGCTCGGCGTTGATCGCGAGTCTGTAGCGAACTTGGACCGACGGCTCCCACCCCTCGACGGGGCGGGCGTACACCCAGCGCGGCGAGCCGGCGACCATGCTCCAGCTCACCAGTCGCGCATCTTCGACCGTCGGGTCCTCGCCGAGGAGCCCGGGGAGCGGCCGCGCGCTTTGACGGACGAGAACGAGCGAGTCGCCGTCGAAGCCGCGGATGTCGAGGATGACCTCGACGGTGCCGCTTTCAGGATCGGGCTGGACGAGGTACTGCAGGTCGCAACACGGCACTTCGCCGGGGAGCGTAGTGGCGAGGGCGGCTAATGCCGCCAGCAGTGCCAGGAGTCGCAGGGTGCGCGTCATAGGCGCCCTCTTGTACGCATGGGATGTGCCGTTTGTTCAATTCGGGAGAATCGATCCACTCTGGATACGATCGCCCTGTATCAAGAGGCTTCGGGGCAGCGAGTGATATCAGCTAGCTAGGCGGAGTCTCAGTAGCTAGGCGGAATCTCAGGCTTTCGCGGCGCGTTCGGCGCCGATCAGCGCCTCGATCTCTTCGTCGGTGAGGATGTGGTCCGAGCTCTTGGCGTGGCCGAAGACGCGGTCCACCAGCGCGGGGTCGGCGGGGTAGCCGCGCGACTCGAGCCAGTAGACGACGTTGGACTTCCCCGACATGTGGCCGACTTCGATCTCCTGGCGGCGCCCAACGAGTCCGGCAGGGACTCCCGAGTAGACGCGGTCCGCGAGCCAGTCGTCGCCCTTCTTCATCGCTTTGATGACGGCGGCGGCGTGGACTCCCGTCCCGGTGCGGAAGGCATCGGCCCCGACGACCGGGTAGTTGGCGGGAAGCGGAACGCCGGTGGCCCCGGCGACCGCGCGGCAGTAGTCGGGCAGGCGTGTCAGATCGTTGTCGATCCAGCCGAGGAGCCGGAGGTTGAGGAGAAGAAGATCCATCTCGGTGTTTCCCACGCGCTCGCCGATCCCCAGACCGGTGGCGTGCACGCGGTCGGCCCGAGCGACCAGGGCCGACAGTGCGTTGGCGAGGCCGAAGCCGCGGTCGCGGTGGCCGTGCCAATCGACTTTGACGTCAGCGCCCGTATCGGCGACGAGCCACTTCGCCCAGCGGACCAGGTTGCGCGCGCCATCGGGGGTCGCGTGGCCCACCGTATCGGCGAGACAGATCCTGCTGGCGCCCGCCTCGATCGCCGCCGTGTAGAGCTGCCTGAGAGTCTCAGGGCGAGCGCGCGTCGTGTCCTCGGTCACGTACATGACCGGAAGATCCAGCGAGACGGCGTAGGCGACAGCGTCGACCGACGTCCGGAGGATCCACTCCACGTCCCACCCCTCGGCATACTGTCGGATCGGCGAGGAGCCGATGAACGTGCAGCACTCGATCGGGATTCCGACCCGCTGAACGATCGCGGCGACGGGATCGATGTCATTCACGTGCGTGCGGGCGGCGCAGTTGGCGCCGATCGACAGCCGCGCGTCCCGGATCTCGCACGCCAGTCGCTCGACGTCGGCCACCGCGCGCGGACCGGCGCCCGGCAGCCCGATGTTGGCGGTGTGGATCCCGAGCGCGTCCATGAGGTGGAGGATCTCGATCTTTTGCTCGATCGAGGGGTCGATCACCGATGGCGACTGGAGCCCATCGCGCAGCGTCTCGTCGTCGAACTCGATCCTGTGCGCGGGGCGCACGAGGTCACCCGCCTCGAGGTTCCAGTCGTGGATCAGCTCGTCGATCGGGATATCATCGGAAGACATGCGCGCTCAAGCTAGGAAGTCGTGCGGCGGCGGCAAACAAAAGCGCCGGAACTAGAGACGCGGATCCCGTCGGTGAGCCAGGAACCAGTCGTAAAGGGTGGGCTCGGCGTAGACGCGCGTGAGGTCGCCGTGGTCGGCGCCTTCGTATGGTCGAAGCTCGGCATCGACGCCGTTGCGGCGAAGAGCCGTGACCATCGCCGCGGCTCCCTCGAAGGGAGCCGCTTCGTCGGCGGTCCCGTGGTAGACGCGCAGAGGAAGCCCCGTCAGCGCCCGGGTCCATGCGTCGGAATGGGCGGGGGTGAAGGCCGCCAGGGGCGCCGCCGCGGCGAACATGCCAGCGTAGGCTTGCGCCATACGCCACACACCTCGGCCCCCCATGCTGTAGCCCGTCAGATATACGCGGTCGCGGTCGGTCGGATATCGCGCGAGGACTTCCTCGAGGAGGGCGGCCAGGCGATCGACGTCGGTCCAACTCTGGCCGTCGGGAAGCTGAGGGGCCACAACGATGAAGGGCAGGTCACGTCCCTCTGCGAGATAACGTGGCAGACCATAGCGCCGAAGCATGGACAGATCGTCGCCGCGAAGCGAGCGGCCATGTAAGTACAGGATGACCGGCCACCGCTTGTCCTCGGTCTCGAGATCAGCCGGCAAATAGAGCAGGTAATCGTTCACGGTGCTGGGCGATGACCGCCAATCGAATTGGCGCTCGAGAAGTCGTCCCACGCTGTCGGGGAAAGGTGGCTTCGCCCGATCCAAGGCCTCCACGATCGGGGTCGCCGGAACCGGCGGCGAGGCCGGGAGCTTGACAGAGGGGGGAGGCACTGGAATCAGCTCGACCTCCGAGCCCCCTGACATCGAGGGAGGGATCAGGTCGCGCGCACGAACCACGAGGAAAACCGCCACCGCGACCAGCATCACAGCGATCAGAAGAAGTCTCTTCGTCATGTCAATCGATTATACCCCGGGCCGTTGGCTAGGTCCCACGCGTCACATGGTTAAATTGGCACCGTGCAACGGGATTCAGTCTCGCCGGCAGCCGTCGCGATCGCCTACGGCCTCGTGTGTTTGGTGTGGGGGTCGACCTACCTCTTCATCAAGATCGGCGTAGGCGTCCTGCCGCCGTACCTCCTCGGCGGCGCTCGATTCTCGATCGCGGGCGTGATCCTCGTGACGGCTTGCCTCCTAACCGGCAGGCGCCTGCCGGGCGACCGGCGGACGTTCGCGCGCGCGGCCCTGGTCGGAATCCTGCTCCTGACCATCGGCAACGGGTTGTTGAACCTGAGCGAGCAGCATCTTTCCAGCGGCCTCGCCGCTCTGCTCGTCGCGACGTTTCCCATCTGGACGACTTTGATCGCGCGGTTCGGTCGCGGGGCCGAGCGGTTGGGGCCCATAGGATGGCTCGGACTCGGGATCTCGCTGGCCGGTGTGGCGCTCCTCGTCAAACCCTTCGAGTCCGGCGTCGAGTCGTCGTGGACGGGCGTGGCCGCCGTGCTCACCGCGTCGTTCACGTGGGCGATCGGCACGGTCTATGCGCGCCGCCACCTGGTTGGCGTCGACCCCTTCGGCGCGAGCGCGGTGGAGACGCTCGTAGCGGGGCCGCTCAGTTTCGGAGTCCATTTCCTGGTCGAGCGTGGCCAACCGATCACGTGGAATGGACAGGCGTGGCTCGCCGTCCTCTACCTCGCGGTCATGGGCTCGGTAGTCGGGTTCACCGCTTTCGTCTTCATCACCGCGCACATGACGAGCAGCAAGGTCGGAACGTACGCGTACGTGAATCCGGTGGTCGCGGTCCTGCTCGGCTGGCTCGTCCTCAACGAACAGGTGACGTGGCGGCTCGCCATCGGTGGCGCGACGATCCTGGTTGGGCTTCTGCTTGTCTACCTGGCGCGCGTGCGAGAGCGAGTGCCGGAGCCGCCGACGGAGGCGGTCAGCCCGGCGCCCTGCGAGGGGTGACCGAGACCTATCACCTGCCGTCAACTCAGGAATGAGCGTCACAGCGTCACCCGTCGAAGAGGCCTTCTATCTGCTGCGCTCGGACGGGTTGTTGACGAAGATCCCGGATCAAGGGGTGACGGGCTAAGCATTCAAGTCCGCGATTGCCTCGCAGAGGCGCGCGTTCTGGTCGGGGAGGAGCGAGGTGACGCGGATGTGGTGGGGCATGTCGGCGCGCGTGCGGACGCGGATCGCGTGGCGTTCCAGGTGGTCGAGTAGCACAGCGCGGTCGAGGCCGTCGAGCGCGACCAAGAAAAAGTTGGCGTCGCTGGGATGCGGTGCGAGGCCGGGCACCTTGCCGAGCATATCGCTGAAGGCCTCACGATCGGCGCGGATTTTCGTTACCACGTCTTTCAGATAATCTTGATCCTCGATCGCGGCTTCGGCGGCCATCAAGGACATCGAGCTCACGTTCCACGGAAGCCGGAATGCGGCGAGGCGCGCCATCGTCTCGGGGTGTCCGACGGCATAGCCGATCCGGAGCCCCGCCAGCCCGTACGCCTTCGAGAACGTCCTGAGCACGATCAGGTTGTGCCGCTCCGCTACCCACGGCGTGAACGTCACGCCCGCGTAGTCGGCGTAGGCCTCGTCGACGATCCAGAGAACACCGGGGAGCGCGTCGAGCAACCGTGCCATCGCTGCGTCGTCGACCAGGAGGTTTCCCGTCGGGTTGTTGGGGTTGGAGAGGAGCCCGACCGACGTGCCCCGCTCGCGAGCGGTGGCGATCACACGCTCGACGTCCAGACCGAAAGCGGAATCGAGCGGCACCGTCACGACCTCGGCCGCCGTTCGCTCGCCGACCGCGACGAACCTCTCGTACGTGGGGTAAGGAACCAAGAGGCGACCGCGTGGCAAGAGCAGCTGAGCGACGAAGATCCAGACGAGCGCCTCCCCGGCGCCGTTATAGACCAGGAAGCTCTCGGCCGCGAGGCCGTGGTGCGCGGCCAGCCGCTCGCGCAGCGGGCTCGCGTCGGGATCACCGTACAGCCGATAGGCGCGCGAGTGCGCGAACGCGGCCATCGCCTCGGCCACCCGGGGCGAGCATCCGTACGGGTTGATCGCCTGATCGAAGGCAAGGACTCCGTCCGCTGCGCCGCCTGCCCGGACGATCACGCTCAGCGCGCGCGTGCGGCTACGCCGAAGCCCGCGAGCGCGGCGGTGGGATCGAGACCCTGTGCACGTGCCTCGATGCTGAAGTCGGTGCGGCGGCAAGCGAAGTCCTCGGCAAGGATCGCCATCTCGTCGCTAACGGCGTGCTCCATCTCCGCGCGCACGTGGGGAAGCCCCGGCGCGAGCGGCGCCCCGAGCTCGGGTGCGTCCTCGATCCCCGATAGGATCCGGTCGGCGCGTCCACCGTACGTCGCCACGAGGTGCATGGCTCCTGCATCGCCGACGAGATCGGCGAGCGAAGACTCGAGCGCGCCGCGCGGCACGGGCCAGGCCTCGCCGGGAAGCAGCGGCTCGGAGGCCCCGTTCGAGGATACGCCGATCGCCGACAGAACGTCGGTCGCCATCTCGCGATGGAGCGAAAGCTTACCGCCCAGAACGGAGATCACGCCCCCGCGGCCGCGGACGACCGCGTAGTCGCGGCACAGCATCCCCGGATCCCGCGCTGTCCCCTCGAGGAGCGGGCGCACCGCGGCCCACGACGCCACGA
>JBHEOA010000006.1:0-17438 GCA_046261835.1 Gemmatimonadota bacterium
GGGCGTCCACGGAGATGGCTGATTATGGAGTGAGGAACCAGCGGCCGCAATCCGGCTCGCCGATGAAGCGCTTCGCGATCGAAGCGCCGCGCGACTTCGACCTTCGCGCCACCGTCTGGTCGCATGGATGGTGCTTCCTGTCGCCCTTCGCCTCGCGGGAAGAGGGGAAGGTCCTGGAACGCACGCTCGAGGTTGCTGGCGGTCGAGTCGCGCGAATCGTCCTACGACAGCCGGATGGGCGAGGTTCCGCAGTCGAAGTCGACATCGTCGGCGGTGCGGGCTCCCGCGCCGGACTCGGGTTGCGCGACCGTCAGGTGATCGAGCGCGCGGCCCGCCGGATGCTCCGCCTCGACGAAGACTTGACCGAGTTCCATGACCTCTGCCATCGCGCCGGCCCGCCTTTCGACCGCGCCCCCGGGATGGGGTTCGGCCGGCTCCTGCGCTCCCCGACGCTGTTCGAGGATCTGGTCAAGGTGCTGGCGACGACGAACGTGACGTGGAGCGGGACCCGGGCCATGGTGGGGAACCTGGTCGCAATGCTGGAGCACGGGGGGTTCCCCTCAGCGGGAGAAATCGCGGCGATCGGACCCAAGCGTCTGCGGAGCGAAGGCCGGTGGGGGTATCGTGCGGAGTATCTGGGGTCGCTCGCCAAGGCGGTCCACTCGAACGATCTCGACCTGCGGGGGTGGGAGTCGTGGACCGGCACGACGGAAGAGCTGGAAGGAGAGATCCGCCGCGTTCCCGGCTTCGGGCCCTACGCCGCGGGACACGTGCTCGCGCTTCTCGGGCGGTACGACCGGATCGGGATCGACACCGACTTCCGATCCTTCGTTCTGCGGCGCCACTTCCCGCGGGCCAGGAAGCCGCCTTCGTCGCGAAGGATGCTGGAGGTCTACCGCCGATGGGGGAAGTGGCAGTTCCTCGCGTACTGGTGGGAGATGTGGTCCGAGAGCTACGCCGGAGGAGTGCTCCTGTCCGAGGCGGAGAGCCAGGCGGCGATCACCCGCTCGAGCTCTGCCAGGCGGCCGGCGAAGAAGTGATCGGCCCCCTCGACAACCTCGAGGTCCCACGGCTCGGCGACACGCGAGAGACCTGTGCGGAGCCTCTCGAGTGGTCCGAACTCGTCGCGGTCGCCTTGTACGAAGAGCTTGGGTAGGGCGCTTCTGCGCAGGGCATCGAATGGAAACCGGTCGGTGGGGATCCCAATCCCCAACAAATGATCGACGCGCGGGTCCGCGGCTCCAACGGGGAGCCCGACCACGCTCCCGAACGAGAAGCCGGCCACGATTAGGGGCACGCGCGGATGGCGCCCCGCCAGCCAGTCGAGCGCGGCACGTACGTCCTCGGCCTCGCCGGGCCCGTCGCTGAACGTGCCCTGAGAGCGCCCGACACCTCGGAAGTTGAACCTGAGGACCGCGTGGCCCGTGCGCTCGAACGCTTTGGCGACCCGGAAGACGATCTTGTTGTGCATCGTGCCCCCGTGGGTCGGTAGCGGATGGCATACGACCGCGGCGGCCTGCGGCTCGTCTGCTGGACGGTAGATCCCCTCGAGCCGACCGGCCGGGCCCTTGAAGGTGACGTTTCCGGCGATCGCCATGGGGCGAAATGATGCCCTGGCGTTGGGTTGCCGTCCATCCATCGGCTCGAGCACCGCGCGCGCGTCGACCGCTGTTCGGCCGGCGCCGGATCTTTCCGCCACCGGCCTTTTTTCAGCGATGACAGGGGCGTACGTTGGCGAGGATGACTACGTCGCCAGAGCTCCTCGTTGCCGGTCGGCGGATCATCGAGGAGGCACGTCGCGACTTCGCGCGTGGCCTTCACGAGAGCGCCTGCGTCTCGGCCCATCGGGGGGCGGTCCTGGTGAGCGAGGCGCTCCTTCGCGCGCGCGGGCAGCCGGTCGTCTCGAACAGCGTGCACGAAAACGTCTGCCTCTCGCCCGGCGCGGGCGAGGAGGTGCGTCGGGCGGCGCTGCGCCTCGACCGTCACCGGGTGGAGGAGTGTTACCCTCACCGCTCGTCCCATGCTTCGACCGACGCCGCGGCGGAGTCGGAAGCGGCGGTCGACGATGCGCTTCGCGTCCTGGGTTTCGTCGAGCGGGAGCTCCCTTCGTGACCACGACCCCACGGAACGTCTTCGGGAGCCTCGCCGACGAGTATGCTCGCTTCCGACCTTCCTACCCGCCGGAGCTCTTCGACGCGATCTGGACGCGCTTGAAGACCCCGACGCCGCGGACGGTCGATCTGGCGGCTGGCGCGGGTGCTGCTACCGCTCCACTGGTCGCCCGTGGCGCGCGCGTGATCGCAGTCGAGCCGGCCGGCGCCATGCTAACCGAGGCGCGCAGGCGGGTCGCCGGCCCCTGGGTGGGCGGGGTCGCTGCGCGCGCGGAGGCGCTCCCGCTGATCGGCGGAAGTGCGGACCTGGTGACCGTCGCCCAGGCTTTCCATTGGTTCGACCCGGGATCGGCGCTTGAGGAGGCGGCGCGTGTTCTGGTATCGGGCGGCGTGCTCGCGTTGTTCTGGAACGTCACCGAGCACGATGATTTCGTGCACGACGTCGCCCGTCTCGTCGAGCGATGGAACCCCGATCACGAACGCCCCGTCAACCGGCGGATGCTGGCCACGCCACCCGCTCTGGCCGGCCATTCCGCGTTCGAAGTCGAGCGCCCTCGGGAGATCTTCCATTCCCGTCCGATGGATGCCGAAAGCTTCGTCGGCTATGCGTTTTCCTGGTCGTACGTGGGTGGAGCGCTGACGCCCGAGGATCGAACGTCGTTCGAGCGTGAGCTCCGCGCCTTGATCGAGCGCCACCATGGCGGCGAGACGTGGGAGGAGCGATTTCTCACCGCACTCCACCTGGCGCGGCGCCGCTGAGGCGATACCCGTCCAACGGGGACTCGCGTATCCTACGAGGTGCCATTGCCGTCCGAAGCACTGACCACGCGTCTGGCTCGAGAGCCTGTTCAAGTCGAGTGCCCGATTTGCCGTCACCGACAGCAGCTCGCGGCCGCTCGTGGACGATGTGATCAGTGCGGTTCCGAATTCTCGATCTTCCCGGATCGCGAAACGGCACAGAGCGAGCTGGATGCGATGATCGCCGACGGTCGAGTCGCCTTTCTGCGTGAGCTTCCGGGCGACCTCTTCGTCCTGGTGGCCAACCGTTCTTTCGGGAAGCGGGCGTGACGAATCCGCGACAAGCGGCCGAGGAGCGACAGCTCGATCTGTCTTTGTCCGCCGCCGCCGAGCCCCCGGTGGAGAGGAAGGCCCCCGCCGAGCCGCTCGTCATCGCGTTCGGCCTCACCAAGGCCTACGGCAGAGGCGAGCCGGTGGTCAAGGAGATCGACTTCGAGGTCCAGCGCGGGGAGTGCCTGGGTTTCCTCGGTCCCAACGGTGCGGGCAAGACGACGACCATCAACATGATCACGTGCTTCGTCCGCGTCGGCGACGGTACGCTCGCCGTGTTCGGACTACCGGTCGACACGCGCGCGCGTGAGATCAAACGGCGGATCGGCGTCGTCCCGCAAGAGAACAACCTCGACCCCGACCTCTCGGTCATTGGCAACCTCGTCATCTACGCTTCGTACTTCGGGATACGACGGCGTGAGGCGCGCGAACGTGCGGACGAGCTCCTCCAATTCGTCCAGCTGGACGAGAAGCGCGACTCACACATCCGGACCCTTTCCGGCGGGATGCGGCGGCGACTCGTCCTGGCGCGGGCCCTCATCTCGAGTCCCGAGCTCCTGATCCTCGACGAGCCGACGACGGGTTTGGATCCTCAGGCGCGTCATGTGGTGTGGCAGAAGCTCCGTGCCCTTCAGCGGGCCGGCGTGACGATGCTCCTTACGACCCACTACATGGACGAGGCGGCTCAGCTGTGCGACCGGCTCCTCATCATGGATAACGGCGAGATCATCGCCCGCGGAGCACCCGATGAGCTGGTCACCGAGCACATCGGGGCCGAGGTCATCGAGCTGTTCCCGAGGGGAGCGGGTCACGCGGCGGCGATCGCGGCGCTGGGACGGTCGGCGGACCACGTGGAGCGCGCGGGGGACGAAGTCTACGGGTTCTTCCGCGATCCCGCGCGCGCCCGCGCCATCCTGCCCGAGCTCGCCGGCGCCGAGTTCGTCCATCGCGCCGCGACGCTCGAAGACGTATTCCTCAAGCTCACCGGCCGCGAGCTCAGAGATTGAGCACAGCGGCTCCCCTCGTCGCCATGCGTGGCATGACGCGGGTCTGGCGCCGCGATTTCGAATCGTGGAAAGATTTCGCGATCGCGTCGACCGTGGGGACGATGGCCGAGCCGATCCTGTTCTTCGTCGCTATGGGATACGGCCTTGGACGATTCGTCGATGAGATCGGCGGTGAGCCCTATGTGGCGTTCATTGCGCCGGGATTGGTTGCTTCGACAGCGATGTACACGGCGGCGTTCGAGACCACCTTCGGAGCTTTCACCCGGATGGTCGAGCAGCGGACCTACGAGGCGATCGTCATGACCCCGATCTCAGTGGGTGAGGTAGTGGCAGGGGACATCGCCTGGGCGGCGACCAAGAGCGCGTTCGCCTCGAGCATGATCGTCGCGATCATGGCGTTCCTCGGTCTGCTAGAGTCGACGTGGGCCGTGGGGATGGTCCCGCTCGCATTCGTGATCGGCGTGATGTTCGGCGCGATGGGAATGGCGTGGACCGCGATATCGCCGACCTACACGTTCTTCAACTACTTCTTCACGCTTTTCATCGGCGTCATGTTCCTCTTCGGCGGCGTTTTCTTTCCCGTGGAGGGACTGCCGGAGTGGGCCGAGTGGGCGGCCTGGTGCCTGCCCCTGACCCATGCCGTCATTCTGATGAGGGCGCTCCGGACGGGAGAGTTCGATCCGACGATGTGGCAGGATCTGGTGTGGATCGCCGTCTTTACGCTTCTCGTGTTCGTCCTCGCCGTCCGGCTCATCCGCCGGCGACTCGTCAAGTGACGGCCAGGGCACAACGCGTCCAGACCGCGCCCTCCCTGGCGGCGATCGCCGAGGACCGACGCCGCGGCGCGTCCGAGGTTGGCGAAGCGCTCCTGACGTGGGGCGAGGCGTGGTCCGAGGGAGCGCCGGGGACGGTCGAGGAGGTGCGGCAACTGCTGGTCGAGGTGGCACGGTCGCAGGCGGCGCTGGCGCCGGTCCTGCGCATCGCCAACGACTTCCTCGACGTGCTCGAGCGCCTTGAAGGGATCGAGGCCGGCCATCGCCGGTCGATCGGCAATGCCGCAGGCCGGTGGCGACGCCGACTCGCGGCCGCGGCCGAGTCGCTGATCCTCCATGTCCGACGCGCGCTGGAGGGCGTCTCCCTCGTTTACACTTACTCCGCGTCGAGCACGATCCAGCGGGCCCTCGAGGCTCATGCTTCGACCGGGCGTTGGTTTCGCGTCGTGTGCTCGGAGGGCCGGCCGGGGCTCGAAGGAGTCGGTCTCGCAGCCGCGCTCGCCGAACGCGGGATCCCGGTCCAGCTCGGGAGCGACGTCTGGTTGCTCTCGAGGCTCGAGGAGGAGGGGATCGTGCTGGTGGGAGCCGATGCCCTTCTTCCGACGCACTGGGTCAACAAGCTCGGGACGCGCCTGCTCTGCGAGCGGGCACGGGTGCGAGGGAGCCGTGTGATCGTCGCGGCCGACACCAGCAAGTGGCTGCCGGGCGCCCTGGCGGCGCTGCCGCGATCGTATGATCGCGACCCCGACGAGATCGCCGAACGATCGTCGCCATCGCTCGAGATCTCCAATCCCTACTTCGAGGAAATCCCCTACGCCGAGCTGGACCAGCTGATCACCGAGCGCGGTCCGACCCGTCCCAAGGACCTGTGGATCGGAGAGGTATCGGTCGCCCGGTCCCTTCGCTAGTGTGAGCTCGGCCGGCGAGTCGGCGGTCGTCCTCTCGGTCGTCGTTCCCGTCAAGACGAGGAGGAGAACCTTTCCCCGCTTCACCGCGAGATCACAGCGGCGCTCGCGGAGCTCGGCGTGCCCTCGGAGATCGTGTACGTGGACGACGGGTCGACCGACGGGAGCGCGGGTGTGCTGCGGTCGCTGGCGCAACAGGATCCGCGCGTTCGCGTAGGTTCGCTCGACCGCAATTACGGTCAATCGACGGCGATGATCGCCGGTGCCGGGATGGCGCGCGGTGAATGGGTCGCCACCCTCGACGCGGACGGGCAGAACGACCCTGCCGATCTCCCGCGGTTGTGGCAGGCACGTCTCGCAACCGGCGCCGACGTGGTCCAGGGAGTCCGTCGACAGCGTCACGACTCGTGGATCCGAAAAGTCTCGTCGCGGATCGCAAACACGACCCGTGACCTGATGACCGGCGATCGCATCACCGACGTGGGCTGCTCGCTGCGGATCGTGCGGCGATCGACGCTTCTCGCAGCGCCGCGCTTTGAGGGCATGCACCGCTTTCTGGAAGGCGCTCTATGACCTCGTCATGGTCCGTCGGTTGAATCAGAGGTGGATCCGCTATCGCTGGAGGGAATCGTCCGTGCGATCAGCGGGTGGTCGCGGCGATTCGATGAGATAGTCCGGTTCGGGGACAGCGCGCGGGAAGGCGTTTGTGAATCGCGACCGGGCGTCCAGTAGAGCAGCGCGGTCCCAGCGCAACTCACTGGAGCCCCGGCCGAGGTACCACAGCGCCCCGCGCAACTGGTCGATCCCGAGCGCCGTCGCGGCGGCGAGGGCGTAGATCTCGAGCTGAGCCTCATGCTGGGCCGACGGCCCGTCGTCCGATACCAGCTTGTAGTCCCAGACCCACCAGTCGCCGCTGGTGTCCCGCCACAGCAAATCGATCGCGCCGACGACGATCCCCCCGGGATCGGGAAGATGGAGTCGGAACGGCACCTCGCGGTGAACTTCCACCGCTGCGCTGAGGCGGGTCCATGCCTCACGCTCGACGAACTCGGCCACGGTCTCCAGGTCTTCGGCTTCGACCCCGGCTTCGGAGAGCCAGGAGCGAAGGTCGAAGCCCCCCGGGGGGCTTAGCGGCAGTCGCTCGAGCGCGCGGTGCGCGCGATCGCCTCGTCGCATCCTGAGCCGTGCGGCATCTCGGGCCGCGGCGGGCAGGACCTCCATCGGTCCCTCCGCCATGGCGGCGGCCAGGTCGCGCGCGGCGACTTCGCCCGGCGCGGCCGCCAGCGCCTCGCGGTACGGCTCGCCGCTCGTCGGAGCCTCGATCGCGCGCGGCCATGCGCCGCCGCGCTGGGCCCAATCCTCGAGCGGAAGCGCCGTGACCAGCTCGGCCACCCCGTCACAAGCCAGGAAATCGAGCGTCGCCGTGAGCCACCATCCGGGGCGCGGTCCGCGAGACCCTGCCGAGAAAATCAGGTGATCACGCGCCCGCGTCGCAGCGACGTAGAGGAGTCGCGCTTCCTCAGCCCGTTCACGGCGCTTGGCCACCTGTTTGGCGAGCTCGTAACCCCGGGTCGCGACACCTTTGGCCCCGCCGTCCTCCCACCATTTCGAGACGACGCCGAGGAGGGGATCGAACGCCACGCCTCCGAGTCCTTCGCGCGCGGTTCCACCGATGTCGGCCAGCGCCACGATCGGAAACTCCAGTCCCTTGGCTTGATGGATCGACAGGATCGTGACGCGGTCGGCGGGCTGGGGGAGTGGGGCGTCACGATCGCGCGGTGGACGGTCGGCGCGGGAGTGGAGCATCGCCATCCAGTCGGCGAGGAGCGGCGCACCGTCGGACGGAGCGCGGTCGGCGAGCGTCATCAGGCGAGCCAGGTTGGCCCGCCGTTGAGCCCGGTCGGGGAGCGCGTCGAGGACCGCGGCGTAGCCCGTCCGGTCGACGAGCCAGGTGAGGAGCGCGTCGGGCGGTTCCCGATCGGCGCGTGACCGGAGCTCATCGAGCAGACCCAAAGCCTCGTCGAGCCGGATGCGCTCCTCGGGCTCCAAGTCGGTGGTCGCCGCCGCTCGGGTCAGGTGGTCCCGCAACGTACCCCCGCGCCTGTCCCATTCTCGAGTGAGGCGCCACGCCGCGTCGTCGGGAAGCCCGACCATCGGCGAGCGGAGGAAAGCGACGAGCGGGATCGGGTCCTCGGGAAGGATCGCGGCTTCGAGCGCGTTCAGGATGTCGAAGACCTCCTGGCGGGCATAGAACTCGCCCGTCCCCACCACGACCGGCTCGAGTCCCGCCGACTGGAGCGCGCGCCGATATGGCTCGATCTGGGTGAGTCGCCGGAAGAGGATCGCGACGTCTCCCGGTCGCGCCTGGCGCCAGGTCTTTGTCTCCACGTCGAACACTCGTACCGCAGATGGATCGCCCGGGTCGAGGGCGGCGGCCAGGCGCGCAGCGAGCGCGCGCGCTTCCAGCTCGCGTCCATCGGCAGCCGACCGTTCCGCGCCGGGCGCGAGGATCTCGACCGCGACGCTCCCGACCGGCGGCCGTAATGCCTCCTGCGGCGTATAGCCGACCGCTTCGGGATCGGGCCCGGCCGTCAGGACCCCGGGGAAGAACCGGTTGTAGAAAGCAACGAGCTCGTTTCGCGACCGGTAATTGACGGTCAGCCGTCGCAGCGCCCTGCGCCCGCGAGCGCCTTCGACCAGCGCGGCGAACTCCACCACGCTCGCGCCCCGGAAACCGTAGATCGCTTGCTGGACGTCGCCGACGACGCACCAACGGGGATCGCCGTGCGTGCGGAGCCCCGCCAGAGAGTCAGCGCCAACGAGCAGGGCGAGGATCTCATGCTGCACCGGGTCGGTGTCTTGGTGCTCATCGACCAGGAGTGCGCGATAGCGTCGCCGGTAGGCGCGGCGGATCTCTTCGTGGGTTGTGAGGAGCTCGCGCGCGCGCAGGAGAAGGTCGTCGTAGTCGAGCGCTCCGCGCGCCTGGCGGGCCGCGCGGTACTCGGCCCTGATCGTGAGGGCGAGGGCCGGCCAGACGCCGAGATCGTGCGCCCGATCGGATTCGAGGCGCGCCGACGACCAGGAATCGAAGGCCGACAGGGCGGCTTCCCGAGTCGGCGGGTCACCCCGCGTATCCTTGATCGCGCGGCCGAGCGCGTAACCCCGGTCCAGCGAGGGCTCGTCGCGCCAGGCGCCGAGCGCTCGTTCGAGGCCCGCCAGTGCGCCGCGAGCTTTTATGGTCCGGGCGCCGGGCCGGATCGCCACGACGAGCTCCTCCGTCGCTTGGTCGAGCGTCGCACGAAGGTGACCGTCAGCCTCCGCCGCCGCTTCGGCGATCCTCTCCTCGAAGCGTGCCACCGGGCCGAGCGGCGGCCAGCCGGCGGTCCGGATCCGCGCGACCAGGTCGACGAGGTGGCCGGATGCTCCGAGCAACCCGTGAGTCTCGACCACTCGTCGTGCCGGAACGTCACCGGCCTCCAGGCCCCGTCGCAGCGTCTCGACGGCGACGCGACGCAGGAGGTCGACCGCCATCTCCTCGGTCATCACGCTGAACCGCGGATCGATACCGACCTCCATCGGATAGTCGCGCAGCAGGCGCGCGCACCAGGCGTGGAACGTCAGGATCGGCGCGGTCTCGAGCTCGCGGAGCCACCCGGGGCGGTCGACGCGCCGGCGGATCCGCGCCTGGATCTCGCGTGCCGCCCGTTCGGTGAACGTGAGGCAAAGGATGCGGCCCGGCCCGATCTCGCCGTCGTCGAGTCCCACGAGCTCGGGCTTTTCCAGGATCTCGATGTAGAGGTCGACCAGGGCCCTCGTCTTCCCGGACCCCGCTCCCGCGGCTACGACCAGGTCGGTCTCGAACGAGAGGATGGCATCTCGCTCGACGTTCGGCTCCACCTCGCGCTCCTCGCTCAGCTCAGGCTCGCGCACCTGCCGCGGCTCGTGTGCCCGGCTCGGTTCCGACTCGGATGCTGGGGTGCCGAAGTCGATCAGCATCTGGTCGCGTGGCTCTGTCATCGTTCGTCTTCTTCCGCTCCGGCCGGCAGGGGACCCGCCACGGTCGCGATCCGACACGAGCGACGGAAGTCGCAGAAGCGACAGTCGTCGGGTTCGCGCGGCGAGGCGTCGAAAACGCCTCGCCCCACCTCTTCGACCGCCGCGGCGATCGTGAGCTCCATCACCTCGCGTTCCGGCGCTGGGAGAGCCTTCAGGACGGAGGGCTCCCTCAAGCAATGGACGAAACCGACGACCTCTCGAGGACCCGGATAGCCCCTCTCCGCAAGCCAGGCGCGCGCAGCCAGCAGATAGACATACAGCTGAAAGCGGCTCACCCCGCACCGCTCGGGGTCGACCGCCGGGCGATGGCGCTGGGCTTTGCTGTACTTGTAATCGACGACGCGCAGCCGTCGGGCCGTCTCGTCGTAGTCGATCCGGTCGATTCGCCCGCGAAGTCCGATCGGTCCCATCGCAGTCGCGACCGGGACCGCGGGCATAACGGCGGGAGGCCCGAAGGCAAGCTCGCACGCGACGGTCCGGGCGCCGTCGGGAGGATGCCTCTCGCGCAGGTAATCGAAGTAGCGAGCCACGACCGCTACGGCGCGGCGGAGAACGGCATCCCACACGGCGGGATCGCCACGCTCCGTCGTACTGATATCGGGATTCGCGGCCGCCACGGCGAGCGCCTTCGCGATCGTGTCGCGATCGGGCAGCTCGACCCTGCCTTCGCGGTAGAGCTCCTGGAGCGCGAGGTGCACCACACGGCCCGCGACCGTCGGCTCGGCCTCGAGCGGTCTCTCCTCGGGCGGTTCGAGCTTGAGGACATAGCGCTGGAAGAACTGGTGCGGACATTGCCGCCATGACTCTAGTCGCCCCGCGCTCCACAGCTCGAGCGCGCCATCCGCCTCGAACTCGCGTGCGAGCTCGGCGACCCAGCGGGGCGCGAACGCCCCGTCATGGCGTGAAGCGTGGTCGTGCCGCGACGCGTTCGGGAAGGCGAAGAACGCCGCCCGCTCGCGTTCCACTCGCTGGAGGGCGGCAACGTGCTCGGAGGTCCGCACGAGACGCCAGGTCGGATCGTGCTGCCGGGGAGCAGCCACCTCCGCGTTCAGCGACCGCCGCAGCGTTTCCAGCTCGAGCGCGGGGAGGAGAGGGTTTCCGTCGTCGTCGGTCGTGGCATGGACGAGCAGCAGTCGCTCGGTGGTGGCGCGCAGACGCTCGCGCAACAAGAGCGAGCCCTCGCGCGCGTCCTCCGCGGCGAGCCGGAACACACGTCGGCCCAACGCCTCGTTGAGCGCCGCCCGCTCGTCGTCGCCCAGGACGGCAGCGGCCGGCCGTGGCGAGGCGAGCGATCCCTGCACGAGGCCCAGCATGGCGACGTGACGGAAGCGGAGGCCCCGCGCGTCCTGGGGCGTGAGGATCGAGACGCCACGTCCAGGCCGTCCCTCGGCGGCCCGCCTGTCGCCGAGGACCGCCGCGATGTGGCGCCGGTGAACGCGCCAGCCGACCCACGGAGCGTCCCACCGTCCCGCCGCTTCGAGTGCCTCGCGCAGGTCGGAGAGAACCTGCTCCCACACGGTCCACGCCGCGACGGTGGCATGCGCCGCTGTGGGCTCCAGTCCGACGCGCGCGACGATCGCGGCGTAATCGCTCCAGAATCGGGACGGGGGATGATCGCCGCGGGCAAGGCTGTCGAGGTCGCGGAGTACCGAGGTCAGGATAGCGGCCGTCTCGCCACGCACCGCGGCGAGGGCACGGTTCCACTCGCCGAGGCGGCCAGCGCCGGCTGGGCCCTGCGCGAGCGCGGGACGCAGTCGATCAGGGTCGAGTCGCGCCGTCAGCGACGACGTGACCCACGCCTGGAGGTCGGAGCGACGAAAGCCCTCCTCGAAGAGCCGGAAGGGGAGGAGGAGGGCCGCGAACAGCGGAGTCTCGGCGAGGGGGGTGGAACGGCGCGCGTGGAACACGACCCCCCGACGCCCGAGCTCACGCGCGATCGGCCCAAGCCCGCGCACCCCGCCGGCCAGTACGATCGCGATCTCTTCGAGAGCAGCGCCCTCTTCAGCGCGCTCGCAGATCCACTCGGCGGCCATCCGTGCCTCGTCCGCGGGATCAACGGTACCCGCGAAACGGATGTCGCGGGCCGAGCCGTCGCCGGCCTCATCGGGGAAGGCGATCTCGACATCGAGCGCCGGATCGTCGAACGCCTCCCACGTCTTGACGTAAGGGAACGCGAACGCGGTTGCTTCCTCGTCGTGGGGCTCGAATGGGATCACGACCCGCGTTCTGGCGGCGCGGCGCGCCAGCTCGATCAAGAGTTCGGCCTGTAGCGGCGTGACGTCGTAGAGGCCGCGCACTTCGAGTCGTTCGAGCTCCCCCGGCCAGATGCCCTTTCGGACGAGCGCCGTGACCTCGCGGTGGAGGAGCGCGGCGTCCCACCATCTCAGCTTCTCGAGGCGGGCTTCGCAGCTCTGGAGCGTCTCAGCGAGGGCTTCGAGCCGTCGCATGCCGCCGCGCGCCTCGGCGGCCGCGTGATCGAGGTCGCTGGCCGCGAGGCCGGCCATCCGTACCTCAGCGATAGCGGCCGCGATCGCCCGCGCCGCTCCGGGCGAGTCGGAACCCGGACCGAAGAGCGCACGCCTCCGGCCGCCCATCTCTTCCAGGATCTCGGCGACGAAGAGCTGGAACGCGGGACCCCGGAGAACCGGCCTGGGGTGTGGATGGGCGGCCCCACCGCGATCGACGAGCTCCCGCAAGGTGACGATGCCACCCGTCCAAACCGCCGCGGCGCCGCCTTCGGTTTCGGTCTTTCGCGTCGCGAGCAGGGCGTCGGCTTCCTGTGCCGCCGCGCGGCGGCTCAGGACGATGACGAGTTCGCGGTCGCGCTGAGTCCCGATGCTGTTCACGGCTCCCCTTGGAGCGCGCGTGCGATACGCCGCTGAGCGGCGCCCATGGGAAGGGCATTCAGAGACCCGACCTCGCGCCAGGCGAGTGCGGTCCACGCCGCGGAACCCTTTACGCGCGGCGGCGGTGCCGGCAAGTGGTGCGGAAACAGCCCGACGGGAAGCTCGAAACGGTACGCGTGGTACGCATGTCGGCGGTGGGAGTAGAGGTGATCGACGACGGTGAACGGCCCCGTCGCCCCCATACGGCGTGACGCAGCGTCGCCCGCGAGCGCGCGGGCGACGCGCTGCGCGGCGTCGAGCGTCGATTCACGGCGGCCTGCGACGGCGCCCGGAAACTCCCACATCCCACCCAACATGCCCGCCACGGGGCGTCGCGCGACCAGCGCGGCGCCCCGCGCGACGACGACCGCCGTTCCTACCCGGTAGCGGGGAACCCTTCCGCGCCGACGCGGCGCGGGCCGATCCAGGATGGTGCCACGGACGCGCGCGCGACACCACCTCGCGACCGGGCAGCGCTCGCACGCCGCTGCTCGCGGCGTACATATCGTGGCGCCGAGCTCCATGAGCGCTTGGTTCAGCTCGCCCGGGCGCTCTCCGCCGACCAGCGCCGAGGCGCAACGCTCGACCTCGCCGCGCGCGGGGTCAGCGAGATCGTGGAGCCGCGCCAGCACACGCCGCGCATTGCCGTCGACCGCCGGCGCGGGCCGGTCGAACGCGATCGAGGCGATCGCCCCTGCGGTGTAGGCGCCGATCCCGGGGAGCGAGCGCAACGCGCGCTCGTCAGCCGGGACTGCGCCGTCGTGCACGTCTCGCACGACGCGCGCCGCCTGATGGAGGTCCCGCGCGCGGCGGTAGTAGCCGAGTCCGGCCCACATCCCCAGCACCGCTTCGCTCGACGCCCCGGCCAGCGCGTTGATGTCGGGGAAGCGTGCGAGCCATCGCTGGTAATAGGGGACGACGGTGTCGACGCGCGTTTGCTGGAGCATCACCTCGGAGACCCACACGCGATACGGGTCGCGATCGCGGCGCCACGGCAGATCACGCCGCTGTGTGTCGTACCAGCGAAGGAGCGCCTGCCGGATCACCGCCGAGCGATGCGAATCGGCCCGATCGACGGGAAGGCGGCGACCCATCAATAGACGACGATGCTCGAATAGGCCGGCCTGACGCGGATCGTCCACTCCACCACGCGCCCCGGGTCGAGTCGAAACGGCTCGGATCGGAAGACGAGCGCCGAACCGACCGGGTCGGCGACCAGCCGGAGCTCGCCGGCTGCACCCGTCAGGTCTCTAGGGGCGGGAAACGTGGTGGTCGAGCCGGTCGTCACGAAGCCCAGGAGGGCGCGCGCGCCGTCCCGGGCGAGATAGACCCGCATGTCGGCCCAGTTGCGGTTGATGACCCGAATCACGGGGGGCTCGGAGGCCGTCGGCCGGTCGAGCGTCTCGTCGCGGGCTCCGCAGCCCAGAGAGCAGACGAAGAGTGCGACCAGCCCGATGGATCGCATCATGACGTACGGTACGCGGTCGACAACTCGAGATCCAATGTCAGGATGGACCCTCGATAACCCGAATTGACGTGGAACGCGATGTTTACTATAACAAAGTGGTACAGAATCGTGACCGAGGGGACCTATTGCTACCCAGGAGGGCGGTCCATGATACGACCTCGCCGTTCGTTCCTTTGCCTAGCCTCAGTAGGCCTTGCCTTAGTAGTCCTTGCCCTTTCCCTTCCCGGCTCGCTCACGGCCCAGGATCGCGTCGTCACCGGTCGTATCGTCGACCAGGTGACGCAGGCACCGGTTCCGTTCGCCACCGTGGCCGTCGTCGGCACGGCGATCGGAGCTGTGGCCGATGATGGCGGCGCGTTCCGGCTCGAGGACGTGCCGGCGGGCAGCGTGACCCTTCGCGTTCAGAGCCTGGGATATCGGACGCGCGAAGTTACACTGCCACCGGCACAGGATGAAATCGAGATCGCCCTCCCGACCGACTACCTCAACGTGGAGGAGATCGTCGTCACCGGCCGCGCGACCGAGGTCGAGCGGCGGAATCTCGCCCAAGCGGTCGCGACCGTCACCGCGCAGGAGATCGAGCGTGTGCCGGCGCAATCGTTCGAGAAGCAGCTCCAGGGCAAGGTCGCAGGTGCAGACATCCAGAAGAACTCCGGCGCCCCGGGGGGCGGGATCCAGGTCGACCTGCGCGGCATCGCAACGATCAACGCCAATTCGGAGCCGCTCTACGTGGTCGACGGAGTCATCCTGTCGAACGTCGCCATTCCCAACAACCAGGACCTCGTCACCTTGGCGTCGGTCGGGTCGAATGCCGACAAGTTCCAGACCGATCAGGTCAATCGGATCGGCGATCTGAACCCCAACGACATCGAGACGATCGAGATCCTCAGGGGTGCGTCAGCGGCCGCGATCTACGGCTCGAAAGCGAACAACGGGGTCGTCATCATCACGACCAAGCGAGGACGCCCCGGGCCAGCGCGCGTGGACATTACCCAGCGTTTCGGCGTCTTCGATCTCTCCAACAAGCTGGAGTTCCTCACGTACGAGGGCGCCAGCGAGGAGCAGATCGAGGGTCTTTTCGGGGCAGCGGGTCTGGAAGCGTTCCGCCGGGGACAGTTCTTCGATCACGAGGAAGAGCTGGCCGGCGAGAACGACCTCTCGACCGAGACGGTCATCTCGGTGAGCGGCGGCGACGAAAACACGACCTACTTCGCTTCCGGTCTCATCAAGAACGACGAGGGGATCATCAAGAATACCGGATACGAGAACCAGTCGCTGCGACTCAACCTGGGTCAACGATTCAGCAACCGATTGAACGTCAACGTGTACTCGAACCTGATCCACTCGGACGCCCAACGCGGGCTCGCCAACAACGACAACGCACTCGTGAGCTTCTACATGGCGTTGCCGTTCATACCACGGTTCTTCGACCTGCGCCAACGGGCCGACGGCAGCTTCCCGAGCAGTCCCTTCCCCGGGGGAAGCAACCCGCTCCAGACGGCCGCGCTCATGGAGAACGAGGAAGACGTGTGGCGTCTGATCGGCGCGGGGGACGTGACGTTCGACGTGTGGCGGGGCGAAAACCAGAGCCTCCAGCTCGTCTCGAATGGCGGCTTCGACTGGTTCCGCCAGAAGAACGACCTCCTTTTCCCGCCCGAGCTCTTCTTCGAGCCCCTCGATGGGCTGGCGGGCACCTCGCTTCTCACCAACGCCGACAACCTGAACCTCAACGGCGGCGTCAACCTCGTGCACGCGCTCCATTCCGACGGTGGGTGGACCGCCACCACATCGGCCGGGTTCCAGTACGAGGAGCGAAACTTCGAGGTCGCGCGCATCGTGAGCCAGAACCTGACCGCCGGTCAGCCCAACGTTGACGCGGGAACCCAGATTTCGGTCTCCGAGCGGCGCGAGGAGGTCGAGGACTTCGGCTTCTACGCCCAGGAAGAGCTGCTCCTCCTCGACGACCGCCTCGCGGTCACCGGAGCGGTGCGAGCCGAGCAATCCAGCTCGAACGGCGACACCGAGAAGCTCTTCTACTACCCCAAGGCGGCCGCCGCCTACACGCTGACGGCGCCGCTGGCGCGCGTCGACGAGCTCAAGCTCCGGGTCGCCTACGGAGAGTCCGGCAACCAGCCCCTGTTCGGACAGAAGTTCATCTCGCTCGATGCGACCAAGAATATCGGCGGCAACCCGGGGCTCGTCGTCAACCCCGAGACCGGCGACCCGAACATCGAGCCCGAGCGGACTCGTGAGATCGAAGGCGGCATCGACGCCACCCTCTTCGAGGGCAACGCTGTCCTCGAGCTCACCGCCTACCAGCAGACCATCGACAACTTGATCCTCGAGCGAGAGGTCGCGCCTTCGAGCGGCTTCGACACCCAGTTCTTCAACGGCGGCGAGCTCAGGGTGCGCGGCTTCGAGGCAGGGCTGGCGGTGACCCCGTTCCGACGCGAGGACCTGTTGTGGATCTCGCGCACGACGTTCGGGCTCGACCGCAGCGAGGTGACCGATCTGCCGGTGCCGGCCTTCGTGTTCGGCGTCTTCGGGGCCAGCCTGGGGACGTTCCAGATCGAGGAGGGGGAATCGGCCACGCAGATCGTGGGCTCTACGGCGGACGGAGACATCGTCAAAGCCGGCGACGCGAACCCCGACTTCAAGATGGCGTTCGCCAACGACGTCACGTGGCGCGACTGGAACTTCTACATGCTTTGGGACTGGCAGAGGGGCGGCGACATCATCAACCTGATGAATCTGATCTCCGACCTCGCGGGGACGAGCAACGACTTCATCCCCAACGGCCAAGAGCGGCTGGAGGCGTTGTCCGCGGGGGTCGGCACCGCCTTCATCGAGGACGCCTCCTTCGTCAAGCTGCGCGAGGCGACCCTCGCCTATGAGGTCCCCAGCGAGATGGTCGAGCGGTGGTGGCCGGCGCTCCGTCGAGTCCGGGTGAACGTCAGCGGGCGCGATCTTCTGACCTTCACGGATTATTCGGGCATCGATCCGGAGGTGTCGAACTTCGGCAATAAGCCCATCGCTCGGAACGTCGACATCGCGCCGTTCCCGCCGAGCCGGAGCTTCTGGCTCTCCATCGATTTCGGATTTTGAGGAGGCGAGCGATGAACCGCAGAGTGAAGATCTATGTGCTGCTCGCCCTGCTCGCCTTCG
>JBHEOA010000007.1:0-12597 GCA_046261835.1 Gemmatimonadota bacterium
CCGAAAAACGATCGATCGTGCTCGACTGACGGGTCTGTTCAACGTGCGAGACGACCGCCCGCACTTTGCCTCCAGGACCGGGCGGTATGGCGTCGACCCACTCGAGCTCCAGTGACAGGTCCTCGCCCAGCACCCTTCGAGGGGCAGCGTCCAGCTCTCGGCCGATCCGCGCCCGATCCACCCGGGAATTGCCCACTCCCAGAAGCTTGAAGCGTCGCAGCTCCTCCTGAACCAACTGGACCTGCACCACTGCCGCCACCGCTTGCAATCCCTCCATGATGACCCGCGAGTGCGCGACCTCGCCGCCAGGCAGGGCGACCAGGTCGTCCGAGCGGCCTTCGATCCGATCGAGGGTCGGCAAGCTGCGCCCGCAGGGGCACGCCCGAACCGCCCAGGGTGACCACGTCCCATATCCGCTCAGGAGGTCGGGTCGGAGGGCATTGAGCTGGGCGACGTTTTCCTCGAAGGAGTGGCGGGGCGAGAGAAGGGACCGCTGAAACTCGATCTTGCCCGGAGCCCAGAAATGGGTAGCGTAGAACGCTCGCACCTGGAGATCCACGCTCCCCGATCGAGTCGCGCTCATCTCACGGTAGCCGTACTTCCGTCCCACGAATCGGGCGAGGATGACACGCCGCCGGTGGCCCTGCGCCATCGTCAGGAACAGCGCCGCCGCGTCGTAATCGATCCTCTTCGCCATCCCCGAGGTGCCGCTCGAGCGAATCGTGATCCCGCCTCGACGGTGACGGTCCCGCGAAAGGAAGCGCTCCGGCGCCCGGGCCAGGTCCTCGCCCGTCACGATCGGGAGCCGCGCGAGATCGTCGGCCGTGCGAAAGTCGCGCGGATGGAGAGCCTCGCGGTCCATGACCTCGCGATAGTGTGGAACTTGATCGTAGGCGTGCGCGACGATCGCCCTCACGCGTCGGGCCTGGAGACCCGCGATTTCATCCAGCGGGCGGTAGGGAAGACGCTCTTCACCCCTGGCATGCCACAGCGTGAAGGCGCTCCAGTAGGCTTTGCGGAGAAGGCCGGCGCTCGAAACCGTCATCCAGAGCGCCCGAGGTTCACCCCTCCTCGGTGAAGCGATCGGCGAAGAACTCGGCGTAGAAGCGCGGCCAGCGGGCGTTGGGCGCCTCGCGCTCGCGACGCTCCTCGATGTCCTCGATCAGCGCCGCCAGGTCGCTCTCGGGGATCGCGATGTCGAGAAGCGCCTCGATCCGGTCGTGGGTGTAATTCGCGTACCACGATGCCCACCGGGGATCCTCGCCCTTCTGGCGGATGAACGCTTGATGATGAGCCTTGCCGGTCTCGTCGAACAGCGCGGTCAAGCCGTCGATCAGATCTTGTCGATCGGGCACGGGCATCGTCCTTTCGGATGGAGACTCATTCGATCGGGTGCTCTAGACGATCCTCTACGCGCGGCGACATCCGCCGGTCTCGGAGGATCCGCGCGCAGGCATTCCAGCGCAGAATCGCGTCGTCGTTGCCGGGCGGCCGCAGGTCTTCGGCCTTCTCGTACCACCCCATCGCCTCACGTAGCCAGTTGTGCGCGGCCGGCTCTGCGGACGGGCCGCCACGCTGGAGCTCGGCCTTCCCGGCGCGCTCCGAGATCAGTCCGTGGTAGTACGACTTCTCGTACTCGCTCGCGATCTGCTCGGCGATGACCCGCGCGTCCCCCACACGCCAGCGGCCGGGCCGGCCGAACTGATCGGTGAGCGACAGCATGAGGGTGATGATCGCGCGCTGATTGTCGGGATCGACGCGCAGAACGTCGCGGCAAATGGACTCCGCCGCTCCGGGCTGGTTGAGGAGCCGGTAGTGTTCAGCCTTTTCCAGGGCGGCCGGCACCGCTTCCCGACGAATCGGTTTGAGCTCGAAGCTTTCCTCGTCCGTCACGCGTCGCCCGGTCGCGCCGGCTCCTTCCGACGGCCGCCCCCCAGCGCGCGCACGAGCTTCTTGAGCGGGTCGTAGTGTTGGTCGACCACCCGCTCCTTGAGGGGGATGATCGCGTTGTTCGTGATCGTGATGTTCTCGGGGCACACCTTCGTGCAGCACAGGGTGATGTTGCAGAAGCCGACCCCGTGGACCGCGCGCACGTCCTCGATTCGATCCTCGACGTCGAGGGGGTGCATCTCGAGCGCGGCCAGATGGACGAAGTAGCGGGGCCCCGCGAAGCGCGCGTGCTCGTGATGCTCCCGGAGGACGTGACAGACATCCTGGCACAAGTAGCACTCGATGCATTTGCGGAACTCCTGCACCCGGTCGATGTCGGCCTGGTTCATTCGCCACGTGCCGTCCGCCGCGTCGGGCGGGCGTGGTCGGAAGGGCGCGATCCGCCGCTTGACTTCGTAGTTCCACGAGACGTCGGTGACCAGGTCTTTGAGGTGCGGGAACGCCTTCATCGGCTCGATGGTGACGGGCTGGTCGAGGGAAAGGTCCGAGAGGCGCGTCATGCAGGTCAGCCGCGGCATTCCGTTGACCTCGGCCGAGCACGACCCGCACTTGCCCGCCTTGCAGTTCCACCTGACCGCCAGGTCGTTCGCCTGCTCGGCCTGGATCTCGTGAAGCGCGTCGAGCACGACCATTCCCTCGCTGACCTCGAGGTCGTAGTCGCGGAACGCCCCCGCGCCCTTCTCGCCGCGCCAGATCCGAAAGGTCGTCTTCATCGATTCTCCTCGATCACCTGTTGGAGCTCGGCCGGCATCGGCGGAAGAACCTCCCGCTCGAGCTCCATCCGGCCGTCCTGTCCCTTTCGCACGAGGATCCGCGTCCGATCCCACGCCGAATCCTTCGATGGATGGTCCTCGCGGAACTGGGCGCCTCGGCTCTCCGTGCGCTCGATCGCGGCACGGGCGATCGCCTCGGATACCATAAGCAGATTGGCGAGATCCATCGCCGTGTGCCAGCCCGGGTTGTACTCCCGGTTGCCGTCCACCCCTACCCGCGCCGCCCGCTCCTCGAGTCCGAGGATCGATCCGAGCGCCTCCTCCATCTCGCCTTGCGCGCGCACGATCCCCACCTTTTCCTGCATGAGCTGCTGAAGGTCGCGCTGGATCCGAAAGGGGCCCTCGTCGCTCTCGCGCTCGAAGAACCCGACCGCCCAGCGAGCGGCCGCTTCGACCTGACGCTCGTCGATCCGCCGGGCACTCTCCTTCGGGGCGAAGGCGGCGGCGTGGTCGCCCGCGCGCTGGCCGAAGACGAGCAGGTCGCTGAGCGAGTTGCCGCCCAGCCGGTTGGCGCCGTGGAGCCCCGCGCCGCACTCGCCGGCCGCGAAGAGTCCGGCGACACGCGACATCTGGGTCTCGGCGTCGACCTTGACCCCGCCCATCATGTAGTGCGTCGTCGGCCCCACCTCCATCGGCTCCTCGGTGATGTCGAGGTCCGCGAGCTGCTTGAACTGGTGGTACATGCTGGGGAGCTTCCGCTTGATGTGCTCGGCATGGTTCTTCACCCGTTCCCGTATCCAAGCGATGTCGAGATAGACGCCGCCGTGGGGGCTGCCGCGGCCTTCCCTGACTTCGCGCACGATGCACCGCGCGACGTGGTCGCGCGTCAGTAGCTCGGGCGGGCGGCGCGCGTCTTTGTCGCCGGTCACGTAGCGCCATCCTTCTTCGGAATCGGCTGCGGTCTGTGCGCGGTACGCTTCGGGGATTTCGTCGAACATGAAACGGCGCCCCTCGCGATTGACGAGGATACCCCCCTCACCGCGAACCCCCTCGGTCACCAGGATCCCGCGCACCGAAGGGGGCCATACCATCCCGGTCGGATGGAACTGGACGAACTCCATGTCGACCAGCTCGGCGCCGGCGTGATAGGCGAGTGCGTGGCCGTCGCCGGTGTACTCCCAAGAATTCGAGGTGATCTTGTAGGCGCGCCCGATGCCGCCGGTGGCCAGGACGACCGCACGCGCCGCGAATGTCGCGAAGCGCCCTTTCTCGCGATCGTAAGCGACGGCCCCGGCGATCCGGCCGTCGTCGACCAGCAGTCGCACGACGGTCGTCTCCATGTGGACCTCGATCCCGCGGTGGACGCCGTAGTCCTGGAGGGTGCGGATCATCTCGAGGCCGGTACGATCCCCGACGTGGGCGAGGCGCGGGTAGCGGTGGCCGCCGAAGTTCCGCTGGAGGATGCGACCGTCCTCGGTGCGGTCGAACAGCGCACCCCAGGCTTCCAGCTCGCGCACCCGGTCGGGCGCCTCCTTGGCGTGGATCTCGGCCATTCGCCAGTCATTGATGTACTGCCCTCCGCGCATCGTGTCGGCGAAGTGAACCCGCCACGAGTCCCGCTCGTCGACGTTGGCGAGAGCGGCCGCGACTCCGCCTTCGGCCATCACGGTGTGCGCCTTGCCGAGGAGCGACTTGCATACGAGTCCCACGCGCGCCCCGCCGGCACTGGCGGCGATCGCGGCGCTCAGCCCCGCGCCGCCCGCGCCGATCACCAGGACATCGTGCTCCCGCCGCTCGATCTCCATCATCGCGGTGGTCGCGGGATCCACCGCGGCGTCGTCCGCTTGTAGGCCCGGTACGAGTCGCCGAAGCGGGCTTCGAGCGTCGGCTCCTCGTAGAAGACGACGAACAGGTGAGCGAGAGCGAGCATCGCGAAAGGCACCAGGAGCGCCAGCGGCGATGAAGCGCAGAGAGCGTAGCCGAGGAGGACCAGGAAGCCGCCGATGTACATCGGATTCCGCACCCATCGGTAGGGGCCGGCGCCGACGAAGCGTCGTGGCGCATCGAACGGAGCGGGCGTGCCGCGACCGCGTACGACGAACGTCGCCACGCAGGAGAGAGCGAGCGCGAATCCGCCGATCATGAGCCCGACTCCGATCGGCGCCGTCCACTCCGGAAGCCAGATTCCCACGTCGTGGAGGTGCGCCTGGTGGGCGATCCATCCCCACAGGAGGATGAACGCGCTCGCGTAGACGAGCGCACGGATCGCGATCCACATGGTGCGCATCGCTACAGGAGCCGGAGGTCGGTCCAGACGCCCATCGACACCATGCGCACGTACAGATCGCTGAACGCCACCCAGAAGAGGGACAGCCAGGCCCACATCATGTGTCGGCGGTTGAACGCGCACACGCCGCGATAGCAGCCGTGTTGAAGGGGTCGCTTGGAGATCTCGTCCCGGTAGCCCCCGATCAGATGGCGCAGCGAGTGGCAGCCGAGCGTATAGCCGGCGAGGAGGACGACGTTCACCGCCAGCACCACCGTTCCCACGCCGATCCCGAAGGTGCGCGCGCCGGTCGCCGGATCCTCCCACCACAGGGCTTCCCAGACGTCGTACGAGAGGATGAGGAGGAAGACGAGCGCGAGGTACAGGAAGTAGCGGTGGACGTTCTGTAGCACGAGGGGAAACGACCGCTCGCCCAGGTACCGCCTCCGCGGCTCACCGACCGTGCAGGCGGGAGGATCGGCCCAGAACGCCTTGTAGTAGGCGCCGCGGTAGTAGTAGCAGGTGACCCGGAAGCCGCCGGGCCCCCACAGGATCAGAAACGCGGGCGAGAACAAGAGCCACTCGGGCCACCATCCGGGCTTGGGTCCCAGCCACGCCTCACCGGCTCGGCCGAACAGCTCGGGAGAGTAGAAGGGCGAGAGATACGGTCCCCAGGCGTAGTGCTCACCCTGGAGTGCGGCCCACGTCGCGTAGACCACGAAGGCGCCGAGGCCCAGGAATACGACGAGCGGGGTCGCCCACCACGCGTCTTTGCGTGACGTCTCGCCGAAGTTGCGCGCGGGAAGCACCGTGAGCTCGGAAAGCGGCATCGGGCGTAATAGTGACGGCGAGGGGAGTGACCCGCAAGAGAGGTAGATTCGGCCGATGGTCCGGACGCTCGACGTGAAACGCGTGGGGCTGACACCCGTCGGGCTATGGGGATTCGCGCTCCTCGCCATCCATACGATCCTGCTCTTCTTCCCCCCCATTCCGCCCATCCACAAGGGTTCGTCGGTTCCGGGATACGCACTGAGCCTTCTCGTCGTAGCGCTCCTCACGATCGAGGCCGCCCGTCAGGCGCCCGCCCTGGTCGCGGGATGGGACCGCGCGGCCTCGGGAAGGTTGCGCGCGACGGTGGTGGGGATCGTTCTGGGTGGGCTCGGCGTTGCTCTCGTCTTCCGGTGGGTGGCGCCGGAAGCGTTCGACCGCTTCTCGCGCGAGGAGGGGTTATGGGAGCCCCTCACGCTGACATGCTTCCTGGCGGGGGCGATCCTCCTGTGGCGCGCGGCGAGGGGCGGCCCCGGCGGCATGGCCCCGCGCGACACGCGCCGGCCGTGGCGACTCTTGACGGTGGTCTACGTCTGGCTCGCGCTCGAGGAGGTCGACTACTTCGGGATCTTCGGCGGTCTGATCGGCCGGATCCAGGGTATCTACACGGGTTCGCTGCATGACCTGATTCGTCTGACGGCGTTCGGCGTCATGGGGGCGGTCGCCTGGGCGGTCCTGATCACGGTCGCGCTCCTGGTTGCCGTGATCTTGTGGCGCGCCCGGTACCTCCAGCCGCGGTGGATCGCGGCGCGCCTCGTGGATCCGAGGGCCGGATGGGCGCTCGCCGGGCTCGTGCTCCTGTGGATCGCCGCCGCCGCCGACGCGGAGGTGCTCGGCTGGACGTTCGCGCCGCCCACCCCCGAGGAGGCGCTCGAGCTCGCCGGCAGCGCCTTCCTCGCGGTCTACGCGCTCGAGGAGGCGGCCGGCCCGGCGTCGGCGGAGGTCAGGCAACGGCCTGTGAGCCTGCTGCCCTGACCCGCGCGCGGCGCCGGCTCGTCCGCTATCTTGCACGCCCCCATGGTCCTGATCGCTCCCCCCACCCCGTCGCCCGCGGTACCCGACACAGAGGTCGAACGGTTCATGGAGGACCTGATGCGGCGGTCCCCCGGCGAGGTCGACTTCCACCAGGCGGTGCGCGAGTTCGCCGAAAAGGTCGTCCCCTACGCGGCCCGCCATCCGCAGTACGCCAAGGCGCGGATCCTCGAACGGCTGACCGAGCCCGACCGGGTGATCTCGTTCCGCGTGTGCTGGGAGGACGACCAGGGCGAGATCCAGGTCAACCGCGGTTACCGCGTTCAGTTCAACAACTCGATCGGCCCCTACAAGGGCGGCCTCCGCTTCGATCCGTCGGTGACGCTCGGGCTCCTCAAGGCGCTCGGATTCGAGCAGACGCTCAAGAACTCACTGACCACGCTTCCCATGGGGGGCGCCAAAGGCGGGAGCGACTTCAATCCCAAGGGGCGCTCCGACGGTGAGGTCATGCGCTTCTGCCAGGCGTTCATGAGCGAGCTCCACCGCCACATCGGCCCCGACGTCGACGTGCCGGCCGGCGACATCGGCGTAGGGCAGCGCGAGATCGGCTACCTGTTCGGCCAGTACAAGCGGCTCCAGAACGAGTTCGCGGGAGCGCTGACCGGCAAGGGAGTGGCCTTCGGCGGCAGCCTGATCCGGACCGAGGCCACCGGGTATGGGGCCGTCTACTTCGCGCGCGAGATGCTGTCGATTGAGGGGGACACGATGGATGGTAAGCGGTGCCTCGTCTCGGGCGCGGGCAACGTCGCCCAGTACACGGCGCAGAAGCTGATCGAGCTCGGCGCCCACGTGCTCACCCTCTCCGACAGGGAAGGCTACGTCTACCAGCCGGACGGGATCACGCGCGAGGAGCTCGAGACCGTGATCGACCTCAAGACCCACGCCCGTGGCAGCCTGCGCGACTACGCCGAGACGACCGGCGCCACGTTCCACGAAGGCGCCCGACCGTGGTCCGTCCCCTGCGACCTCGCGTTTCCATGCGCCACGCAGAACGAGATCTACGCCGATGACGCGCGCGCGCTCGTCCAGGGCGGCTGCCGTCTTGTCGTCGAGGGCGCCAACATGCCGGCCACGTACGAGGCGACCAAGGTGCTCGAGGCGGCACGCGTGCCGCTGGCCCCGGGGAAGGCGGCCAACGCTGGCGGGGTGGCCATCTCGGGCCTCGAGATGACGCAGAACGCGATGCGGCTCACGTGGACTCGGGTTCAGGTCGACCGCCGCCTGCGCCAGATCATGCGCGGGATCCACGGCAAGTGCGTCGAGCACGGCCGCGAGCCCGACGGATGGATCGACTACGTCAAGGGCGCGAACATCGCGGGCTTTCTCAAGGTCGCCGACGCGATGATCGCCTACGGCCCCGTCTGAGCGGTCGAGTCACAATCCTGTTTGGTCAGAAGGTGCCGTCGCTGCGCTAGCACTCCCCCGGCGTGGCACCCCGCCCGCTCTACATTTCTTCACCACATTTGTCGTCCCACTCGACTTGGCGTTAGCGGGATGACAGAACGCCCCTCATGGTAGGTCTAGACTACGAGCCTACGAGCTCTCAGAGAGGAGATAGGCGATGGCCCAGGTCAACTACAACCAGCCGCCGCCTCCGTCGTCCAGGGGCGGCGACGGACACGGGGGCATTTACGCGATCCTGATCATCGTCGTCCTGCTGATACTCGCCGCGGTGCTCTACTTCGGTGGTGTATTCGGCGGCGCGGCGGACGACGCGGATCTGGAGGCCGACATCGACATCGATCAGCCGACCGAGGTGATCGAGGTGCCAGACGTCGATCGACCCGACGTCAACATCGAGGCCCCGAACATCGAGATCCCGGACTCGATCGACATCGACTGATTCTGTTTCCAACCTGAAATCGGCGAGCCCGCGCGCCCGGCGAACGGGAGGCGCGGGCTCGTTGCTGTGAGTGATGACGATATCCGTTAAACCCGAGCACCTGAAACGCTACAAGGACGTGGCGTGGCTCCTGTGGAAGTACGGTCGCGCCGATTGGCTGCAGAACGCCGGCTTGGAGCTCGAGATCGGTTCCGACGCCGAGGACGACGTGCCAGGGACAGCGGTCAACCTGGCCGACGACCTGGAACGGTTGGGCCCGACCTTCGTCAAGCTCGGCCAGCTTCTCTCTACTCGCGCTGATCTGCTACCGGTCCAGTATCTGGAGGCGCTCGCGCGCCTGCAGGACCAGGTCGAACCCGTCCCGTATGCCGAGATCGAGGAGTCAATCGAGCGCGAGCTGGGGGTGCGGATCTCAAAGGCTTTTCGGGAGCTCGATCCCGATCCCCTCGCCTCGGCTTCCCTCGGCCAGGTGCATCGCGCCACGCTGCGCGACGGCCGCGCGGTGGCGGTCAAGGTCCAGCGGCCGGGGATCCGAAAGCGGATCCTCGACGACCTCGATGCGCTCGCGGAGATGGCGAAGATTCTGGACGCGCGGACCGAGTGGGGCCGTCGCTTCCGCACCGCCGACCTCATCGACGAGTTCAGGACGGTCCTCCTGCGTGAGCTCGACTACCGCCGCGAGGCGGACAACCTGAAGCTCCTGCGGGAGAACCTCGCGCGATTCGAGCGGATCGTCGTTCCCGCGCCGATCGATGATTACACGACGGACCTCGTTCTGACGATGGAGCTCGTCCGGGGGCGGAAGGTTACCGATCTGGGCCCGCTCGCGCGGCTCGAGCTCGACGGCGAGAAGCTCGCCGAGGAGTTGTTCGAGGCGTACCTGCAGCAAGTGCTGGTCGACGGCGTGTTCCATGCCGACCCCCACCCCGGCAACGTGTTCGTAACCGACGATGGACGCCTTGCGCTCATCGATCTCGGCATGATCGCTCACCTGGGGACCGAAATGCAGGAACGGCTCCTCAAGCTCCTGCTCGCGGTGAGCGACGGACGGGGAGAGGACGTTGCCGACCTCGCGATGCGGATCGGGGAGGTCGATTCAGAACGCTTCGACGAGCGGTCATTCCGGCGCCTGGTCGTCGAGCTGGTCGGTCAGTACGCGCATGCGACCGTCCAGGAGATGGAGGTGGGAAAGGTCGTGCTCGGGATCTCGAGCACGGCCGCCGCGAGCGGCGTGCGCGTGCCGCGGGAGCTGTCGATGCTGGGCAAAGCGCTCCTCAATCTCGATATCGTGGGCCGAACGCTGGCGCCCCACTTCGATCCCAACGCCGCGATCCGAAGGCTGGCCGGAGAGATCACGACCCGACGGATGAAGCGCCAGGTCTCGCCGGGGAACGTGCTCTCTTCGATTCTCGAGACGACGGAGTTCGCGCGCAAGCTGCCGGGGAGGGTCAACCGCATCCTCGACGCCGTGGCGGACAATCAGCTGTCGATCAGGGTCGAGGCGATCGACGAGATGACCCTGGTCGAAGGGTTTCAGAAGGTCGCCAACCGAATCGCGACAGGGCTCGTTCTGGCCGCCCTGATCGTCGGCGCAGCCATGCTCATGCAGGTCGAAACCGAGTTCGAGATCTTCGGTTACCCCGGTTTGGCGATCCTCTGTTTCCTCATCGCTACGGCGGGCGGGCTCACGCTTCTCGTCTCGATCCTGCTGCACGACCGGGCGCGCAAGGGCCGGCGCGAAGGGTAGCGCACTTGCATTTTGGGGCGAATTGTGGTACGGAATGACCGGCCGCGCGACCCCGGCCGCGGCGGATCACCCGATCGACGACAACGCTTTCGGAGGGCGAACGATGGCGGAAAAGAAAAAGAAGCGTCAACCGAACCCGGCGTTCATGAAACCGATGCGACCCGACTCGGCCTTGGGTGCCGTGGTCGGTCCCGAACCCAAGCCGCGCACCGAGGTCACCAAGAAAATCTGGGACTACATCAAGAAGAATAACCTGCAGGACTCGCAGAACAAGCGGATGATCAACGCAGACGACAAGCTGCGCCCGGTGTTCAACGGCAAGAGCAAGGTCAGCATGTTCGAGATGACCAAGCTCGTGAACAATCACCTGAAGGAGAGCTGACCCACCCACCCCGCAAGCCTGAGGCGAGAAGGCCGCCAGGATCTTCCGGCGGCCTTCTCGCTTTGTGGCCTGCCCTGGGCCGGCCGGACCCGCTATCGGTCCATCGGCCGCGCGGCTTCCGCTCGAGTCGGCTGCTACGCCGCCCTCTCCGCCATGCGCCGTGCGACCCGGGCCGCGAAGGCGCGCGGTACCCAGCGGGCGCTGAAGGCCAGGACCTTGTTCCAGGCTCCGAGGATGAGGAGCCCGCGGCCACCGAGCATGGCGTCGTAGCCCGCCCGCGCCACTTCGGTGGCCGCCATCCCACGGCCGCCGGCGAAGAGCTTCGATCCCTTGGCCCCGGCGATGTCCGCGAAGCCGCTCCGAGTGGGGCCCGGGCAAAGGGTGGTCACCGTGACGCCCGTCCGCTCGAGCTCTACGCCCAAGGCGATCGAGAAGTGGAGCACGTACACCTTGCTGGCGAAGTAGACGGCCATGAGCGGACCCGGCTGGAAGGCGGCGGTCGAGGCGACGTTGAGGATCCGCCCCCGCCCGCGCTCCAACATGCCGGGAAGCAGCCGCTTGGTGAGCTCGGTCAGCGCGACGACGTTGACGGCGAGGAGCTCGCGCTCGGCATGCCAATCCGTTTCGACGAAACGACCCCAGACCCCGAGCCCGGCACTATTGACGAGCGCCTCGACTTCGAGGCCGCGCGCGGCGACCTCAGTAGCGATGCGTGCGGGGCCGGCGGGGTCGGCGAGGTCGGCACAGACCACGTGCGCCACGACCCCGTGACGCTCGTTGAGCTCGCCGGCCAGCTCGCGCAAGGCCTCCTCGCGCCGGGCGACCAGGACCAGGTCCCACCGATCGGCGGCGAACAAGCGCGCGATCTCGCGTCCGATCCCGCTCGAGGCACCGGTCACCAGCGCGACCGGGCGCGAGGTCACGCCCCGAGCACCGATCCCAGGTCGGTATCGGGACCCACTGCGATCCGGACGAGCCGGTAGCGGTCGGTGCCGGGCAGCTCGTTCACGCTACCCCCCATCAGGAACGCCCCCCGGTAGCCGGCGAGCTCCAGGATTCGGGCGGCGCCGGCTGGATCGCTGCCGGGATCGCCGTGCGGATAGGCGAACAGCTTCGGCGGCCGTCCGACGTGCGCCTCGATGGCCTCAGAGGAGGCGACGGCCTCCCGCTCCTGCTGGGCCGAGTGGAGGCCGTAGAAGCGGCGATGCGTGGCGCCGTTCGAATGCACCGACATCTCGTGCCCGTCGAGATGCTGGAGCTCCTCCCAGGTGCACACCGTGATCGGGTCGTCGAGGCCGTCGAGCGCCACGGTCCGGCCCACGAGGTCGGTGGGCACGAACGTCACGGCGGGGAAGCGGTATTTGCGCAGGATCGGCAGCGCATTGTGGAGGACCGTCCGGCACGCGCCGTCGAAAGTCAGGAGGGCGCCGCGCGGGGGGAGGAGGTCGGGGTGCTCGACCCCGCGGACGACCTGCGCCGCCGTGAGCACCAGCCAGCGTCCATGGAAGAGCTGGTTGAGGAGCTCGTCGAACACCTTCTCGGGCACGTCCCGCGAGGTGAGCCATTTCTCGTCCGGGGGCGTCGCGATCGACCGGAAGCGCAGGACCGCCAGCCTGCGTGGCTCCTCGATCTCAGCAGGGGGGCGGTCAGACACCGGCGCCGTCGAGAAGTGGGATCAGGTCGAGTGGCTGCTCGATCAATACGCGCGCGCCATGGGTCACGAGTTCCTCGCGGTCGCGGAAGCCCCACAACGCGCCGATCGGGACCATGCCGGCCGCGACCGCCGTCTCCATGTCGGTCGAGGTATCGCCCAAGTATAGGCACCGCGCGGGCTCC
>JBHEOA010000008.1:0-24512 GCA_046261835.1 Gemmatimonadota bacterium
GCATCGAACGTGATCGTATAGCTCTCGACTCCTTCGGCGTTTTCGACCCACCGGTCGAGTACCTCGCGAGCCACCGAGGTCGCGCCTTCGCCTGAGCTTTCTCGTTCATCCGCGACGGTGCTCGTCTCAGGCTCGCTGTCCCCACAGGCCATCATTGAGCTCACCAACACAGCCGCCATGATCCAGCGCAAGCGCATGAAATCCTCTCGGTTACGGGGTTGACGCCTTTTCGAGTCGGGCGACGATAGAGCCGCCCATGGTGATCACAAGAGGCGGTGGAGCGGTAGGATCTAGGGAGGGGGAGAAGTAGTGTCCGGTCGAGCGGTATCGGGGGAAGCGGTGTCGGGCGACACGACGCTGGTACCCTCTTCCTCGATCATGCGCATCATCTCGACAGCGGGGGCGTACTTGGCCGCCAGGTCGATCCGCCACTCGTTTTCCTGCCGAACCACCGGGATCTCCTCGACCACTCCTTCTATGCGGACGCGTACGCTCGCGGAGTCTCCGTTCAGGGTCGAGCCCTCGACCGTTCCCCCGCAGAACGCTCGGCACCATTCCTCAATCGTGATCGCGGGCTGCCCGCTCCCCGCACCGACTTCGCCGGAGAGCTGTTCGAGCTCGGCCACGATCTGCCGCGTCTCGGTTGTGAACGAGGTTCTGAACTCGGCCGTATCGCGCGCTTCGAGCGCGTCGAGAAACGTTTGAACCGACCCCTCTGGCGACGATCGCACCCCGCCGCAAGCGGAAAGCAAGCCGCCGGCGGAAACCAGGAAGAGCGCCGGCACCGCTCGCCTCATAGCTGCGGCCGCTGTGCGATCAGGTTCATGAACTCGAGCCGGGTCGCTTGAACGTCCCGGAACTTCCCGAGCATGTGGCTCGTGGTCATTGTCGAGTGCTGCTTCTCGACCCCGCGCATGACCATGCAGAGGTGACGCGCCTCGACGACGACCGCAACGCCGAGCGGCTCTAGCTTCTCCATAAGCGTCTCTGCGATCTGCTTCGTCATCCGCTCCTGAACCTGGAGTCGACGCGCGAAGTGTTCCACGAGGCGGGGGATCTTCGACAGCCCGACGATTCGCTTGTCGGGCAGATATCCGACGTGCGCCTTACCAACGAACGGCAAGAGATGGTGCTCACAATTATGACTCAAGTGTCCCGCAATAAGGAAGGTCGGATACGGACAGCACTGAAAACTATAGACCGTGAAAGGCTTGCGTCCGTTCGCACGAATTGTCCGAACCGACTTCACCCGCACGTACCGTGATTCGATGAGAGTGGTGGAGTGACTCTCCTGCCGGAATCCATGCTTCCGATACCATCCCGGTCGGTTCCATCGATTCGAGACGTAGAGTTTCGAGGAGCCGAGCTCATTTGGAGTGAACCTCGCATCGATCGCTTCGGCGAAGTCCTGCAGAAACGAGACGTTGCTGCCGACCACCATCGCAGCCTTGCCCTTCCTTATCGGAAATCCGTCGCCATCCACGTAACCATCGATGAACCCTTGCATGCACTCCTCGGAATTGAGTACTACCCGCGGGAACTTCTGTCTCAAGTGGTGAGCGTCTCCCCCCACCCACCGCCGGAACAGGTCTGCAAGATAGGACGAAACCACCCGCACCCGGAAACCCGGAGTTTGCTGGCCGGTAAAGCCGGACGGTCTGGTAGTGCTTTCAACCCGGGCTCGTATGCCAAAAGTCCAACGCATGGCAGCCGCGAATCTCTCCGCGAACGACCTGTCGTTGACAATCAAAGAGATGTAGCGATCCGCAACTGTACCGTCGGAGCAAACAGCGCCGAGCGTGTAGCCGAGCGAGTACCCCTCGCGGAGTGGATAGCGCCGTCTGCAGAGGGCCTTCGGTAACGTCCACTCTATCTCCATTCCTTCAAGATCCAAAGCCTCCATCCAGCCATGCGTCGTAGCGAAAGGATGGTCGGACGTGACGCGGAAGGTCCCTTCATCCGTGGCGACCTCGACCAATTCACGGACGGAACGCTGGGACACCTCGGTCACCATCGTCTCCTGCACGGTGCCATCATGGAGTGTCCACAACCAGTCGCCCACCCGCACGAGCGCCGCGGGCTTGGCACCGTCCGCTGCATTGACGATTTGCTTCGAGGGCACGCAGAGACTTTCGAACTCGATGTCCTTGACGAGCACCATCTCGTCGTACTCTTCGGTGAAGAACGCCTCGTTGAACAGCGCGTCGACGTCCTTCCGGTACCCTTCGGTCAGGAAGCGATATGCACGGATCACGCGCTCGGGGGTTCTGAGCAGTCCCTCGCGATCCGGATCCTCACCGAGGTAGGCGAGAAGGTCGCGGATCAGCTGCTCGGCTTCGTGGTCCGTCATGAGGCGATGAGGGTCGCGCGAAGTCGACGTGGAAGCTGGGGTCGTCACGGGCATCTCGACCGGAATATAGGCCCCGAGCCGGTTTGGGACTCGGACCGTGTTTGCGAGGCCGAAGCGACCGGCGGAGATTGGTGGCGACTCGACCGGCCTTCGAGGTTGGACACGATGACGATGCGCGCCTGGCTCCTTCCGTCGATCCTGCTCCTCGCGGGTAGCGTGACGCTCTCACGCGCCCAGGAGTCCGCTATGGCCGACACGATCGAGTACGCCCTGGGCTGGGACAACCCCGCGAGTCAGCTCTACACCGTGCGGACGACCGCCCGCGCTAGCGGGCAGCCCGTCGTCTTCTCGCTCCCCGCCTGGCGGCCAGGGCGGTACATCCTCCAGAACTATGCCGCCAACGTCCAGAACGTGCGCGCCGAGAACGAGAGCGGCGTTTCTTTGCCGGTCGAGTCGGTCGACCTCGACTCGTGGCGGGTCGACCCGGGGAGCGCCGAGCGAGTGACCCTGATCTATGAGTACTACGCGGCGACCTTCGATGGGGGGGCAGCGGTGCTCAGGCCCGATCTCGCCTATTTCAATCCGGTCAATCTGCTGCCGTGGGTCGAAGAACGGACGGGGCATGCGGCGAAGCTAACGCTGGCGGCTCCCGGCGAATGGGCCGTCGCGACGCAGCTGGAGCCCGTGTCCGGGGACGGCCACGTCTTCACGGCGCCCGATTACCACGCGCTGGTCGACGCGCCAACGATCGCTAGCCCCGACCTCGTCGATTGGCCGTTCGAGGTCGACGGCGTGCGCTTCCACGCCATCTTCAGGCCCGCACCGAACCTGAACGACCGAACGCGAGATGAAGTCCTCGGCGCCCTTACCGCCATCGCGCGTGAGGAGGCGGCGATCTTCGGCGGCGGTTTCCCCTTCGACGAGTACTGGCACCTCTACCAGCTCGTCCCCTATCCCTTCGGCCACGCGGTCGAGCACGCGGCCAGCGCCTCGTATGTCATCCAGGATCAGATCTTTGCCTCGCGCGATGCGTACCTCGGCTTCCTCTCGGTGACATCGCACGAGCTGTTCCACGCTTGGAACGTCAAGCGGATCCGACCGGCGGCGCTGTGGCCCTACGACTACTCCGAGCCCCAGCTGACACGGCTTCACTGGTGGACCGAGGGCGTGACCGCTTACTACGAGGAGCTGGTCCTCGCTCGCGCCGGGTTGACAACGCAGAACGAGTCCTTCGAGACGTTCGGGCGTCAGATCCAGGCGCTGCAGAACGCGCCCGGCCGTAAGGTCACATCCGCTTCGCTCTCGTCTTGGACATCCTGGTTCTCCGGCTACGGCGGGGGCAACCCGAACCAGACGATCTCGTTCTACAACAAAGGACTTCTGTTGGGCTTGCTTCTCGATCTCACGATTCGCGACGCGACTGACGGCGCGAAAGGGCTGGACGACGTCTTTCGCCTTCTTTGGGAGGAGTACTACCTCGAACGCCGCGGCGTCCCTGAAGATGGGATCGAGCGCGCGGTCGAGGCGGTCGCAGAGCGACCTTTCGACGACTTCTTCACCCGCTACGTGGACGGGACGGAAGAGCTGCCCTACGCCGAGACGCTGGCAGTCGTGGGGCTCGAGGCACGGCAAGTCGAAGTCCAAGGGAAGCCGGCCGCTACCATGGGACTCGTCCTTCAACAGAGCGGCGCGGCGATTACGGTCGGCAATGCGCTTCCTGGTGGCCCTGCCCTCGAGGCCGGCATCATGCGAGGGGACATCGTGCAGGCGGTCGATGGGCGCGAGCTCGAGAGCCCCGATCTCGATCCGATTCTCGCCGCGCATGCGCCTGGCGATCGCATCCCCGTCCGAATCCTCCGCGGTAACCAGGAGATCGTGGTCGGGGTCGAGCTCGCCGGCGGAGGAAACCTGAGCGGAGGAAACCTCAGATGGGAGATCCGGCCCGTCGAGTCGCCGACGGAACGACAGCTGAGCTTACGCGAGGGGTGGCTCGCGTCGAGAGCCCGCCGTTGAGGGCCTCGCGAACCCGCTCGCTCGGCTCTCAGGCGCACGCGCGCGCACCATCAGGAGCACCAACGTCGACGCCCAGATCAGCGGCAAACCGATTCGCCAGGGGAGGCTCCACGGGACGGGCAGCTCCGCGCCCCGCGTCGGCACGATCATGCCGGCCACGAGCAGCGCCAGCAGGACTGCGGCGCCGACCGAGTTTGGGTCCGGCGCCGGACTCTGCCGCGCAACCCGGAACAGGGCCACCGCCGCCAACACCAGGACCACCTCGTCGTGCCACAGGTGGTAGGTCCAGAGCCTCGAGACGATCCCGGCAATCCCTAGCAGCAGCCACAAATCGCGGTCGCGGTGCAGATACGTCCAGAGCCCGAGCAGGCCCAGAACCGTTAGGGAAGCCGGGATCGCCCACTCACTCAGCCCGAGCAGTCGCAGCCACTCATGAAGGTCCGCGTATCCGTTACCGTACCATTCCGAGGCGTTGCCCACGCAGGCACGGAAGAGATCGAGAAGTCCGGCCGGTTGAAAGATGGCGGCGAGAAACGTGAGGCTCACATACCCCGCGACCACGAGAAGCGCGGGTCGCATGCTCCCCGAAACGAACATGACCAACCAGAAGAAGGGAGCGCTGACGGATGGTTTGATCAACGTGAACAGGAACAGGGCGGCCGCCAGCGAATCACGACCCCATCCGGGAGGTCGCCGCGTGAGCAGGAAAAGCGAGCCGAGAAGCGCCGCGAGGATGTGAATCCCCACCTGTCCGGTCCCGAAGTTGACCACCAAAGGCGCGACGGCCAGCATGCACAGCCCGTAGAGCCATCGCTCCGGCGGCGCGCGCACCCCCATCTCCCGCTGAAGCGAGCGGAAGAGCCAGACGAACAGCGCCAGCCCCGAGAGCGTCCACAGCCGGCGCGCCACTTGGAAGGACGACCATCCCAAAGCAGGCCAGAACATGACGTAGGATGCCGGCGGGTAGACGGCATCGGTCGTTCGGGCGTACACGTCCTCTCCGTTGAACCACGCCTGTGTCTCCGCGTATCGCCTGCGCAGGTCGTTCGCGCCGTGCCTCGTCGGATCGAAGAGAGCGTGATGGATCTCGATCGTCCAGCGGGCCGCCGCGACGGCGGCCAGGAAAGCGAAGAGCAGGACGACGAGGGCGCGAGGCGGGCGCGGCCAGCGGGCCCGGTGGAAGGGAGCCCGCGCCGGCCCAGACGCGGCGGGACTCGAATCATGGACGGGGGGCTGCGGCGGCATATGGTGAAATGAAGACCACGCGGCTGGAAAAGCAAGGCGTGTATATTGCTGAAAGGAGATCTCGATGCTGCTCGGATTCGCCATCACCCAGCACTGCAACCTGCGTTGCCCCCATTGCATCCGGGACGACGTCGTCACGGTCCGGGAGATCGAGCCCGAGCTGGTGGCCCGGGTTCTCGACGAGGCTCTCGAGCTCTGGGGCGAGGTGACCGTTTCGCTGACGGGCGGCGAGCCTCTGATCCACCGCCGCTTCGGGGACTTGATCGAATCGTTTCGCGAGCGCCGGGTTGCGTGGCGCATGGTCTCGAACGGCTGGCACCTGGGTCGCATCGTGCCTCTGCTCGAGCGGTGGTCGCCGGAATCGATCCGACTCTCGCTCTCGGGCGCGACCCGCGAGGTCCATGACGCCGACCGCGGCCGCGGAAGTTTCGACCGGGTGCTTCGTTCGCTAGCCATCCTGACCCGACTCAGGATTCCCGCGACACTCACGATCGTGATCGACCGTCGCGACTGTCACCAAATCCAGGAGGCGGCCGACCTCGCCGAAGCGCTCGGGTGTTCGGCGCTCCACTACATCCTGCCCCAGCCTGTGCCCGGGAGCGCGGAGCGCGACAGCGATCTCCCGCCCGAGGAGTGGCTTCCGGTCAAACGCGAGATCGATGCACTGGCGCGGGAGCCGCATCGCCGCACGCGCCTTCGCCTGGACTACGGCGAGCTGCTCGACGACCCGCTCGCCGATTGTTCGACCTTTGCCCTGGAGCGTGTGTACGTCGACGCTCACGGCCGGATTTCGCTGTGCTGTCAGCTCTCGGAGTACGGCCTCAACGAGACCGATGTCGTCGCCGACCTCCATGCGGTGTCTCTGCGCGACGCGTGGCCGCTCTACGTGGAGCGACTCGGCGCCTTGCGTGCCGCTAACCACGCTCGCGTGCTGGACGGCGACCTCTACGATCGCTTCGCATGCATCCGATGCGCGCGCTGCACCGGCAAGCTCGATTGGCTCCAGCATTACCCACAGAGCCCCTGGGCTTCGGTTACGGCAGTCCTCATATGAGGCACGCACTGATCGGGATGGCGGCGGGATTACGGGTTCCGCTCGTGATGCACGGCAAGAGACTCGAGCGTCTTCTCGATCCACCGTCCGAAACCGAAATCGCCACCGGGCACGCTCTCGCCGCACGCAGGGACCCTAGCCAATTCGTACCGTCCGAAGCCCTTCGCTGGTCCCGAAGGGTCGTCTCCAGGCTCGCCCTCATACCGCTCTCTCCCTGGCGCAACACTTGCCTCTATCGGAGCGCGGCCGAGTGCCTGGTGCTTCGGCGCTACGGAATCCCGGCGGTGCTCAGGATCGGGGTCCGGAGCGAGGACGGCGGCGAGATCGCGGCCCACGCCTGGGTCGTCGGGCGCGATGGGATACCAGAGCCGACGGGCTACGCGACCATGGACCCCTCGCGCGGGACGTGACCCCGCCGGAGAACGGCTCGGTCGCGGCCACCCGATCCATCCGTCATCGATTGGCCGGCGGACGGATCGAGATCACCCACTTCGGTTCGCATACTGAAGCGCTCGATAAATGGTTGCCGATTCCGATCGCCGGTCCTGGCGACTCCGCTCCCCCTGCAGCTCGAATCCGTATCGCGCCCTCGCCGACCATTCCCTCCCGTCATCCCGATGGCCCCGCGACCCTGCGCCTCTCGAGCGTGAGAGCGTGGGTCGTTGGAGACCAGGTCGAGCTCGTCGGATCCTCGAAAGCGAGCGGGACGATCGACCTCGCTGGTCTGGTCGCCGATCTCTTCAGCGGGAACGATCACGCGAACACGGCGCGAGAGCTCTACTCCATGCTCACCCTTTCGGCGGCGTTCCTTCTCGGCCGGATCGGTCGCGCGCTCGTCCACGCCGCCGCAGTCGTCGCCCCCGACGCACGCGCGCGACTCTTGATCGGCGACGCCTGGTCGGGCAAATCGAGCACGCTCGTGACGCTGATCGAGGGGGGCTGGGACTGGCTCTCGGATGATCAGGTGGTGCTCGAGCGCACCGAGTCCGGCGATGTGTTGGCCGAGGGATGGGCGCGGCCGTTCCATCTCGACGAGGGGTGGAGCGAGGGCGAGCCGGTGGGTCGCCGGCGGGCCGTGGATCCAGCCGAGCTCGGGCCCGGTCATCGGCGCGCTTCGGCGGCGCTCGGGGGCCTGCTCTTCCCGCGCGTCGAGTCGCAAACGACCACGCGCATCGAGTCGGCGTCTCCGGCACAAGCCTTCCAAGGTCTGGTCCGACAATCGCCCTGGCTCCTGGCGGATCCCGGCGCGGCGCCTCGGATCCTCGACCTCCTCCGCTCGGCGGCTCACCTTCCCGCGCACCGGCTGGTTCTCGCGAACGACTCGTTCCGCCGCCCCGAGCGGCTCATCCAAACCATCGCTCCCTGCATCGCTTCGTGAGGAGCTTCCTCCGTCCGCAGGTCCTCGTCCTGCTCACCCTCCTCTTCCCCGGCGTCGGGGTCCTGGCCTGTGACGGCGGACTGACGGGACCCGATCTCGAGATCGAGCCGATCGGCCGGGTCGAGCGGGGCCTCGAGATCGAGCTGCGTGTCAGTCGCGACGGGATCGTGGTTCCGACGGATGACGTCGACTATTCGGCCGACCCGGCCGCGAGCGTTCAGTTCGTGGGGAACGGCCGGGCGCTCCTCGTCGAGGCCGGTCAGGTGACGATCACCGCCCGCGCCGGTGGCCGTTCGACGCGTCTCGACCTCGACGTGGCGACTCCTCCGACGATCGTCTTCGACCGCCGCGTGGACGGGAACCGCGACATCTACCGCGCGGCGCTCGACGGGCGCGATGTCGTTCGCCTGACAACGAGTACGGGGGACGACCTCCAGCCCACGGCGGCCGGTGGCGTCATCGTCTTCGTGAGCTTCCGCGACGGCAATGCCGAGCTCTATCGCGTACCCCTCGCCGGAGGCGCGGACGAGCGGCTCACGGTTACACCCGCCAACGAGACCGATCCGGCGCTTTCCCGCGACGGCGCGCGTCTCGCGTACACCAGCGACGTGACCGGAACCCCGCGCTTATGGCTCGCGGGGCCGGACGCAACCAGGGCCATCTGGGCGACCGAGGGGCTGGGCTTCGGCGGTTCGATCGAGGCCAGTCCGGGATGGTCCCCGACGGGCGACCGGGTCGTGTTCGTCGGGACCCACGAGGGAAGCGCCGATCTGTTCACGCTTAGAGTCAGCGATTTGACGTTCGAGCGGCTGACGATCGAAACGACGGCGGAGGTCGAGCCCTCCTGGAGCCCAGACGGGCAGTCGATCGTCTTCGCTTCGAACCGCGACGGTCCGACCAACCTCTACGTGGCGAACGGGCAGATCAGCCGCCTGACGACTAGTCCCGATACCCATGGCCAACCGGCGTGGCTACCGGACGGTCGGATCGTCTTCACGACGTTCGTGGACGGAGTCCCTCGGCTCAGCTGGCTCGACCCGGCCGAGCCCGAGCGGATCCACCAGGTGCCAGGGGGTGATGGAGGGGCAAACCCGGCCGCGGCGCCGTAGAAGACGCGGTGCCTTAGAACAGTAACGCACCCCCGGCCGTCCTAACGGCCCGGGCTACTCGACGATGAGACCTCGACGCGACAGCTCCGCGAGAAACTCTCCGACCCGGGCGGCCGCCTCGGCAGGGTCGACTTCGAACGTGTCGCAAAGCTCGCCCTCGATCACGTCGGGCGTGAGCCCGCGCTCGAGGCCATCCCAGATCGCGGCGCCGGTCTCATTCAACCGGAAATAATCTTTGCTCTCCAGGTCGAGGAGCACTGCCTCATCGGCAAGTCGCGCGGTGAGGACGTCGGTGCGAGGCTTCAAGCCTTCCCTCACCGGTTCAGAAGACGCCCTCGTCGCCGGGGACGGGGTCGCCTGTCTGGAGCGTCAGGTCCGTAAGCCGCGGCAACTTCTCGAGCGAGGGGTCGGTCCACGTGCGCTTCGCGGTCTCCTTCGCCTCGTCCGGCAGACTTTCGTCTTTTCTCGGTTTTGCTTGCATCCCGCGCATCCCTTCCGAATGAGGCGCCATCAGTTGGTTGTCGCGGCGACGAAGACCGGGACATCCTGGTCCGTCGTCCGTCCGTCGCCCACCTGGCCATTGTCGTTATCGCCCCAGCCATAGGCCTGGCCGCCACTTTCGCGTCCGACCACATGGAAGCCACTGAGAGAGAGTTGGGCAAACGTGATAGCGCCGCTAACCGGCTGGGGGGTGCTCTGATCGCCGGTCGTCGCGCCGTTGCCGATCTGGCCGTTCCCGTCCGATCCCCAGCAGAAGGCGGCACCTCCCTCGATTGCGCAGGAAGAGGTGTAGCCGGCCGAGATCTGCGTGAATAGATGACCACCCAGGACTAAAGCCGGTGAGGTCTCATTCCCCACTGTCGAGCCGTTACCGAGCCGGCCGCTGGCCTCGACTCCCCAGCAATATCCCAGGCTACCGGGCGTGTGCGCACAGGTGTGGAAGGCCCCTGCCGAGATGCCGGGAGCGAAGGTTCCCCCCGAAACACCCGTCTGGTTGACGGGGCTCGGCAGGTGCTGGTCGCCCGTGAGCCCTGCACCGTTGCCTAGCTGCCCGACTGCGTCGTCCCCCCAGCAGTAGGCAGCCCCGAGCGGATCCACTGCGCACGTGTGCAACGGGTTCCCTGGGGTGCTGCCTCCGGCAGAGATCGAGGCAAAGGTCAGGGCCGTCTCCACCGAGTCAGGAGAGGTCTGCTGTCCCGCCAGGGTGCCATTCCCCAGCTGCCCATCACCATCCCCGCCCCAGCAGTAGGCCCGGCTCGTACCGCTCGTGATCGCGCACGTGTGGTTCCCGCCCGCCGAGATCGAGCTGAAGGATAGGCCTCCCGAGACCGCGACGGGTGAAGGCTGGTCGGTGGTTCCGCCGTTACCCAGACGCCCGGCGCCGCCTTCGCCCCAACAGACGGCCGCGCCACCCGCGGTAACGGCGCAGGTGTGAAGGTCGCCCGCGCTAACCTGGGTGAAGGTCTCGGCGGTGTTCACCGCTCGCGGGGTCGTGCGGTCGGTGCCGGTCGTGCCGTCGCCGAGCTGACCCGAGCTATTGTCCCCCCAGCAGTAGGTCTTGCCGTCGTCGCCGATTCCGCAGGTGTGCTCTCCACCGGCGTCGACCTGGAGTAGCGATACCGTGCGCGCGCTCGGACTTTCGTCCGGCGTGATCGCGCTGACAAATACGGTGAACGAGAACGTGCACGGCGGGCCCGTCGTGCAGCCGCTCATATCGAACTGCCACGTCTGAGCGGAGGAGACCTCGCCTTGCTCCAAGATCTGATCGGCGCCGAGCTCGGCACCGCTGTACTGGAAGAAGGGTTGGTTCGAGGCGGTGAACGTGCCGGTGCCGTCCTCGTTCGCGACCGTCACGCCGTTAGTCGGTCCGGTATGGAAGAAGACCCGCACACCGTTGGGGTCGGGCGTCGTGCCGTCGGCCGTCGCCATCCGGAGGAGCGTCAGGTTCTGAACCGTCACGTCCGCGGAGAGCGTGGGGTCGCCGCTGACATTGCTCGACGCCAGACGCACGAACCGATGCTGCCCCCCGACGATCGAGGAAGGAATCAGGCCGCTCGCGGCCGGACCACACGACATCGTGCCCTCGATGGCCGATACCGTGCACTCGATGGCCGCGAGGATGTCCCGGGATCCGTCGGGGACATCGACAGGTCCCTCGGGTCCCGGCCCCACGGGATTGTCGCGGCCACACGCCGCGGTCAACGCCAATCCGAATACTACCGCCCACTTGGCTTTCGCCATCTTCGCTCCTCCGCTGTCCTGTGTTCGACGATCCCCGAACGCGGCCAGTCCTGGTTCAGCGAAGACCTAAGCTCACCATCGGGGGACCCCTGTTGTCAACTGTGACGGTGCTCGAGGAGAGATGCACGATCGATGCCAGGCGCGAGCTTCGCGCCCCTTAGGCGATTGGTGATGGGGAATCCGCGCGTTCGCGGATGGAGGGTTTTCGAATCTCGACCGGATCAACGCTTCGCGGTCAGAAGACTCCTTCGTCGCCGGGAATGGGGTCGGTCGATTCCGCGCTCTCATCCGATGAAGACGGGAGCGATCTGGACCGTCGTCCTGCCGTCACCCACCTAGTTGGCCGCCTCGGCGAAGGGACCGGCCGCGTGGACGACGCGTCCGCCGACGATCGTCATCAGGGATTCGACTCCCTCGAGCTCCCTTGCTTCGAGCTCCCACGGGTCCCGATCGAGCACCACCAGGTCGGCGAGATAGCCGGGCGCGAGGCGACCCTTCTCGTGATCGGCGAGCTCGGCGTAGGCCGAGCCGCTGGTGTAGGCGGCGAGTGCTTCTTCCAGCGTGATCCGCTGCTCCGGAAACCAGCCCTCGGGCGCGACTTCGGGAACGATGCGCGTGACCGCCGCCTGGACCGTGCGCCATGGGTTGAGTGGCGCGACGTACCAGTCGGTGCCGAAGGCGAGCGGTACGCCGGCGTCGAGGAACGAGCGGAAGGCGTAGGTCCGGGACGCTCGGTCGCGACCGATCTTTCGCTCGACGAAGCGCGCGTCGTCGACCAGGTGCGCCGGCTGGACCGATGCGATAACGCCGAGCTCCGCCATGCGTCCAAAATCCGCGGCGGACATGTGCTGGGCGTGCTCGATCCGCCAGCGGCGGTCCCAGGCGGGGTTCTCCGCGCGGATCCGCTCGAACTGATCGAGCACAAGCGCGATCGCGGCGTCCCCGATCGCGTGGATCGAGAGCTGGAGCCGCACCGAGTCGGCAGCGGCGGCCCGCTGGAGGAACGTATCCGCGGGCGTCATCACGGAGCCGAGAAGGCCCCTGAATCCGGGGCGCTCGTCCTACTCGTCGAAGAAGTAGGCGGTGGAGGAGCCGATCGCGCCGTCGGCGAACTCCTTGAGCGATCCCATACGGACCCACGGGCCGCCGAACCCGGCCGTCACACCGAGCGAGGCGGCGTCCCGCCAATCGGCGAGCCACGTCCGGCAGTAGACTCGCACGCTGAGCTTCCCCGCCCGCTCATACTCCTGATACAGGCGCACCGCGGACGCGCCGTAGTCGTAGCACATGTCCTGGATCGACGTGACACCAAGCCGGGCGGCGTGGGCGAGCGCGGCATCGAGCGCCTCGCGCAGCTCGTCGTCAGACGTCGGCGGGATTACGCGCGCGATCAGTCCCCCCGCGTCGCGCAAGATCCCGGTCGGCTCGCCGGTCGCCGGATCGCGATCGATGGCGCCGCCGGGCGGATCGGGCGTGTCGCGGTTTATGCCGGCGCGCTCGAGCGCCAGGGAGTTGGCGAGTCCGATGTGGCCGTCAGGGCGGAGGATCCATACGGGGTTTTTCGACGTTACCGAGTCGATGAGCCATCGATCGGGCAATCGATGGCCCGGCCATCGCTCGTGATCCCAGGCGGCGGCGAAGTTGATCCAGCGGCCCTCCGGCAGACTCGCGGCATGGTCGCCCAGTCGTCGGGCGAACTCCTCGGGAGTGTCGCTCGCGAGCGTGTTGGGCGCGAGGAGCGAGAACCCGCCGTCGAAAAAATGCGTATGGGCGTCGTTGAATCCGGGCACGACGGCCCTCCCGCCGAGGTCGATCCGGCGGGCCGAGCGGGCCTCATCGGGCGCCGAATCGGCTTCCCCCACCCACGCGATGCGCTGCCCGCGGATCAGGACCGCCGTTGCCGCAGGGCGCGCGGGATCGTTGGTCCAGATCCGGCCGTTGTAGAGAAGGAAGATCGCCATCGGGTCGGAAGGTGACTGCGAACGGGCGGCTTCCGACGTAACGCCGAGCGCGGCAGCCACTAGCAGGATGAGGCTCGTACCGTGGAGACCTCGACTCACGATCCGGCCATGATCCCGGACAGCTCCGCGCCGATCGATTCCAGGAACTTCCGGTCGCGGTCGTCGAAGGCGTCGAGCCAATCCGAATCGATGTCGATCTCGCCGACGACTCGCCCATCGGCTGCGTGGATCGGCACGACGATCTCCGATCGGGTCGACGGGAAGCACGCGATGAACTCGGGACGCTTCGAGACGTCGGGAACGACTTCGGTCTCTCCCGTCTTTGCCGCCAAGCCGCAGATGCCTTCTCCGGCGGCGATCTCGGTGTGCTCCGTCTCCTCGGGTCCACTCCACGCCGAGAGAATCAGCTTGTCACCTTCCACGACGTAGATCCCGACCCAGGAGTAATGATCGAACACCTCGTAGAGCTGATGGCAGGCGAGTTCATGAGCCTCGATCTCGTCGTTGGCGCTCTGCAGCGCCGCGCGGATCGCACGCTCCGTTTCGTCATATGTGGAGGGATCGACCTCGGGGCGGTCCTTCATCGGCGGCTCCTTTCGATTACCTCGGACTCGTGTCGCTCGAGCTCCGATGCGATGGCGCTACGAGTGCGAGCGAGCAGGTCGTCGAGGTCACCCTTGTCGAGACCCTCGACCGGGATCGGGGCGAGGACACGGACTTCGATCGAACCGGGAAGGATATGCCAGCTCCCTTTCCGCTGGAGCTCGTCGCTGCCCACAATCGTGACCGGCAAGATCGGCAGCCCGGTGTCGATCGCCAAATGGAAGCCGCCCTTCTTGAACGGCCTGAGCTTCCCGTCCGCGCTGCGGGTGCCCTCGGGCATGATCGCGAACGAGACGCCCTCGGCGCTCGACGCCGCGGCCTCCTTCAGCGCCGCGACCGCACGCTCGGGGTTCTGGCGGTCGATCGCGACGTGACGGCTGCGCTCGAAGCCGAGACCGAAAAGGGGAACGCTCAGGAGCTCGCGCTTGCCGATCCACCGCAGGTCGCGATCGCGGCCCAGAAGGTAGTGGAGCACCGGGATGTCGTACAGACTGAGGTGATTCGCCGTGACGACGTACGACCGGCCCGGCTCCACGTGCTCGAGGCCCTGCGCCGAGAGACGAACTCGCGACGCCCACAGGATGAACCAGGCCCAGAAGCGCTCGAGCTTGCGGGCGAGTCCTCCCGCCGGTGACACCGCGGTGACGATCAGGTACGGGAGGACGACGGCACAGGTGACGACGGCGAGGAGAAACCAGTACCACGCCGAACGCACGACGACGTAGATCCACCATCCGAGGGCCATGAACCCGGTCCTCACCGCCAGCGCGCGGCGGCTCCCACGCGCTCAGCCCACTGCTCGAGCTGGCGGGCGATCCGGTGCTTGGTATGGACCAGCAGGAACGGACGCCCCTCGCGGACCGCTGCCGCCACTCGTTCATCTTCGGGGATCGCGCCCAGCGACTGGCACCGGAGTCCCAGGTTTCGCTCTACCACCGCTTTGAAGCGATCGAGCGTGTCTCCCTCGTGCCGCCGTCGCACGCGGTTGAGCACCAGGAGCGGAGCATCGTACTCCAGAATGCCCGCGATCTCGCCCCCTACGTCCGGGTGATCCACGCGCAGCGCCGCCACCAGGCCGGTGATCGTCCGATCGCTCAGCCCCGCCGCATCGGCGCCCGGCAGGGCGCGGTAGCGATCGAGGATCGAGCTCATGACGTCGGGTCGATCGCGAAACTCCGTGAGAAGCCGCCGCAGCAGGTAGTTCTTGAGAAAGCCGTACGCGTTGTGATAGGCCACCGCTTCGGGGTTCGTCACCACGATCTTGACGTCTCCCAGGAAGAAGAAGTCCAGGGTCGAGGCAGCGCTTCCAGCAGGAAGGTCGAGCACGACGATGTCGGCGTCGAGACCCACCAGCGAGCGGACGAGGTCGAGCTTCTTCATGCGCAGTGGATCGACCGCCGTCATCGTGTCGAACGATCCGGCGACGAATCGCAGGTTGGGAAGCCGAGTCGACTGGGAGACGGCGTTGAGCGTGTCCGTGCGGCCTTCGAGGAAGTCGGAGATCTCGCGCCGCGGCAGGGGCTCGCCCAGAAACAGGTTCAGGTTCGATCCACCGAGGTCGAGATCGACCGCCACAACCCGCTCGTCGCGCGATGCGCCGCGGCGGGCCAGGGCCAGCGCGAGGTTGGCGGCGACGAATGATTTCCCGACGCCGCCCTTGCCGCCCGCCACGGCGATGAACGCCGGCCCCGAACGGGGGGCCGACATCAACGCCGTTCGGACTCCCGGGCACTGCGCCGGAAGAGCGCCTGCAGCTCGCCGGTGAGCGCCTGAACGACCTTGGGGTCGAGCGTGTATTGCCCCAGCACTTGTACGCGCGCCAGCGCCTCGCCGGGCGAGAGGTTGTCACGGTAGGGCCGCGGATGGGTCATCGCCTCGAGCGAGTCGCAGACCGCCAGCACCCGAGCCCCCGGATCGATCGCCGCGCCGGCGAGTCCCTGCGGATAGCCCGAGCCGTCCATGCGCTCGTGCTCCTCGAGCACCATGCGGGCGACGGTTCCGGTCATGCCGGACAGCTCCTGGATTCGGCGGTAGCCAAGCTCCGCGTGAGGGCGGACCGCTTGCTCGAACACCTTGGGCGGAAGCCGGACGCCCACGTCCCACGTCTGCTGCGTCGGTACCATCCCGATGTCGTGGAGCAAGGCGGCCGTACCCAGGTCGATGACTTCGCTCAGCGATCCACGCATCAGATCCCCCGTCAGGAGCGCGAGGACGGCGACGTTGACGTGGTGTCGCTCGAAGTATTCGTCGAGCTCGGCGCGGAAGACCTCGGGGAGCACCGCGTGCGGTTCCTCCCGCAGGATCTCGAGGAGGTCGTAGAGCACGTAGCGCACTTCGCCCAGGTCGACTTCGGCGCGCAGGTCCTGGGCGGAGAGGATCCGGCGAACCAGGGCGAGCGCGGACTCGTACGCGAGCGGCATCGGCCCCGGCTCGATCGTGGGAAGCTCGAGCTCGGCCGCGCCGGTTTCCTCCTGCCGAACGGGCGAGAACACGGGCTGTGCGGGTTTCGTCTCGGGCTCGGGAATCCACGCGGGCTCGGGCTTCCACAGGGGTGGTGCTTCGGTGACGGCATGGAGCGCGGGCTCGGAGACCGGAGGCTCGGCGAGCGCCGGCTCGGGGGCGGCAGGTTCGGCGAGCGCCGGCTCGGGAACTGCGGGCTCGGGTGCGGGCTCCGCTTGCCGCCGCGGAGCCCCTGACGCCGCGGGCGACGCCAGCACCTCGAAGCTCGGGGGCAGAATGTCCTCGGCCAGCGGAATCGGCGTTGTAGCCTTGCGCCGCTTCTCGGCCAGCCGTTCGCGATCGGCCGCGATCGAGTCGCGTAGCGCGAGGACGCCGCGTGGGAACGGCATGCCGGCAGAGACGAGGACCGCCGATGCTGGATCGCCAGCGTAGAGTGCGGGCACGACCGTGCACGGCGCCGCTTCGTCCCAGGCCACCCGGACGAGCTGCTCGAACAGCCGCCGTCCCCCGCCCTGGAGCCAGGCCCAGGGAAGGCGGCTGAGCGCCAGCACCTCCTGCGCTTCCTCCCATGCGAACGCGTCCGGCTGCCACGGCGCTGGGGTCAGGAGCTCGTGCCATCCACGGCCTTCGGGCGTTATTTGGTCGGTCGCCAACGGCGTCTCGCGCCAGCCGACGAAGCCCGGCGTCGCGAGGAAACGGCCGAGTGCCGGGCCACGCAGCGCCTGGACCGGCTCGGGGCCGGCGCCTCCGATCAGCGACCACAGCTCGAGAAGCCGGTAGAGGGGTCCGCCCGAGTCGGTATCGTCATCGGCAACCGTCGCGCCGTCCGGGGGCGTGACGAGAAAGATCCCCGTGGGCGGAGCTTCGAGAATGGCGTTGAGAGCGACCAGACCGAGCGCCCGCTCGTCGGGGCTCGAGCGCAGGCCGGCCACTCGTGCGATCACGTGCCGCCCCGCGCGCGGTGCGATCTCCCCCAACCGCGTCAATACCGTCGCTGCGAGCGAGCCGACGCCCACACCCAGTTCGGCGACGACCACGAACAGGTCCGTCTCCCCGTTTTTCCCTAATGTCTCGGCGAGCCCGGGATCCGCCGCCAGCTCGCGCGCAGCTGTGACGTAGTCGCCGGACGCGAAGACCGTATGACGGCGGTCCTCGGTAAGGCTCGACTGCTCGATCGCGGGTGCGACGTCGAGGGCGATGGCCGGCACGCCCTGGCGGTCGAAGATCTCGGCTCCGCGGGTCCCCCACTCGCCGACGCCGACCACCTGCAACCGCAATTCGGGAACGACTCTCTCCATCCTCGGCTCCTTCGGCCGGGCGCCCGCCGGGATCCAGCGGTCGTCTGGCCTCGTCGGTCCGCTGATTCCAGCGTGGGCGACGAGCTCCTCGACCCGCTTCGCGAGTATGGCACGTCGCAAGGGTCGGACTAACGTCTCGCTGAGGCCGGTAGCGTCGTACGGGATCCGACTCGCCGCCTCGGGATCGGGAGCGATCGCGAGCGTCGGCACCCTGCGCCCGCCGGCGCGCTTCCGGACCGCGCCGTGAAACGTCACCGCGTCCATGTCGGGCAGATCCCAGCCATGCACCACGATCGCGGGCCGGTCGTACTCCACCGCCTCGAGCGCAGACCCGGCGTCGTGATGGAGGCGCGCTCGCAGACCCATCTCCTCGAGGACCCCGACCACGGCCGTGGCGTCGGCCTCTCCCACCGGCACCACGACCAGCGCCAGCGGAGGTTCGCGGACGGATCGCGTATCCATAATCGGGCCCACGTTACGGGCCGGACGCGACCGGAACAAGCGCCTGCTTAACGCAGGCCCGGCCGACTCGCTAACCCGCTGCCCTCAGCCGGCTCCCGATCCATCTCCCGACGACGCCGAGGGCGAGGAGACCCCCTAGCGCCGCGACGATCATCGGACCCGAGGGGTAATCATACTCGTACGAGAGCCAGATTCCGAGGAAGACGGCGACGACCGCCCCGGCCATCGCCACGATGAAGGCGACCCCGAGCCGTCGCGCAATCGTCAGTCCGAGCATCGCCGGGATGACCAGGAAGGCGAACATCAAGAGGATGCCGATCGCCTTGATCGCGAGCGCGATCGCGAGCCCCAGGAGCGCATAGAAGGCGAGGCTCCAGCGGAGCGGTCGATACCCCTGGGTCTCGGCCATCTGCGGGTCGAACGAAAGGTAGAGGAACTCCTTGTAGAAGAGGATGTGCGCGGCGAGGATGAGAAGAAAGACGACCGACAGCCAACGCGCTTCGCCGACCGTCATCGCGAGCAGATTCCCCTGGACCAGATGGACGACCTCCTCGTTCCCCGTCGCTGTCTGGGCCACGAACAACACCGCGACCGCGCCCGAGACGGTGAACGCGACGCCGAGCGTAGCGTCCTGCGGCCACCGTTTTCCGAAGGTGGGGTGGGCGAAGAAGAGGACCGCGGCGAAGGTGAAGACGAGCGAGACGACGTTCGGGTTCCAACCGGTCAGGATTCCGAGCGCGATTCCAGCCGACGAGACCTGGGCTAGCGTCGCCCCAACGAAGACGATCCGCCTCAGCACGACGTAGAGCCCGAGATACGCGCACACCGCGCCGATGACGATCGTCCCCGATAGCGCCGTCCGAATGAAACCGTACTCGAGCATCTCGAGCACGGCGTTACTCCACGGTTACGCGCGCCGCCGGCATGATGACCACCACGCCCTTGACTCGCTCGACATGGACCGGCGTCTGGTAAAGCGCGGACAGACGCGCGTCGGTCAGGATCTCGTCGACTGGCCCGTGATCGAACCGTCCCTGGTCGATCAACGCGAGTCTTTCGACGGTGTTGGCGACTTCGTTGAGCAGGTGGGAGACGAAGACGACGGTCAGCCCTCCTTCATCGTGGAGCCGCCCGATCAGCTCGAGGATCGCCTGCTCGCTCCCCAGGTCCATACCATTGGTCGGCTCGTCGAGAACGAGGCAGTTGGCGCCGGCGGCGAGCGCCCTCGCGATAAGCGTCCGCTGACGCTGCCCCCCGGAGAGCTCCGCGTAGCGGCGATCCGTGAGCTGCGTGATTCCGACCGCCGCCAGGGCTTCGCTCACCGCTCGCCGATCCTCGTCGTCCAGACGATGTAAGGGACCAGCCGCCTTGTAACGTCCCATCCGCACGATCTCGCCTACCGAGAGCGGGAAGAACTCGTCGAGCGTTCCCCGCTGGGGCACGTATCCGAAACGCAGCTTCTCGTGCAGCACGCGCTCGTAGACGATGCGCCCCGCCTGCGGCTTGAGCGCCCCGAGGAGCGCCTTGACGATCGTCGACTTCCCCGAGCCGTTGGGTCCCACCAGACCGAGGAAGTCGCCGTCGTAGAGGGTGAAGCTGAGCCCCTCGAGGACCCGCTGGCGACCGTACCCCAGCGTGACGTCCTCGAAGCGAACGAGCGGGCGGTGAATGCCGGCCGTTATGGTCCGCTCGCTTCCCTCATCGACCGCTCGTCGCCGCTTGGCGCCCGGCCTGTGCCAGCTGGCTCGTGAGTCCGTCGATGAACCCGAAGTAGCTCTGCCCCCGCTCCGGCTGGTTCCTGAGCTCCACCACGGTCGCGCCGGTCTCACGCGAGACGAGCTGCGGGTTCTTCTTCTCGTAATAGGGCTCGACCAGTATCAGCTTCGCCCCTCGCGATTTCATCTGCTCGATGAGCCTCGCCAGGTGCGAGGGCGAGGGCGGGATCCCTGGCTTGGGCTCGAGTTTCCCCACGACCACGACGCCGAAGCGACGGGCCAGGTACTCGAACGACTGGTGGTATGAGACGATCGGGAGCCCGCGCAGCGGCTCCATGCGCGAGCGCCATCCGCCCATCCGCCGGTCGAGCTCGGCGAGGAAGGCGCGCCGCCGGTCCGTGTAATATCCGGCGTGGGAAGGATCGACGCGTGCGAGCGCAAGCGCGATGTCGGCGGTGATCGGCACCGCGTTCAGGGGGTCGAGCCAGTAATGAGGATTGCCGTACGGGTGGACGTCGCCGCGCGATCGGTCGACGCCACCAGGCGGCACGTCCAGCTTGCGCACGTGGGTCGAGGCGTCGACGAATCCCTCCCCACCCTTCTGGATCCGGGCGTTGCGCGACCCCTCGCGGACGAGCGGCGCCCAACTGACTTCGAGGTCCATGCCCGCCTCGATCCAGACGTCGGCCCGGCTCGCGGCCAGGATGTAGGACGGCTTGGCGTCGACGAAGTGCGGGTCCTGGACCGGCGAAGCGATCGCCTGAACCTCGACCTTGTCACCCCCGACCGATTTCGCCAACTCGGCGAGGACCGGTAGCGTGGCGACGACCCTGACCTTCTCCTGTGCACGCGCGGGCAGAGCGCCGGCCAGCGAGACCAGCATCGCGGCTGCCAGCACAGCGACGTGGCCGGTGATTCGGAACCTTCGCTTAATGATCATGATCTCCTTCATCTCTCTATGACGCGAGTGAAAGCAGGCGCTCTCAAAATGGGTGCGGGCGATGTGGCCCGATCGCGAACGTAGCTTGGAAGAGGAAGCGGTCGAGCGCGTCGCCCACGTCGGGAGCTTGCCGTTCGTAGGTCACGCGGAGCTGGCTGAACTCGGTCGGCAAGTAGCGCAGGATGAGCTGCCCGGCCTGGACCGAGGTGGCTTCCTCCAGTTCCTCTTCCTCCCCCTCATGCACCTCCTCTATCAACTCCACGTAGTCCCAGCGTGCCCCGATATAGCTCCGTCGCGACAGCTGCCACTGACCGAACGCAAAAGCGCCGAGCCCGGCGTCGCCCTCGTCCGGGTCACGCCAGGCGATCTCCGCCTGGAGGATCGCCGACTGGTACTTGGCCATCTGAGGGGGCTTCCAGCGCAATATCGCGTCGATCCCGTAGAGGTTCGTACGGCCCGACTCCTCGTCCTCGCCCGTTGCGAGCGAGCCCCCGACTTCGAGATTCGCCGCCTCGGTCAGGTCGATCGAGTTCTTGAAGTGGCCGACGAAGAGCCGGTCGGCAAGGTCGTCGAGGAGGTCCTTCCCCACTTCTTCCTCCTCCTGCTGCGCGGCTGCGAGCTCCTCTTCCGCGTGTTCCTCCTCGTGCGCGTGAGCCTCCGCACCGTTCGTCGCTACGATCGAGACCTCTTGGAAGAATCCAAGAGGGGCGCCGATCACCGACGCCCACACCCCCGCTGACGAGAGGCCTTCCTCGCCGAAGTACTGCTGTACGTAAAGCGGGTAATCCGTCGTGTGAAGCTCGGGCCGATGGGTCAGGTTCACCTTGCCGAACGGAAGGAGGAACTTTCCTAGCTTGACTTGGAGTCCGGCCGGAAACCCGAGGGTCGTCGCGTACCCTTCTTCGAGCTCGACCACGTCGCCGTGAACGGCGACGAATGCGTCGAAGCGAAAGTAAGGATCGACCGCGCCCTGGAGGGCGAGCTCGACCTCGCGCATCTGGAACCGGTCGCCGCCCTCGAGCGTCGCTCCCTCGGGGGAGAGATCGACCAGGAAGTCCCCGATCGCCGAAATGTCGGGGTTGAGGCTCCGCGGCTGGACAGCCACCGGTGGCGGCTCGGCTGCGGCGGTATCGGCCTGCCCCATCTCCTCGAGGAGCCGCCGTTCCAGCTCCTCGATCGTTTGGGTCGTATCGGCAGGAGCGAGTGTATCCGCCGGCACCTGCGTGGTGTCGGGTGGCGCCGGGCGAGGTTCCTGCGCCCGGGCCGCTATCGCCGAAAAAACCAAGGCCATCATGGCAATGCTGAAACATCGCATGTGTGACTCCACTTGTAGTCGGTGACGTCGTCCGAAAAGATGTCGTGCCGCCCCAACCGGGACGGCGGGAGTCGACCGACTACGCGATCGGTGGAGCGCGGGGGTCAGCGGCGGCGTAGGTAGCGCCGCCGGGTCGAGCGAAGACCGGATCAGCGGTGCCCGTTCCCGTGTCCGGGAGGATGAGCGACGGCGGACCCGGTGCAGGGAGTCGGAGATCGAGCCGCGAGAAGTGGCACGCTACGCACTCGTCCATCGGGGCCGGTGCGGAGGGTGGCCCGGTGCTCAGGCCATAGGCGTGGTGGTGGAGATCCGCCGGAAGATCGGCGACGAAGTCGTCGACGTGAGGGCCCCGGTGGGCACCCGCTCCCAGCGTGAGCGCGAGATACAGTACGGCCAGTGCGGCGGAAAGCGCACGACAGCGGGGTGACGGTTTCACGCGCATCGGGGTGAATCCTACACCCGGCGGACGCCAAAGATCAATTCGTGGCACGGACGAACCCCACGATCAGCTGTTCGAGCAGCGCCCCTCGCTTCTCGGCCATCTCCGTGACCTCGTCATGGGTCAGGGGCTCGGCGGCGAGGCCCGCGGCCCAGTTCGTGAGGAGCGAGACCGCAACGACCGGGAGCCCCAGCTCCACGGCCGTGACGACCTCGCTCACCGTCGACATCCCGACCGCTTCGGCCCCGATCCGTCGCAGGAAGCGGATCTCGGCCGGGGTTTCGTACGAAGGTCCGAGGACGCCGGCATAGATGCCCTCGCGCAGGAGGATCCGCTGCTCCCGCGCAACGGCGTGGAGCCGCTCGCGGAGTCGTGCGTCGTACGCGTTCGACATGTCGGGGAAAGGGTTGGTGATGGCCACCGGGTCGCGCCCGATCAAGGGGTTGCGGAACTGGAGGTTCACGTGATCGCGAATCGCCAGGAGCGTGCCCGGCGGATTGCGCCGATCGAGCGAACCGGCGGCGTTGGTGAGGAAGAGCCACTTCGCGCCGAGGGCGTGGAGCACGCGCACCGGCATCACGACCTCGGCCGACCGATACCCCTCGTAGAGGTGGAATCGGCCTTGCGCCGTCGCGATGCGGACACCGTCGAGAGAGCCGACGACGAAGTTCCCGGCGTGCCCGGCAACAGTGGCGTGAGGGAAGCCGGGAATCTCCTCGTATGAGACCGTGACGGCGGCCGCGAGTCGGTCGGCGAGGAACGACAGTCCCGATCCCAGGATGATCGCGCCTTCGACCCCGCCGGCGCCCGCTTCCTCGAGCCTCGCCCGCGCCACCTCGACGGGGGAAACGCCGGACGCGGAGTCGTTCCGCGTCAGAGCAGGATGCCCGCGATGGCGGCGCACATGAAGGTCGCGAGTGTGCCGCCGATCATCGCCCGCAGCCCCAACCGCGAGAGGTCGCTCCGCCGACTCGGCGCCATCCCTCCGATGCCGCCGATCTGGATCGCGATCGAGGAGAAGTTGGCGAAGCCGCACAGGGCGTAGCTCGCGATGACGACCGAGCGCGGATCGAGGTCCGCGCCGCGCTGCAGCAGGTTGGCGAGCTGAAGGTAGGCGACGAACTCGTTGATGACGGTCTTGACCCCCATGAGCGAGCCGATCGTCACGGCGTCGCGCCATGGCACTCCCAGAAGCCACGCGACCGGCGCCATGACCCAGCCGAGGACCCGCTCGATCGACAAGCCGTCGAAGCCGACGCTGGCGCCGACCCAACCCAAGAGCGCATTCAAGACGGCGACCAGCGCGATGAACGCGAGCAGCATGGCTCCCACATTGAGCGCCAGCGCCAGACCTTCGCTCGCGCCGCGGCTGGCTGCGTCGATCACGTTGACGTCGGTCGACGGCACGTCGGCTTTGAGTGTGCCCCTGGTCTCCGGTTCTTCCTTCTCGGGATACATGACCTTGGCGATCACGATCGTGGCCGGCGCGCTCATCACGCTCACCGCCAGCAGATGCCCCGCTATGTCGGGGAAGAACGCGTACAGCATGCCGACGTAGGCGACGAGCACGCCACCCGCCACGTTGGCGAACCCGCCCACCATCACGCAGTTGAGCTCGCTCATCGTCATCTTCTCGACGAACGGCTTCACCATCAGCGGCGCCTCGGTCTGGCCGAGGAAGACGTTGCCGGCCGTAGAAAGGGTTTCCGCGCCGGAGGTCCCCATCGTCCTCTGCATCACCCACGCCATTCCTTTAACGATCGCCTGCATGACCTTGAGGTAGTACAGGACGGTCATGAGCGAGGAGAAGAAGATGATCGTCGGGAGAACTGTGAAGGCGAAGTACGATCCGGTCGCCGCCCACTGGGTGGTCGGGGCATCGGTCAGGGGCGACATGGTCGGAGGATCGCCCACCGGAACGCCGATCGG
>JBHEOA010000009.1:0-18619 GCA_046261835.1 Gemmatimonadota bacterium
CGGCCGCTGGAGCGACGCGCGTGACGTCGTGGTCGACGCGGACGGCCGCTTTTACCTGCTCGACGGCGTCGTCCCCGCACGAATCCTCAAGTTCGATGTCGACGGGCGCTATGTGCTCCGCTTCGGAGAGAATGAGCCGGATGCGCCGTTGGTCACCCTGGCCCAGGAGATGTCGCTCGCCCGGGACTGGAACACGATTCTCCTCGCCGACCGGGCCGAGGGGACCGTCTCCGCCTTCCTCACCCTCGGAACGCTGACGTATTCGGCCCAGGTCACGGGAACCCCGATCGACGTCGCGGGAAGGCCACAGTTCGGCGAGTACTACCTCCAGGGTTGGGACCAGGTGCGAAGCCTCTCGGGCGTCTATCACATGCGTCTGCCGGTCGATACCCTGGCGACGACCTATGAAGTCACCATCCCTCTCAATCTGCCCATCCAGCAAACAGCCCGCGCCGTCTACTTCCGTATGACGACCGACCAGGCGGGACGACTCTACCTCGCCTTCCACGATCGATATCTGGTGCGAGTCCTCGATCCCGACGGAACCACGGTGCGGCTGATCGGGATCGATCGACCGCCCGTCCCGAAGTCCTCCGAGGCGATCGCTTCGGAGGCGGAGGAGAACCTGGCGAAGTTGAGGGAGGAGGCTGCGGACGTCGGCGACTCCCTTCTCGTGGAGGCCGCGCGTCCCGATTCGGTCCTCTCCATGATCGAGGAACTGGCGATCGACCCGTGGGGTCGTCTGTGGGTGCGCACCAACCGCACCGACGCAGAGGGAGTCACGCCTTACGATGTGTTCGACGAGCAGGGCCGGTACATGGCCCGGGTAGACGTTCCAGGGGACGTCCGGGCGACGGCCTTCGCGCCCGAGGGCGCGCTGGTCGTCATCGATGCCGCAGGCGACCCTGCGGGTGTGGTCGTGCGCTACGAGGTGAGGTTCACTCAACCAGCGTGAGCCTGGCCTGACGGCGCGCGGTCCCGCCTCCGATCAAATCCTCGACTTCGATCGTCAACACGTACTCGCCAGCCGGCGACTCAGACACGTCGAGTGAGAAGAACTCGAGCGTCGGATCGACCTCCTCGCCCCGGCTGTGCTCGAACTCGTAGCTGATCGACCCCTTCTCCTCGCCGCCGAACAGACGCTCTCCGACCGCCGAGAAGAATCGGGCAACCACGTTGCGATCCGGATTTCCGGATTCCAGCGTGTACGTGGTTCGATACCGCGCAGCGCCACTCTCGTCCATCGCAAGCCCATACGCCTCGTAGTAGACGTAAACCGGCTGCGAACGGCGGAACATGTGGGAGGGGAGCGGTACGACCCGCCACCGGCCCCACCGCACGAAGGGGTCGTTCGTCCCTTGGGCCGGCGTAACGCCCGTGGCGAGCACGATACCCGACAGCGACAACCCGGCGGTCGCAGCATCCACCATCACATCCCCTTGCGTCAGCCCCGACCGACCCGAGCTCATGTCCGTCAGCCGAAGGCCGAACTGGTATTGCCCGGGGCTCAGATCCACCCATCGGACTCGCGGGAGAAGAACTCCAGGTTCGCGCGGGATCGAGCCCGCTACCAGTCGAGTCTCCTCCTCGTCCCGGATCGGCTCACCACCTTGCAGCGGCTCGATCCTCAGCTGGTGGCGATAGTCGACGGCGCTTCGGCCGTCCGGCAGCGAGAGCACGTCCACTTGGGAAGCGGGTAGCGCGTAGTAGAAGGCGACGGCGTTTCGGCCCCCCGGATTGCGGAAGGACACGGCGCGCACCGGATAGCGCAACGACTCCTCCGGCGGGCGGAAGGAGCTCGTCTTGGTCGCGACCTCGATGTCCTGGGCAAGCTCGCTTCGCTCCTCGTCGAGGAGCTGTGGATCGAGCCCCATGGCCACGCGGTCGTAGAGCGGGTCCAGGTGTCCGCGGGACGAGTAGAGCACCTGCATCGAGCGCGCGTCGGCGGCCAGGGTCCGCGCGTCGTATGCGTCGCAGCGGCGGTTGATGGAGCACTCAGCTCTCTGCTGGAGCGTGGTCGTACCCGTCATCTTGTTGGCGCTGCTCTGGATCACGGCGTCGCTCAGCTGTTTGACGAGCTTGTAGTCGCCGACGTCCTCGTCGCTGACGAAGTGGAAGACCAGGGGATCGTCCCCGGGCCGCTCATACATCCACGACAGGTTCCGCTCCACCTCTGGGCCCGCGTACGTCGCCTCGTCGTCCGGGGGGCCGTGCCGCAGGTAGATCACACCGCGGTCGTCGAAGCCGGTCTGCCACGGCGGCACGTAGGCCGCAATCGTCGAGTAGTGGCGCCGCTCGGGCAAATCGATGCGGAAGTTGCGATAGGCATGATCGAGCCGGCGGTAGTGCTCGCTGAGCCGCTCGCTGACGGGCACGAACGCCTGGTCGGCCAGCCGCTGCCAGTATTCGCGAAGAAAGGCCTTCTGCTGATCGACCGACAGCGTGGCGAACTCGCCGTCCTCCTGGAGAGTCGCGACCGGGCGGATGTCGTGCCAGAAGAGCTTGGCCTCCTGATCGCTCGCGATCGCGTCGATCCCCTCCCAGTACGCCTCGGCCCCCTCGGCCGGCCGCTCGCCATTGATCAGGGCGAAAGCGAGGAGCAGGCGTTGTGACGAGCGCGGAAAAGCCTCGTTCTCGGGCATCGATTCCAGCGATTGCTCCATCGCCTCGCGATCACCCAGATCGCGGTAGGTCAGGACGAGGAGCAGAGGAGCATTGCCGGTGGCCGGCGCCTCTTCGACCAGCCGCTCGAGCTGGGCAACGGCCTTTCGGAGATTCTCCTCGCCGCGCGCCTGTCGATAGGCGAGCGCCAGATTGTAGCGGGCGGCGTGGAATTGGGGGTCGGTCTCGAGCGCGCGCTCGAACGCCTTGATGGCCATCGAGATGTGGTCGCGGTTGAAGAGTTTCTTGAGGCTCTCGAGGAGAACGAGCCACCCCTCGTCCTTGATGAGCTCGTAGATCCCGCGCCCATTCCAAGCGAGCGCGCTTCGGGGATCCCCCTCGACCGCGCGCTCGAACGCCGCTTTGGCGGCCTCCAGGGGCGTCTCGTCGGAGGGATCCTCGACCTGGGCGAGCAGTCGGTACCCCTCCTCGAGCGACTGCTGAATCGCCGGGGGGTGGGCGCCCGGGGAAGGGGGGGTGAGAATGGGTTCGAAGTGTTCGTCGATCGTCTGCGCGCTGGCCACGGCCGCCCCCAGCTCGAAGGCGACCAGAAGCAAGGCGGAGAGGGCAAGGCGGTGGAGAGTCGAACGAGGCTGCATCGGGCGTCCTCTTCGGGAGTGGTCAATCGCCGGAGAATGTGATGGGCCAAGGGGTAAACAGGCAACGCCTGGAGGCGGTTTAGAGCCTCCTCCCCAGGGGAGTTTTGTTGCCGGGGGGTCGGAAGCCGACCTAGATTCGAACCTCGACGTGGACCCCGCCCTGCTCGCCGAGCGCCTCGCTCGGGTTCGCGAAACCATCGCCGCCGCATGCGACGGAACGGGGCGGGACCCCGGTGAGATCATCGTCGTAGCGATCACGAAGGGATACCCCGTGCAGACCCTGTTGGCCGCAGTGGAGCTCGGTTTCGAGGACATCGGGGAAAACCGGGTCCAGGAGGCGCAAGTCAAGTTCGAAGCGGCCGGCCCTGCTCTCGCGCACACGCGCCGCCACATGGTCGGGCATCTGCAGCGCAACAAGGTGCGGGATGCCCTCGAGGTCTTCGACTGGATCCAGTCGGTCGATACGGTTCGCCTGGCACAGGAGATCTCCGGGCGCGCGGCGAGCCGCGCTGAAGCGGTCGGTGGGACGGTCGAGGTCGATGTCCTCGTCGAGGTGAACGCCTCGGGGGAAGGGCAGAAACACGGTTTCGACCCCACTGAAGCGGCCATGATGGCGCGCGAGATCGCGGCACTTCCCGGCCTCAGGGCGCGGGGGGTCATGGCGATGGCTCCATATACCGACGACGAAGCCGTCTTGCGGCGGACGTTTCGCATCGCTCGCCGGGTCTTCGACGAGCTCCGATCGTCTGCGGGCGAGCGGGTCGATACCCTCTCGATGGGCATGTCGAACGACTATCCGATTGCGATCCAGGAAGGGTCGACGATGGTACGACTCGGAACCGCCCTCTTCGAAGCGCCGGAGCGTTGAGAATGGCGAATCTCTTCGTTGCGCTCGTCGTCCTTCGCTGCGGCGTAGTTTTAACTACGCCTCGCTCGCCCTCCTCGCGACGCCGCGATCTTCACCATTCTGAACGCTCCGGAGGAGAAGAGTCGTGAGGAGGAGGTCGCGATGAGTTTGACGCCGCTGGATCTCAAGAAGCAGGAGTTCGAACGCGTCTTCCGCGGATACGATCCGGTGGCGGTCGACGCCTTTCTGGAGCTTGCCGCGGAGGAGATGGGGAACCTCGTGGCCCGCATCCACGGGCTCGAGGAACGACAGCGCGGGCTGTCCGAGACGCTCGACGACTACCGCCAGATGGAGCAGGCGCTCAAGGACACGATGCTGGCCGCCCAGCGGCTGTCAGAGGAAGCGCGGGATGCCGCGAACCGCGACGCGGAGCTCCTCCGCGGCGAGGCGCGACTCGAGGCCGAGCAGATTGTGGCCGATTCCGAACGGCGCCGCGCGGCGCTCGAGCAACGAATCGCGGATCTGGAGTCTCGCGAGCGGGCTTTCGTCCGGAAGATGAAGGCGTTCCTCGACGAACATCGCCAGGCGCTCGACGCCCATCCGCTGGGGACGCCGGTGGTGGAGGTGCGTGAGATGCGCGAGGCGAGCGATGGATGACGTTCGGCAGGCCCTCGACGACGCGGTCGACCACATCCGCAGTCAAGGAGATTGGCGGCCCGACCTGGGAATCATCCTCGGAACCGGACTGGGCGCACTGATCCGGGACATCGAGATCGAGGCCGCGCTCGACTACGCCACGATCCCTCACTTTCCGGTTTCCACGGTCGAGAGCCATTCGGGTCGGCTGATCTTCGGGACGCTCGAGGGGAAATCCGTCGTGGCGATGGAGGGTCGATTCCACTTCTACGAGGGCTACAGCCTGCGTCAGATCACGTTCCCCGTGCGCGTCATGCAGCGTCTCGGGGTCGGCGCCCTCATCGTCTCCAACGCCTGCGGCGGGATGAATCCGATTTACCGCAAAGGCGATCTCATGCGCATCGATGACCATATCAACCTGATCGGCGACAACCCCCTGCGGGGGCCGAACCTCGACGAGCTGGGGCCACGCTTCCCCGACATGAGCGAGCCTTACGACGTGGAGCTCGGCGCACTCGCCGACCGGGTGGCGCTGGAGAGCGGAATTCGAATGCACGTCGGCGTGTACGTGGCCGTCGCCGGGCCCAACCTCGAGACGCGTGCGGAGTACCGCTTTCTGCGCACGATCGGCGCCGACGTCGTGGGGATGAGCACCGTGCCCGAGGTCATCGTGGCGCGTCATGGAGGCATGCGGGTCCTGGGAATCTCGATCGTGACCGACGAATGTTTTCCCGAGGCGCTCGAGCCCGTCGACGTGGCCGAGATCATCCGGACAGCGGGTGAGGCCGAGCCCAGGATGACGGCGGTCATCCGGGGCACGGTGGCGCGGCTCGACGAGGTCGGCCTCCGACCCGCCGTCCAGGTGGCGTGATCATGGCGGACGCCACAACTCGGCACGATTACAAGGAGACTCTCAACCTCCCGGCCACCGACTTCCCGATGCGGGCGCGGCTCCCCGAGAGGGAGCCGGAGATCCTCGCCCGCTGGGAGCGCGAGAACCTCTATGCCCGCCTTCGACAGAAGCGCGCCGGTCGACCGCGGTACGTGCTCCACGACGGGCCGCCTTACGCTAACGGACACCTCCACCTGGGAACCGCGGTCAACAAGATCCAGAAGGACTTCGTGGTGCGGTCTCGATCGATGATGGGGTTCGACGCGCCCTACGTTCCGGGCTGGGACTGCCACGGAATGCCGATCGAGATCAACGTCCAGCGCGAGTTCCAGGAAAGGGGAGTGCAACCGGGCCTGCTCGAGATGCGGGCGCGCTGCCGCGAGTTCGCGGCGCATTGGGTCGATGTCCAGAAGCAAGAATTCGAACGACTCGGTTGCTGGGGCGATTGGGACCATCCGTACCTGACGATGTCGAACGAGTACGAAGGCGAGATCGTCGCCACCTTCGCGGATCTCGTAGAATCAGGCTACATCTACCGCGGGTTGAGGCCGATTCACTGGTGCGTCGTGTGCCAGACCGCGCTCGCCGAGGCGGAGATCGAGTACCACGACAAGACTTCGCCGTCGATCACGGTAGCCTTCCCGCTGCGCGAAGATCCGCACGGAATCTTTCCAGCCGGAGCCGACCCACCGGCGGCTCTGATCTGGACCACGACGCCGTGGACGATCCCGGCCAACCGCGCGCTGGTCGTGCATCCCGGGCTCGACTATGTCGTCGCGAGGACCGACCGTGGAACGTTCCTGTTCGCGGCCGGCCGTAGGGAAGCGCTCGCCGAGCTTCTTCCGGGGGCGGAAGTCCTGCGCACGGTGCGCGGGTCGGACCTCCGAGAGCTCGTATTCACGCATCCGCTCGAGGATCGACCGAGCCCGATGCTCTTCGCCGAGCACGTGTCGCTCGAGGAGGGCACGGGAGTCGTCCACACCGCTCCGGGCCACGGCGCTGAGGACTTCGCGGTTGGAAGAGAACACGGCCTCGAGATCTACAACCCGGTCGGGCCCGACGGCGTGTACGTCGAGGGAACACCGCGCTACGCCGGACTTCTCATCTGGGACGCCAACCCACGCATCGTCGCGGATCTCGACGACGCGGGGCGGCTCCTCGACGAGGGCACGGTCGTCCATTCCTATCCCCACTGCTGGCGCTGCAAGAACCCGGTTGTATTCCGCGCGACCGTCCAGTGGTTTCTGGCCCTCGACCACCGAGACCTGAGAGAGCGGGCACTTTCCGCCATCCGCGGAGTCGAATGGATCCCGGACGGCACGATCAACCGCATCACGGCCATGGTCGCGGGGCGTCCCGACTGGACGCTTTCGCGCCAGCGCGTATGGGGGGTGGGGATCCCCGCGCTCTACTGCATGGCATGCGACGAGCCGTACGTCGACGTCGGCTTCATCCGGCACGTCGCCGACCTCGTCCGCGAGAAGGGCTCCGACGCATGGTTCGAAGCGGGCGCCGACTCGCTTGCCGGCGACATCGCTTGCCCGTCGTGCGGCGCGAGTGAGGGGTTTCGGCGCGAGATCGAGATCCTCGACGTCTGGTTCGACTCCGGGGCCTCCCAGCGGGCGGTGCTCGAGCCACGACAGGACTTGAGCTGGCCCGCCGACCTGTATCTCGAGGGCCCCGATCAGCACCGGGGGTGGTTCAACTCTTCACTCATCCTGGCGGTGGCCACGCGTGGAGCAGCTCCCTATCGCGCGGTCGTGACGCACGGCTGGATCGTCGATGCCCAGGGCCGTGCGATGCACAAGTCGCTTGGCAACGTGATCTCCCCGTTCGAGGTGATCGAGAAGCGCGGGGCGGATATCCTGAGACTGTGGGCCGCAGCGAACGACCTGACCCGGGACGGGCGTTTCTCTTGGGATGCTGTCGATCAGATCACCGAGGCTTATCGCAAGATCCGGAACACGTTCCGCTTCCTGCTCGGGAACCTGTCGGATTTCGATCCCGACGACGATGCTCGGCCCACGGCGGAGCTAGGAGCCTTCGACCGATGGGCACTGACGACTCTAGAGCGCGTAGCCGCGGAGGTGCGCGAGGCGTACCAACGGTACGAGTTCCACGTCGCCTATCAGATCCTCGTCAATTACTGTACGGTGGAGCTTTCGAGCGTGTACCTCGACGGCCTCAAGGTCCGGCTCTATATCCAGCCGTCGGACTCGGACGAACGGCGCGGGGCGCAAACGGTGCTCCATGCCGCACTCGATACCTTGGTGCGACTGATGGCGCCGCTGCTGCCCTTTACCGCCGAGGAGGTCTGGCACGCGATGCGCCAGGGCGCGGAGGGAGACGACATCCACCTCGAGGAGTTCGCGCCTCCGGTGGCCGAGCGGGGGGACCCCGAGCTCGAAGTAGAATGGGAAGCGGTGCTGCTCGCGCGCCAGGGGGTGACGCGCGAGCTCGAGAAGCTTCGCGCGCGCAAGGACATCGGCTCTCCGTTGGACGCTGAGGTCGAGATCGCGGCGGTCGACTCCGCCCGGCAGGCAGTGCTGGTCAAGTACGCCACCGAATTGGAAGAGGCGTTCATCGTCTCGAGGGTGAGCGTCATGGGAGAGAGTGGAGGTTGGAGTGTCGATCCAGTCACGGGCGAGGAGGGATTCCGCGTCGCTGTGCGCCCAGCCCGTGGGGAGAAGTGTCGTCGATGCTGGCGCTACCGGACGGATGTCGGCCGGGAACCCGATTATCCGGACCTGTGCGCGGAGTGCGTGGATATTCTATCATAGCTGCACGAATACATGGGAGGTTCGATGAAGGTGAACGGTATGAGCGAACGTCGGCTCCGATTGCTCGAGAAGCGACTGCTGGAGGAACGGGAGCAAGCCCTCAAGGAGCTCGGCTTCTTCGACGAGAACTACCATGACACCACCCGCAGCGCGTCAGGCGACCTGAGCGCGTACTCGTTTCACATGGCCGATCAGGGAACCGACGCCATGGAGCGTGAGAAGGCGTTTCTCTTCGCCTCCAAGGAGGGTCGTCGCCTCTACTCGATCGACGATGCGCTCCGCCGCCTGTACTCCAACCCCGACGGCTTCGGCCATTGCGTGGAATGCGGTCATCCGATCAAATGGGAGCGCCTGGAAGCCTTGCCCTATGCGAACCTGTGCATCGCGTGCAAGGAGCAGGAGGAGAATGGAAGGGTCTGACGTCGCGGCCGAAGCGGCGGGCGCGGTGTCGGCGCGTCGCATCCTGCTCACACCTGAAAGCCTCGTTCCGATGATCGTCATCGGCCTGGATCAGCTGACGAAGGCGTGGGTGCGCGCGGCCCTTTACGTGAACGAGTCGGTGCGCATCATCGGGGATTACCTGCGGCTGACGTACATCCACAACGAGGGAGCGGCGTTCGGCCTCTCTGTCGGCCAACACTCATCGATGATCTTTCTGGTGCTCGCGGTCGCGGCTTCCATGCTGGTCCTCTATCTCTACCTGACGACGGCTCCCGGGGAGCGTCTCCAGAGGATCGCATTAGGGCTCATTCTCGGCGGCGCGCTGGGGAACATCGTCGACCGAATCCGCTGGAACATGGTGGTCGACTTCATCCAGGTGGGGGTCGGGGGACATTACTGGCCGATCTTCAATCTGGCCGACAGCGCCGTAACGGTGGGAGCCGTGCTGCTGGGATACACCTACCTGTTCCGACCTTCCCGCTCGAGCTCGCTCGCTTCCTGATCCCGCGGTGGGGCGCGCGAGCGATCGCGTCCATCGCGTGACGCTTCCGTCCGACGCGCCGCGCATCGACCGCGCGCTGGCGGAGCTTCTGTCGATCTCACGAACCCGGGTCCAGTCTCTGATCGAGGCGGGGAGGGTGGTGGTCGAAGGGCGCGTGGTGCGGCGGCCCAGCGAGCCGGTACCGGCGGGCGCCCGGGTTGTCGTGGAGGAGGAGATCAAGCGGGAGCCGACGCTCCTCGCCGAGGCGATTCCGCTCGTCATGCTTTACGAGGACGACGACTGTCTGGTGGTCGACAAGCCGGCCGGGATGGTCGTACATCCCGGCGCGGGAAACCCGTCGGGGACCCTGGTTCATGCCCTCCTCCATCATCGCCCCGAGGTCGCCGGAGTAGGGCGCGAGCGGCGGGCAGGCCTCGTTCATCGACTAGACAAAGACACCTCCGGATGCCTCATCGTCGCCAAACACGACGCCGCGCACCGGGCATTGGCCGACCAGTTCGCTGCGCGCACCGTCGAGAAGACGTACTGGGCTTTTGTCTGGGGACACATGTCCGCTGCCGAGGGCGTGATCGACCGCCCTATCGGGCGATCGACCGGAGACCGCCAGCGTATGACGACACGCGCGCGGCGAAGCCGGCCTGCGGTCACCCGTTGGCGAGTGCTCGAGCGGTACAGGGTCGCCGAGTGGGTCGAAGCGCACCCCGAAACTGGCCGCACTCACCAGGTGCGGGTCCACCTGGCCGAATCCGGACATCCGCTGCTGGGCGATGCGCGCTATGGGGGAGGCGACGCTCGCGCACGCGGGTTCCACGGACCGCAACGGGCCTGGGCGCGTGAGGCGGCCGAGGCAGCGGCGCGCCAGGCGCTCCACGCTCGGGCGCTGGCTTTCGATCAGCCGGTAACCCGCGAACGGGTGCGCGTGGAGTCTCCGCTTCCCGCCGACCTCGTCACGTTGCGGGAAACGCTTCGGCTTCGTGCGGGCTAGGCGACTGGTTCGGACCCTCGTGGGGGTCTGGTTTCTGGCCGGAGTCGCGAGCGCTTCCGGACAGGAAGCAAAGATACCGGCCGAACTGACGAGCTTCGCGATCGAGGCGCCGGATAGCCGGCCGGTCGTCTTCTGGCACGCCGCACGCGACGAGGGGGTGACGCGCGCCCTGGCGGAGACGGCTCGCGGGTTCGTCCCGCCGCCCGTCGACGCCCTCGACCTGCCACCAGACACGTTCGTCGTCGTCATCGCGCCGAGCGAAGGAGCGTTCGGTCAGCTGACGAGCGGCCGCGTGCCCGATTGGGGGCTCGCCGTCGCGTTTCCCCGACTATCGCGCATCGTCATCCGCTCGCCGCGCCTGACCGGCCGTGTCCCAGTCGACCCGGCGACCGTCCTGCAGCACGAGCTCGGACATCTCTACCTGGCCGCGGCGACTGGCGATGATGCCGCCGTGCCGAGATGGTTCCACGAGGGATTTGCCGCACTTTACGCCAACGAATGGCGCTGGGTCGCCCCGGTCCGGCTGGCGTGGGCGCAGGTGAGCGGCGGACTCGTGCCGTTGAGCGGTCTGACCGACTCGATCGCCGGCAGCGATCCTTCGATCGCCTACGTCCAGAGCATGGCCGCCGTTCGGAATCTGCGAGAGAGGGGCGGTGACGAGGGAATCGCGCAGTTGCTCGCGCGCGTCCGCGCCGGAGCCACGTTCGACGGCGCGATGCGCGAGACGTATGGGCTGACCTTGGGGCAGTTCTACGCCGCGTGGTCGGAGGACGTGGGAGAATACGGGTGGCTCATCGCGCTCACCGACGAGCGGGGCTTGTGGGTCGCGCTCGCGCTCCTCGTCGTAGCGCTTTGGATCATACGGCGACGCTCGATCCGGCGTGAGATCGATCGGCGTCGGGCGGCCGAGGACGCAGCCCTCGGCGACCCCGAAGACCACGCGCTAGGGGTCGAGGAGCAGGGTCGCTACTGGGAGCAGGACGACGACACATGGCGAGATGAGGGTTGGCAGGACGAGGACGACGAGCGCACTTTGTAACGCCGGGAGGGGTGGCCGAGCGGTTTAAGGCACTGGTCTTGAAAACCAGAAGGGGGCAACCCCTCGTGGGTTCGAATCCCACCCCCTCCGCCATCTCGATCGACCGACGCGCGCGAAGCGCGCGATGAATGGATACGAAGGATCTCCGCGAGTTCATTCGCAGGGAGATCCTTTGTATCCATTCATGTAGGGCCGCAGGCCCGTCGGTCGAGCGAATGGCTGGTCGCCCCGCGCGCAGCGGACGGGAAAGCCGCGACGCGCAGCGACGCGGCAACCCCACCCGGGGATTGGTCTGGCGGCGCTCCGCTATCTCCCCGTAGCGCAATCCTCCTGAAGCTCCGCCATATCCAGGTCCTCCCCCAACACCACCAGCACATCCTCCGCCATGATCCGCTCGTCGGGGGTCGGGTTGAACTTCATTCCGCCCTGTGGCCGCTTGATCGCCACCACGATCACGCCATAGCGACCTCGGATCCCCGCTTCGGCGATCGTCTTGCCTTCGAGGATCGAGCCCGATGCCACGGGAATGTCGGCCAGGCTCAGCTGCAATGCCTCCCGCGCGGTCACGATCTCCATGAACTCGACCGTGGCGGGGTTGACCGCAGCCTGAAGCACCCGCAGCCCCGCGATTCGCGTCGGCGAGACGACGTCGTCGGCCCCGGCGCGCTTGAGTCGCAGCTCACCGGCCTCGTCGGACGCCCGCGCGATGATCCGTATTCCGTTCCGGAACTCGCGAGCGGCGATCGTCAGGTAGAGGTTATCCGCGTCGGACGGTAGAAGCGCCAGGAGCGTTCGCGCCCGATCGACCCCCGCCTCGCGCAACGTCGCGTCCAGGGTCGCATCGCCCGTGATGTGCAGGTACCCGAGCGACTGCAGCGTTCCGGCCAGGTCTGGGTTCATCTCGACGACACAAAACGGCAGCCCCTCGCGGTCCAGTCCCTCGGCCACTGGACGGCCGACCTTACCGAAGCCGCACAAAACGACGTGATCCGTCAGTGAGGCGATCTCGGCCATCATTCTCCGCCTTCCAAGGACATCGAGAAGCTCTCCCTCGAAAACCGCCTGGGCCACCCGCGCCAGGGTAAAGAGCAACAGCCCCAATCCCACGACCACGATCAGGGAGGTGAAGACCTGTCCTCCGGGCGACAGCGGGTGAACCTCACGATAACCTACCGTCGTGATCGTGATGATCGTCATGTAGAAGGCGTCGAGGATGGACCAACCCTCCTCGACAACCAGGTAGCCGACTGTCCCGACCACGACCCAGAGGCCAAGGAGCAATAGTCCCAGGAGTACCTGGGCCTGTGAGGTCTTCCAGGGTCGGAGGGGTTTGGCCACGCGTCAGGATTGTAGGCAGCCGCTCGACACGCCTGCAACCATGCGCGGGGTGTCGGGGAGCCGACACTCCAACGCGGTGAACTCGCGCAGGCCAGCATAGCAGTAACCGCGCATGCTTCTTGCTCAGTCATTTTTGACAAGCCCCCGACGCGGGGGATATCTTCTTGCCGCCTCGTGACTTGTCCCTCCCGGGCGGTCCGAACACGAACCGGGAGGTGCATGTGGTACGAGAAGAAAGAGACGAGGGGCGGTCGCAGTTCCCCTTCGAGGGCCTGCACGTCTATCAGCGGACGCAGGAGGCGTGGACGGCCGCGCTCGAGCTGGCCGGCGCCGATCCGTTGTGGGAAGCTCTCGAAGAGGAGATCCGGCGAGCAGCTCTCGGCATCGCTCGCGCTACCGCGCGTTCGCGCACCAACGGCGGTTTCGCCGCTGAGCTCGAAGACGCGCGCGGCGCTCTGCACGCCGCGGCCGCGGTCGTGGACCAGTTGATCCGGCGGGGCACGCCCGTCGACAGCGGTTTGCGATCCCAGCTCGCGGATAGCGGGCGCATGCTGGCCGCTCTGATTCGAAGTCTCGCTCCCGGCAGGGAGGAACAGGCCGAGAGCGAGGCTCTGGTCTAGGGTTGACGCGGAGAGGTGGCCGAGTGGTTGAAGGCGGCACCCTGCTAAGGTGTTGTACGGGTAACCGTACCGCGGGTTCGAATCCCGCCCTCTCCGCCATCTAACGCTAACGGAAGGAAACAGGCGACGACGTCGCCGTCAGTGGAGGTCCCCGGACTCCGCGAGCTCGCTCGTGAGGGTCCGGGGGCCTTTCCATGAGAGGGCGCGTCAGCGCCTTACGAGCAGAGCTCCTCGATCTCCGTCCTGGCTTGGTGGATGGAGGAGCAAGCGTCCCACAGCCATCGCCGCTCGGAATAGCCGAGCCGGCCCGACCGGTACCGGTCGTACTCGTCCGGAAAGAACTCACGCATGATCGTGAGGATCTCGCTCGCTGGAACACGCTCGGAGTCGAAGAGGCTGGGATCGGGAGGCTCGAGCTTTTCAGGCGCCGCGCCGTCCGGCATCGACCATGCCGAATCACGCCAGCGGGCAGCTCGCCAGAGATAAACGATAAGGATCGCCGAGCACAGGATTCCGTGCAGCGCGAGAACGGCGACGACGAGAACCTCGACCACTTTCGCAATATGAGTCTGGCTCCGGGAGCGGTCAACGAATGACGAAAGCAACCGACATCCGCGTACGATTCGCGCCCAGCCCCACCGGTTTCCTGCACGTAGGCGGCGCTCGCACCGCCCTCTTCAACTGGCTCTGGGCGAGGCATACGGGGGGGACCCTGATCCTGCGGATCGAGGACACCGACCTCGAGCGATCGACCGAGGAGATGATCGGAGCCATCCTGGAAGGATTGGCGTGGCTCGGCATCGATTGGGACGAGGGACCCCACTTCCAGTCTCAGCGCGGAGATCGCCACCGTGAGGCGGTCGAGAGCATGATCGCTTCGGGGCACGCCTATCCCTGCTTCTGTTCGATCGAGCAGTTGGCGGCCGAGCGCCAGGCCGCGGTCGATCGCAAGGAGGCCTACGTCTACGCAGGCCGTTGCCGCGTAATCGACGTCGGCGAGGCTGCCCGCCGACGCGCCGCCGGCGAGCCCCACACCGTGCGTTTTCGAGTGCCCGCCGGCGAGACTCGCTGGGACGATATCGTCCACGGGTCGACGGGAGTCGACAACGCCACGATCGGCGACTTCATCGTTCTGCGCTCGGACGGAGCCCCGATCTACAACCTGGCGGTGACCGTCGACGATCGCGACATGGAGGTAACCGATGTCATCCGGGGGGACGACCACATCTCGAACACGCCGAAACAGATCATGATCTACCGCGCCCTCGGCGCCCCCGAGCCCCGTTTCGCCCACGTGCCGCTGATCCTCGGCCCCGACAAGAGCAAGCTCTCCAAGCGCCATGGCGCGGTGGCGGTCACGTCGTATCGCGAGCAGGGGTATCTCCCCGAGGCGTTCATCAACTTCCTCGCGCTCCTCGGCTGGTCACCGGGCGATGATCGCGAGGTCATGACACGAGACGAGCTCGTCGAAGCGTTCACACTCGAACGGATCACGGGCAAGAGCGCCGTCTTCGACGTTCAGAAGTTGGAATGGCTCAACGGACAGCACCTCTCGCGCCTCTCCGGTCACGAGATCGCGGAACGAGTGATCCCGCGACTGGTCGAGGCGGGACTCGTGACCCGGGAGCAGCTCGATGAACACCGCGGCTGGCTCGATGCCATGATCGACCTGGTCAAGACGCGCTCTCGCACGCTGGTCGACCTTGTTGAGCAGGCACGGCCGTTCTTTCCCGGCCCGGTTCCCTATCAGGAGGACGCGGTGGCGAAGTTCTGGGTGGACCAGGGCGAAGCACGTCGGGCGCTCGAGGTCATGTCCGAGTTCGTGGCGCGCGAAGAGCGGTGGGACGACGTCGAGGGAATGGAGGCGCGGCTCCGTGCCTTGGCCGACGAGCGCGGCATCCCCGCCGGCAAGGTCATGCAGGCCACGCGCGTGGCGATCACCGGCGCCCGGGTGAGCCCGGGTATCTTCGAAACCATGGCGATTACGGGTAAGCCGTTGGTGACCAGTCGGTTGGCCGCCGCGATAGAGCACCTGTCTAAAACATCGGCAGCCGATTTGTCGCGGCCATCATGAATTCATATCTTAAAGGTATGAAGAGCAAGGTCGGCGAGCGAGGTCAGGTCACGATCCCCAAGCCCCTGAGGGACCGACTAGGGATCCGTCCCGGCGAGGAGGTCGACTTCGAGCTCGACGACGGTCGAATCATTCTGCGACGTGTGGTCTCGCCAGATCCGGTTCATCACTTGGTCGGTCTCATCAAGGAACGGATCGACGTTGATGAATACCTGACTGAGACGCGCGGTCCCGCCTATGACCCCGCCATCGATCCACCCGGCCCTCTGGACACTGACCTGGATTGACGATCGTCGTCGATTCTTCGGTCCTGATCGATGCGTTGTCCGATGATCCCGTCCATGGGCCCGCGGCCGTGCGAGCGCTTGAGGCGGAACGCCGTCGCGGCCGGATCCTGGTTCCACCGGTCGCCTGGGCGGAAGTCCGGGCTCTCATGGCCGATCCCGGCCGGATGGCGGCCCTGCTGGAGCGAGCGGACGTCCATTTCGATGCTGCTGATCGGTCGATCGCCGACCTGGCCGGAGATCTTTGGGGTGCCTACCGTCGGCAGGGAGGGACGAGGACGCGCGTCCTGCCCGATTTCCTGATCGCCGCTCACGCTCATCGACGGGGTGGTCGGCTTCTGACGCGCGACCGCGGCTTCTATCGGCAACTCTTTCGGTCTCTCACGGTCGTGGAGCCATGAGCCGCGAAGCCAAAGCAACGGATTCAGGATCACCCCGCGATCGCCGGCTCGCTCGCCTGGCCGAGATCGATCCTCGTGCCGAGATCCTCTCGCTCGATCCCGACCAGCTCGAGGGAACGCTCGCGAAGTGGTTCGGCGAACACGGCGAGCCGCGCTACCGGGCCGACCAGGTCTTCGACTGGATCTATCGTCGCCGGGCGGCCTCCTGGGATGCGATGACGACCCTTCCCAAGGCGCAGCGCGCTGCCCTGGAGAGTGCCTTCCGTTTCCCTTCCCTCACCCTAGAGGAGGAGCGAGCCTCGGCCGATGGTACGCGCAAGGTTCTGTGGCGAATGGTCGACGGTGAAGCAGTCGAGTCGGTCCTGATCCCGACCGGGAGCCGCGACACGTTTTGCGTCTCGAGTCAGGCCGGCTGCGCGCTGGCCTGCTCGTTTTGCGCGACAGGCCTCTTCGGATTCAAGCGGAACCTGACGGTGGGCGAGATCATCGATCAAACGCGGCTTCTTCTGGCCATGCGTGGCGATCCCGGGTACGGCATCAACCTCGTGTTCATGGGGATGGGGGAGCCGCTCCTGAACTGGGAGAACCTGACGACAGCGCTCGACATCCTGATCGACCCACGGACGCTCGACGTCGGCGCGCGCCGGATCACCGTCTCGACGGTGGGCATCCCCGACAAGATCGCGGCGCTCGGGGAGCGCTTTCCGCAGGTGCGTCTGGCGGTCTCGCTCCACGCCGCGATCGACGAAGTCCGGAACGAGATCGTGCCGATCAACCGCCGCTATCCGCTGAGGCAACTCCTGGCGGCCTGCCGGGTTTGGGCGCGCGCGACGAGCAAGCGAATGACGTTCGAATACATCCACCTGCCGGGCGTCAACGACCGTTCTCAGGACGTCGAGGCGCTGGGCCGGGTACTTCAAGGGATTCCAGCCAAGATCAACCTGATGCGCTACAATCCGATTCCCGGCGCGACGTACCGGCGGCCCGCGGTCGACGAGACTCGGCGCTTCGCCGATGAGGTCCGCGGCGCGACCGGCGCAACGGTAACCGTGCGCCGCAGCCGCGGCCTCGACATCCAAGGCGCGTGCGGCCAGCTGCGACTCGCCCGTGGCGGATCGGTCGTGGGAGAGGCGGCGTCGTGACCCCGACTCTGGGAATCCTGCGACCCGGATCGACCTTCCCGGCCATGGTCGACCGTTTCGGCGACTACGATGCCTGGTTCGAGCGGGCGCTACGCCCGACCGGCGCGCGGGTGGAAGTGCACGACGTCCTGACGGAGGCTCCGCCCGACCCGGGATCGGCGGACGGATGGGTGATCACCGGCTCGCGCAGTTCGCTGACCGAGGTCGAACCGTGGGCCGAGAAATTGCTCGCGTGGATCCGCGAAGCCGCCCGGCGCGAAGCTCCGGTTCTAGGGGTGTGCTACGGGCATCAGGCGGTATGCGCGGCGCTCGGGGGCGCAGTACTCCGGCATCCGCGCGGGTGGGAGATCGGTACGGTCGAGATCGAGCTCACCGAGGCCGGACGCCGCGATCTCCTGTTCGAGGGATTTCCCGACCGGTTCCTGGTGCAGACGACCCACGAGGACCACGTCGTCGAGCTTCCGGCAGAGGCGGTCCTCCTGGCCGGGAACCTCCACTCGCCCGTCCAGGCGATTGCGATCGGCCCCGCGATCCGGACCGTCCAGTTCCATCCTGAGGTGACCCGGCCGATCGCGTCGGACTTCGTGGCCCACCGGCGGCACATCCTGGAGGCCGAGCCCACCGTGGCCGAGGCTCCTCACGCGTCCCGTGTCCTCGATAACTGGGTGTCCGCCTTCGTCACGCGCCGCCGCGCCGCCCCAGCTTTGGACTAGAAGTACTCGCGGATCAGCCAGGCCGCGGCCCAGAGGCCGACGCCGGTCCCCACGCCGCTCAAGACCACCGCGGAGAGGAGGGAGAGGGGGGAGCCCAGCCTTCGAGCGTGCAAGACGCGCACCGGCCGATGGGTACACGGAGCCAGCTAGGCTATCTGCTCCTCCTCCAGCACCCGCGCGGGCAGCACCATGGCGGCAGATCCGCGAACTGAAGCCGCCGATGATAAGGGAATGCCTCAGGCGGTGGGGACGACCGGGGGCTCAGGGCCTTCGTAGGAAGGCTTCCGTCCGCCGAAGCCGAGAACCCGCCAGATGCACCAGCCCGTGAGGCCCAGGATGAACCCCCAGGCCACGAGCATCATGATCCAGCCGCCGGTCGTCATGGCGCCCCCACCGGGCTGTGGCGCCGCCATGCCAGGCGGATCAGCCAGAGAAGCGCGACGAACGACGCCAGCATGAAGACCCGCGCGCCGACGACGAAAGGCTGTGCGGCCGCATCGACGCCGGCCATCGTCGCCACCCCGGCGACGTTCTGGATCGTCCAGTAGACGAAGATGACGAGCATCAACAGAGGGGTGATCCACGCCAATACGTATTTGTAGAACGCCGGCGGCCGGATATCCGCCCCCCGCAGGATCTCGGCCCAGCCCCTGGAGATCCCGAAG
>JBHEOA010000010.1:0-7769 GCA_046261835.1 Gemmatimonadota bacterium
CGACCGAGAAAAGGATCGGCACCCAGATCGTGCAGCCGCCCACCTGAAACCTCACGTTCGCTCTCCGCACTTGCTCGGACGGGCCGCGTTTCCTGGACTAACGCGCATGTATCTCCTCGCCAACGGTGTCGCGGCTCCACCCATTGGTGCCGCGCAGTGGCCGGGATACCAGGTCAGGGACGAATCGGGCGGTACGGCACGTGACAGGGGAAGCAAGAGGTGGTGTAGGCAATCGGGATCGAACCCCAGAACTCCTCAAACAAACGAAGATGTCACCTAAGAGACAGACCGCCCGCCCATCCCGCCACGAAACTGAGTTTGTTATAAACACTCAACGTTTAGTGTGGAGGTCGGGATGCGGAAGTTGGCTCTTGCACTTGTAGTGGCGTTCTTCTTACCCCTCGTGGCGGGGCCCGGGTTCGCAACAGCGCAGGATGTGGAGGGTGGCGCGGTTCAGGAAGATGTTGACGGTGAGGACGACAGCGGGATGCTGGGCCTGGTCGGTCTGCTCGGCCTAGCAGGACTCGCCGGCTTGAAGCGTCGGGATTACGACCGAGACCATCGCGCCGGCAGGCCTACCGATCAACCCCGCTGATCCGGTTTCGCGACGGGGGTGCCGAGCGCACCCCTGTCGCCGCATCAGAGGAGACGGAGAAGCCTTTCCGAGCTCGAGGCCCCGGTTACCTAGTATTGTGTCTTTCCTGGAGTTGCATGGTCGGGGCGGCCGGATTTGAACCGGCGACCACCTGAACCCCATTCAGGTGCGCTACCGGGCTGCGCTACGCCCCGACACAATCGATGAGAGAGCCAAGATAACCTCTCCCCTCCTCGCGGACCAAAAGCGACGCATGGATCAAACGCGCGACGCCCCGGGTAGATTTTTCAATCCTATGACGGTTCGGCGAGCCCTTTTCATGATCCTACTGGCGTCGGGGGTCTCCGCGACCGCCTGCGATGACTCGTCGACCGGCCCTGATGAAGAGCGCGCGGTCTTCGTCATCGAGGTCGTCGACGAGACCTTCCGGGTCCGGATCGAGAATCCCGATCTCATCGCGCAGGCCCGCCGAATTCTCGCCGGTGAGGAGCCGCAGAAGATCGTAACCGGCAGCCTGGCGGCGGGCGACGGCGGCTTCAACGATCCCTGGAGCTGGCACGTCGTCCCGGAGACCGTGGGGTTCGCCGAGGCGGCGATCGAGCTCTGCGACGGCAAGCCTTCGTTCGTCGAAGACGATCTCAGCTACTGGCTCAATACGGTGGGCACCTACTGCCCCTGGTCCGCGCAGGTCATCACCGAGGAGTCGTGAAGCCCGCTCACGTCGGCGGTAGCCTGGGCCAGAACTGCCCTACATCCCGGTGATCTCGAGCTCCACCACTCGCTTGTCGATCTGATCGACTCTGAGGACGCGGTGGTGGTTGGTGTCGGCGACCAGCAGCTGGTGCCCGGCGCTCGCGATCCCCATCGGCTCGTCCAGCTCCTCATCGAACGGTTCGACCGTCTCGACGACACGCGACCCTGGATCGAGGAGCTTCAGCTTGTCGTTGTAACTGTCGGCGATCCAGAGCCGATGATTCCCCTGGCCCCAGGCGAGGCCCGCCGGGTGCTGGAGTCGAACCTGATCACCGACTCCATCGACATCGCCGAAGTCGAAGAGGCCGGTCCCCACCAGCGTCGTCACCTCCGCCTTCCCCTCGAGTGAAAGCTGACGGACGCTCGACGACTCGGCGTCGACGAAGAAGAGGCGTGTCTCGTCGGTCGCAAGCGCCATCGGCTGGGCGAGCGTCGCGCGGACGGCAGGGCCGTCGTCGATTGCCTCGGCGCCCGAACCGGCATGCGGAACGAGTCGCCCTTCCTTGAGGTCGAGCCGCCACAGCTGGTGCGCACCCGCCATCGCGATGAGCACGTCGTACTCGTGCAGGAAGACGTCCCATGGGGATCGGAGCGAGAGCTCGAGCGGATCGCCGCCGCGGGGTTCGAGGCCGCCCAGCCGCCCCGTGCCGGCCATCGTCGCGACTTTACCCGACGCGAGGTCGACCATACGAACCGCGTGGTTGCCGCGATCGGCGACGATCAGCATGTCCTCGGCCAGCGCTAGTCCCTGCGGCTCGCGAAAGGCGGCTTCGGCGAAGCTACCGTCCACGAGATCCGGCGCGCCGCTTCCGACCACGTGATCGACTTCGATCGAGTCGCCGATCATGCGGCCGAGCAGCACCCGATGGTGGCCGCTGTCGGAGATCGCCACGCGGCCCTCGATATCGAGGGCAACTTTCCCCGGGAAGCGCAACGATCCCGTGTCGACCTCTGCCGGCACCGCGGCCAGCGGCCAAGCGCCCTCGACCAGAGTTCCCCTGGAGCAATGCTCTTCGGCAACCCGCCGGACGAACCCGTCTAGGCCTTCGAGCGGTAACTCTCCGCTTTGCTGGCCGACGACACGACCCTCGGGATCGACGATTACGATGGTCGGCCACGCGTTGACCGCGTGGTCACGCCAGACACGGAACTGACGGTCGTTGACGACCGGGTGCGTTACCCCCAGCCGGCGGCAGGCAGCGGCGATCGACGCGGTTTCACGCTCGCGGTGATACTTCCCCGCGTGAACACCGATCGCGACCAGAATTCCTGCATGCCTCTCTTCCAACTCCCGAACCCGCGGGAGCATGTGGATGCAGTTGATTCAGCCGTACGTCCAGAAGTCGAGGACAACGATCTTTCCGCGCAGATCGGCCCACGTCGGCGGACGTGTCACGTGGAGCCACTCCAAAGCCTCGCGGAACTCCGGAGCGCGGACGGGCTCCGCTGTCATGACTCCGATTCTGCGACTGGTTTCCCCGGCTCGACCTCGCCGCGATGAAAGGCCTCGATGTAGGTGACGAGGTCGCTGAGGTCCGCCGTGAGGTTGGCGAATGTGTCCTGGAGCTGGACCTCGCCGAGCTCGGCCTCGAGCTGGGCCGTGTTTCTCTTTCGCAGCTCCTCGATGCGCTGACGCGCACCCTCGATCGTGTACTTCTGATCATACAGAAGCTTCTTCACCAGTTGAATCATCTCGATCTCACGCCGGCGGTAAGCCCGATTGCCGGCCCGGTTCTTGACCGGTTGAATCGCTTTGAACTGAGTTTCCCAATAACGCAGGACGTGCGGCTTTAGACCGGTGATCTCGCATACCTCACCGATCGAATAGTACTCCTTGCGGGCGATGGGTTGAAACGCCACTGCTACCTCCTTTCGAATTCGGGCTTGAATTCACGTGTCATGAGCTCCTCCACGCTGACCTCGGGCCGTTTGGCATGGTAGAGGATCTCGTGAACCTCCTCGGTGATCGGCATCTGCACATCGTAGTGCGAGGCGAGGTCGCGGACCGAGCGCGTCGTGCGAACCCCTTCAGCGACCATCGTCATCTCGGCGAGGATGTCGTCCAAAGTTTCGCCGCGGCCCAGCCGCAAGCCGACGTTGCGGTTGCGCGACAGCTCCCCGGTGCACGTCAGCACCAGATCACCGAGCCCCGTCAGTCCCATGAACGTCAGCCGGTCGCCGCCGAGAGCGATCCCCAGCCGCGAGATCTCGGCCAGCCCGCGTGTGACGAGAGCAGCCCGCGCATTGTCGCCGTACCGCAAACCATCGGAGATCCCCGTCGCGATCGCGATCACGTTCTTTACCGCACCGCCGAGCTCCACACCTACCACGTCGGTCGAGGTGTAGATCCGGAACCTGGGCGTGGCGAAAGCATCTCGTACGGATCGAGAGACCGCGTCGTCATGCGCTGCTACCGTGACTGCCGTCGGGACGCCGCGACTCACCTCCACCGCGAACGATGGTCCCGAGAGAACCGCAAGCCGCTCCTGGCCACCGAGAACCTCGGCGAGAACCTCCGTCATGCGTTTGAGCGTGTCGTTCTCGATGCCCTTGGAGGCCGAGACTACGATCGTCTCAGGGTCGACATAGGGGACGGTTTGCTCCAGGACCTCGCGCATGGCATGACTTGGTGCGGCGCACACGACGAGCTCGGCGCCTGTCACGGCCTCCATGATGTCGCTCGTCGGTGCAATCGAATCGGCGAGCGGGAACACCGGCAGGTACCGTACGTTCCGGCGGTCGCGGGCCATCGCTCGAGCGAGCGTGGGGTCGCGCGCCCAAAGGGCAACTCGACGATCGTTCCCTGCCGCCAGATTGGCGAGTGTAGTCCCCCACGACCCGGCCCCGATGACCGCCACTTTTTTCGTCATCGAACTCTCCGCATCGCTGCGATCGGTTTCTCCTGGCCTCGGCGGAGCCGCTCGATGTTCGAGCGGTGGGTCCAGAAGACGAGAGCGACCAGCACGACCGTGGCCGCTATGATCGGCCAGTCGCGCTCGAGCGTGCCGCCGTGCACGGCGATCACCCCGAGGAGCAGAGCCACTGCCGCTGCCAGCGACGCCAGCGAAACCACTCGTCCGATCAGGACGACGGCGACCCACACGATCATCGCGGCGAACGTGACCCAAGGCGCTAGCGCCATGAAGACACCGAACGCCGTTGCGATCCCTTTGCCTCCTCGGAAGCCGAGCCAGACCGAGAAGACGTGTCCGAGAATCGCCGCGATCCCGATCAGGACGCCGTACGTCAGCGGTGTAAGCTCGGGAACCGGAATCCATCGCGGGAGCAGCTCGACCGCGAGCAGTCCTTTGGCTACGTCGACCACGAGCGCGACGATCGCCGATGCCGGCCCGAGCGTCCGGAAGACGTTGGTGGTCCCGTAGTTCCCGCTCCCCGCAGCCCCGACATCCACCCCTCGCGCGCGGCCGAGGAGGTACGCGGTGGGGAACGATCCCGCGAGATAAGCGAGCCCGAGCGCGATCAAGAGCCTCACCCGTTGGCTTCCTCGTGCTCGGGCACGTCGGCTCGCCGTCGGCGGCCCGATCGCGCCTTGCGTAACGCGATCCGCAGTGGAACACCGACGAAGCCGAAAGCCTTCCGCATGGCGCCCTCGAGGTACCGCCGGTAATGCTCGGGGATCGCTTCGGGCTCGTTGGAGAACAAGACGAGGAGCGGCGGACCTGTTTCGGCCTGAAGCCCGTAGAGGATCCGCACCACGCGACCCGGTCGTCGTCCGCGCGATTGGGGCGGCTGCACCCGGGCGGTCGCGGCATGGAGCACGCGGTTGAGCGCCGGCGTGGGGACACGCTTGTGCCATTCATTCCAAACATCTTCCGCCACTTCCAGAGCGCGGTGAATGCGCTGGCCCGTACGGGCGCTGATCGTCACCAGGGGCGCCCAGGAGAGCGTCCGTGCTTGAGCATGGAAGTGCGTCTCGTAGTCGGCCGCCGTCCGCTCGTCTTTTTCCACGATGTCCCACTTGTTGACGACGACGACGATGCCACGGCGCCGCTCCTCGGCCAGGTTGAGGATCCTCATGTCGAGGCGCGACAACGGCTGGGTGGCGTCCAGCATCACGATGGCGATCTGCGCGCGCTCCAACGCCCGCACCGCACGGAGGTACGTGTAGTACTCGAGTCCCTCTTCGAGCGCCGAGTGCCGGCGGATGCCTGCGGTATCGACCAGCCGAAACGTCCGGCCGCTATGGACGAGGAGGGTGTCGGTGGCGTCACGCGTCGTTCCGGCCGTAGGAGATACGATGAACCGCTCCTCGCCGATCAGTCGATTGAGGAACGACGACTTCCCCACGTTCGGCTTCCCAACTACCGCCGCCGTGATGACATCCGCCTCTTCGGGCTCGACGACCTCTGGCGGCAGCGCGGCCACCACGGCATCGAGGAGATCCCCCGAGAAGGTCCCCGAAAGGGCCGACACCGGGAGTGGATCACCGAGTCCCAGCTCATAGAACTCCCACACCAGCCGCTTCGCCATGTCCGCGTTGTCGAGCTTGTTGACGACCAGGAGCGCCGCCTTGCCGCTCGCTCTCAGAAGCTCCGCCACATCGCGATCGATCGGCGTCAACCCGGTCCTTCCGTCGACTACGAGGAGACACAGATCGGCCTGCTCGATGGCGGCGTGGATCTGAGCGTTGACCTGGCGCTCGAGCTCCTCCTCCGCTTCGGGTAGAAGCCCGCCGGTATCGACCAGGGTGAACCGGTGTCCCGACCAGTCGGCTACCGCGGCGTGGCGGTCACGCGTCACCCCCGGCATGTCATCGACGATCGCCGCCTGGACTCCGAGGATTCTGTTGAACAGCGTCGACTTGCCGACGTTGGGGCGCCCCACGATGGCGACGACCGGGAGGCTCATGGCTCCAATGCGTCAGGCTCGACCGGTCGTGACTCGACCACCGTCTCTTCCCCGATCGTCCTGTAATAGGCGGAGTCGCGGTACGCTCTGGCGGCCTGCTCGATCAGCAGTTTGATGAGGACGGCCAGCGGAATCGCGATCAGGAGTCCCATGAAGCCGAAAAAGGTGCCGAAACCGATGATGGCGAGCATGACCCAAACCGGGTGTAACCCAACGCGCTCCCCCACGATCTTCGGCGAGAGGACGTATGCGTCCAGCGACTGCACCACGAAGAAGACTCCCGCGACTTTGACGAGGGAGAGCCAGAGCGGGGGCGTCACGATCGCGATGATGAGCGCGGGAATGGCGCTGACGATCAATCCGAGATAAGGCACGATGTTGAATACGCCGGCTACCACGCCGAGCAGGACCGAGTTGGGGAACCCGACGAGCGAGAAAGCGACGCCCGTGGCGAGCCCGACGAACAGAGCCACCAGAAGTTGACCGCGGAGATATTCGCCTAGCAGCAGGTCGTACTCGCTCAGGAAGCTCAGCCACCGATCCCGTCGATCGGGGGGCATTGCGCGACGGCACCACTCTTGGAGGCTCGGGAAATCCCGCAGCAGGTAGAAGGTCAGAACCGGGGTCAAGACCACGTAGCCCAGGATCGTGAGCGCCAGCTGAACTCCGCGCCCCACACCAATCGCGGCCTCCCAGGAAGGGCGGAGCGTGAAGACGTTCTCGGCGAGCCAGGCATTGACGTCCTCGCTATCGATCTCGAGGGCACGCTCGAAGGGGACGTCGCGCAGAATTGGCAGCTCACTCGCCGCGAGTCTGGTGACCTGCGCGCGGTACCACACCTGGAAATCCGACAACATTCGCGGCAGGTCTTCAAGGAATTGTGCGCCTTGCTCCGAAACGATAGGCACCAGGAGGATAATTCCGAGCGCGATGACGAGCGCGGCCACGAGCAAGACCAGGAGCGCGCCCCACGTCCGCGCGAGGCCCTGACGCTGAAGCCGATCGACGACCGGGTCGGCGACGTACGCCAGGACCAAGGCGAGCACGAAGGGTGCGAGAATCGAGCCGGCAACGTGCACCAGCCACAGGAAGATCATAATGCCCAACGTGAGGACGAGACGGCGGTAGAGCCCGGTACCAAACCACGGTGAGAGGAGGTAGATGAGCGCGAGGAATAGAACGACAGGCGAAAGGACTGTTCGGATCGACCACGTGAAAAGGCCGAAGAGAAGCGCCCACATGACGAGCAGGAGTACGTGACGCTTCTCCATCGCGACTCCCCCGCGGCGTCTAAGTCGAGCGGAGAAAGGAAGATACGTTAGACAGCTTTACATCGAACGTGAGGCCAATCGTAGAGTGCTGAGTCCCCTCGTGTCAAGGAGGGGTGGAGCGGGCGACCGGATTCGAACCGGCGACGTCCAGCTTGGGAAGCTGGCATTCTACCACTGAATTACGCCCGCTCGCGATGGATCGTCAGAAAAAGCTATCCGCGCGTTTGTTGGCCGTCAATCGACTCGCCTATCCATCAACAAGAACGGCGGGACCTTCCGAT
>JBHEOA010000011.1:0-4134 GCA_046261835.1 Gemmatimonadota bacterium
AAGCCCATCGCTCGGAACGTCGACATCGCGCCGTTCCCGCCGAGCCGGAGCTTCTGGCTCTCCATCGATTTCGGATTTTGAGGAGGCGAGCGATGAACCGCAGAGTGAAGATCTATGTGCTGCTCGCCCTGCTCGCCTTCGGCATCGGGGCGGCATGTAAGGACCTGGTGGCTCCCGACTTCAACAACCCCAGCATCGACACGCTCCAGGAAAACCCGACACGAGTGGCGGCGATCGCAGCGGCGACCGGGCTTCTTATCGGGGCGCGGGCGAACATCTCCGACTTCAACGGCTACGTGTCGTTGATGGGGATCCTGGGCCGCGAGTCGTACAACCTCGACGGCGGCGACCCGCGCTTCCTCACCGAGATGCTGGAGGGGAATCTCAATCCGGGGAGCCCGGCACTCGGCGGCAACCTTTGGGCCAAGCGCTACGAGAACATCCGCAACGCCAACATCCTTCTGAATGCGCTTGAGGTGCTCGCCGACGATCCTGCCGTGGGGATGACGGCGACCGAGAAAGAGGCGACCCGAGGGTTCGCCAAGACGATCCAGGCGCTCGACTTCCTGCTCGTCATCAACGCCCGCGACACGAACGGCGCTCCGGTCGACGTTGACCGCCCGCTCGGCGCTGAGCCCGCTCCCATCGAAGACCGTGAAGCGGTGCTCGCGCACGTCGTGAACCTGCTCGAGGAGGCGCGTGGACACCTGGAGGCGGGCGGCGCCGAGTTCCCCTTCCCGCTGAGCGAAGGGTTCGTCGGATTCGACACGCCGGCCACCTTCATCCGCTTCAACCGCGCGCTCCTGGGTCGTGTCGAGGTGTACCGCGGCAACTTCGCAGCCGCGCTCGCCGCGCTGAACGGCTCGTTCCTGTCGACCGCCGCGCCGCTCGACCTGGGTGTCTATCACGTCTTCAGCGGCGGTTCCGGTGACCTCACCAGCGCCCTGGTCGACCCCGACCTCTATGCCCACATGTCGCTCCAGTCGGATGCCGAGCAACAGCCGAACGGCCAGCTCGACGACCGCTTCTTGCGCAAGGTGGGTCCTGCGCCGCCCCGCACGCTGCGGGGGGTGAGCAGCGAGCTCCGGTTCACCGGGCTCTACCCCTCGCCCACCACGCCGGTGGCGATCATCCGCAACGAGGAGCTGATCCTCCTGCGCGCCGAGGCGAACATCGGACTCGGGGACATCGCGGCGGCGGCCGCCGACATCAACTTGATCCGCGTCAACTCGGGCAAGCTCGCACCGCGGGCCGACCTCACCGCGGCCAACATCCTGGATGAGCTGCTCCAGCAGAAGCGGTACTCGCTGATCTTCGAGGGCGGCCACCGGCTCATCGATCTGCGGCGCTACAATCGGCTGGACGAACTGCCGCTCGACCTGCCCACGCACCAGGTCAACGCGCAGTTCCCGATCCCGCTCGACGAGCAACTCGCGCGGCAGTAGCCACGGGCGGTACACACCAACAGAGCGCCCGGCGCGTCAAGGAGACGCTCCGGGCGCTCGGCTTTTCTCGGCGGTTAATTCTTACTCGAGGTCACGATCACGGCGATGAGCTCATCGCCGTCGACCAAATAGAGCCTTCTCCCCCTGATTTCCACTTTCTTTCCCAAATGCTGCTCGTCGATATCGACTGTCAGCTTCCGGATCGCATCGGATATGGGATGCACAATTAATTCTCGTTCCTCCTTTGGGATCTTTCGACCGCGCTTGCTCCGCCACGTGCAGTCCGAATTGTTGCTCAAAACAATTAGATTCAGTCCCCGAGCTACCTTACTCTCCCAGTCAGCCCAGGCTCTCCGGAGAGCATCGTAGCATTTCAATAGGACTCGTAAAGGCTACGGCCAGTTGTAAGTCATTGATGTCAACATCGTTATAATAATTACCTTAACCTGTCACGTGAAGCCCCTCGCGCGAGGCCTGTCGCGCGTGAAGCCCTCGCGTGTGGGCCAACGCGTGTGAAAGCTTACGTAATGAACTCGCCCGCGAAGCCTATGGCGCGCCTACTTCTCCTGGAGCCTCCCGAGGCTAGCGGGAAGCGGGAAGCTTGCTTCTGATTTTCGATTTGCGGGGCCCCAATGGCAGGGTATGTTCCAGGCACAGCAGCGCGGAGATCTGTAATAAGAGAGAGAAGCGATGCAAGTTCCCCAACACATCTTCCGCGAATACGACGTCCGCGGATTGGTCGAGCAAGATCTCGAGCTCGATGTCGTCCGCGCGATCGGGCGAGGGTACGCGACCTTTCTGGCGCGCAAGATCGACGAAGGGTCGCCGACGGTGGCCCTCGGCCGGGACGTCCGCCCCTCGTCGGATCCCCTCCGCGTGGCCCTGGTCGAAGGGTTGATGGCATCCGGCGCCAAGGTGATGGACATCGGGGTGGTCCCCACGCCCGTTCTCTACTTCGCGTGTCACCACCTCGAGACCGACGGGGGCGTCATGATCACGGGGAGCCACAACCCTCCAGAGTACAACGGTTTCAAGCTGGGCTACCGCGACCTGCCGTTTTCGGGCGCCGAGATTCAGGAGGTGCGAAAGCTCATCGAGGCGGACAACCTTGCTTCCACCGACGGGACAATTGATGACGCGCCGGTGACCCAGGCCTACTGCGACATGGTCGCGTCCAAGGTCCGCGTCGCGAAGTTGATCCGCGTCGCTCTTGACCCCGCCAACGCAACCGGCGCGCTCTTCGCCGGGGACTTGCTCGAACGCCTGGGAGTGACCGTCGACCGCCTCTTCGACGAGGTTGATGGGACGTTCCCCAACCATCACCCAGACCCGACGGTCGACAAGAACGTCGTGGCTCTCCAAAAGCGAGTGGTCGAGATCGGCGCTGACCTGGGGATCGGCCTCGACGGCGACTGCGATCGAATCGGCGCGATCGACGAGAATGGGCGGCTCGTTCGCGGCGACCAGCTGACCGCCGTCTTCGCGCGCGACCAGCTCGAGAAGACTCCCGGCGAGCGGATCCTCTTCGACGTCAAGTCGTCGCTGGCCCTGGAGGAGGACATTCGGGCGCACGGCGGGCGGCCGGTCATGTGGAAGACTGGACATTCATTGGCCAAGAAGAAGATGCATGAGGATGGAATCCCTCTCGGCGGAGAGATGAGCGGCCACCTCTTCTTCTTTCATGACTACTACGGCTTCGACGACGCGATCTTCGCCGCGTGTCGGCTTTGCGAGATCGTCGCCCGGTCGGACCAATCGCTGGGCGCGATGGTCGATTCGCTGACGCCCTACGTTTCGACTCCCGAGATCCGGATCGACACGACGGAGGAGGCAAAGTGGCAGATCGTCGAGCGTGCTCGGAAGCACTTCGGATCGCGCTATCCGATCGTCGACATCGACGGCGTCCGGGTCACCTTTCCACGCGGATGGGCTCTCCTCCGGGCCTCGAACACGCAGCCGGTGATCGTCGCCCGGGCCGAAGGGCGGACGGCGGACGACCTCGCCGAGATCGTGAAAGAGCTCGAATCATTCCTGCGCGCACAAGGCATCCAGATTTCTCTCGAACAGTGAGTCCCGATCGATGAGGCAGCGCCGTACCATCATCATTGCCGGCGCGATCGTGATCGTTGTGCTCCTGGCCCTAGGCGTGGCGGTCAACGTCGCCGTTGACGCCCTTTGGTTCAGGGAAGTCGGCTACGAAGCCGTCTTCTGGAAGATGCTGTGGGCCAAACTGGCCGTCCGCGGCGTCGTCGCCCTGATCATCTTCGCGTACTTCTTCGTCAACCTGCGGGTCGCGGCGACTTCGTTCGGATCGATCCGTCGCCGGATTGGCAACATCGAGATCCACGAGGAAATTCCGCCCAAGTGGCTGAGCTTCGCTGCGGTAGTCGGGGCGGCGTTCCTCGCGTTCCTGTTCAGCGCCGCGATCGGCGGACGCTGGCTCGACATTCTGACCTTCATCGAGCGGTCGTCCTTCGGTTTGGTCGAGCCGCTGCATGGTCGCGACGTCGCTTTCTACATCTTCACGCTGCCCGTTCTTCGCTTGGTGCAGAACCTCATCTTCCTGCTGCTCGTTGCGGCCCTGGTCATCCTCACCATCGTCTACATCACGAGTGGGGGTCTCGAGATCGCGGAGAATCGCATCCGCTTTCGCGAGCGCCCGCTCCGCCATCTGGCGATCAACGTCGCG
>JBHEOA010000012.1:0-3709 GCA_046261835.1 Gemmatimonadota bacterium
CGCCGAAGAGGAATACCGGCGGGCGATCGCATCGAACCCCAATCATGCGACGGCGCATCACTGGTACGGTCTTCTTCTGGAATCGATGGGACGCTTGGATGAGGCGCTTGCGCAGGGCCGGATGGCGCTTTCTCTCGACCCGCTATCGCCGCCCATCAACACCTCTTTCGGTGAGCTACTGCTTGATGGGAGGGACTATCCGGCCGCGATCGATCAGCTCGAGAAAACCAGAGAGATTGTGTCCCCCGACTTCCCGACTTGGGGGCGGTCCTCGCGCGCGCCGGTCGGACCAGGGAGGCGAGAGAGATCCTGGATCGGTTGACGGTCATGGCTGGCGCAACGTCGGATCGCGGACCCTCGCGGGGTTCGGGGCCCGCGTTCGCGGCTGCGCGTGTCCATGCGGCGCTGGGTGATGACGAGAAGGCCCTGCGGTGGCTCGAGCGCTCCGACCGAAACGCGGAGACGCTGGCTTACCTCCGCTACGATCCGTTCTTCGATCGGTTGCGATCCAATCCTCGTTTCCAGCGCCTGCTTCGGGAGGAGGCGGGGTCATGAAACTGTAGGGGCTGTCCGTATTCTCCGAGGCGATCCTCTGTTCGTCCGGTTCCTCAGGGATGTCGGACTCGAATAAGAGTCGACTGTCGTACTGCCCTCAAGTCGTTGCCAATCAATAGTCTAGTGGCAGTTTGGTTAGAATAGGCCGTCTGTAGACAGGGCCGGTGGGCTTATGGTATAATCGATCGTCCGACCGGCCGCGGTACCCAGCGTGCCATCCCACCACACAACCGATCTAGAGACCAGCAGGGAGACCGGGCCCCCGTATGGCTGTGGATCTCGAGAAGTCCAAGAAGACTACCTTCGACGAGGGCTCGCTCGACCTCTATCTCAAGGAGATCAGCCGGTACCCGCTGATTACGCGGGAGGAAGAGGCACGGCTGGCGCGCAGGATTCGTGACGGTGAGCAGGAGGCCCTCGACAAGCTGTGCCGATCGAACCTCCGGTTCGTCGTCAGCGTGGCCAAGAAGTACCAGAACCAGGGGGTCGCCTTGGCCGATCTGATCAACGAGGGGAACCTCGGCTTGATCCGCGCGGCCCACAAGTTCGACGAGACCAAAGGGATCAAGTTCATCTCCTACGCCGTGTGGTGGATCCGACAGGCGATCCTCCAGGCGTTGGCCGAGCAGTCGCGGATCGTCCGGGTTCCTCTCAACCGCGCCGGGACGCTGCATCGGATCGGACGACGATCCAACGCTCTGCTTCAGGAGCTGGGGCGCGAGCCCTCCGCCGAAGAGATCGCCAACGGCATGGACATCTCGCTCGAGGAGGTGCGCAAGACGCTCTCCATATCTCAGGCTCACCTCTCGCTCGACGCACCCCTGACACCCGGCGAAGACAACAAGCTCCTCGACTACCTGGCCGACGAATTCAATCCGGCCCCGGACGAGAACGCCTTCGAGGCGGCTCTCAAGGAGGCGATCCGCGACTCGCTCGACTCACTCAAGCCGCGCGAAGCGAAGATCTTGCGCCTCTACTACGGTCTCGACGGCAACGAGGCGATGACGCTGGAGGAGATCGGATCGGTGCTGGGGATCACGCGGGAGAGGGTGCGGCAGATCAAAGAGAAGGCGCTCAATCGACTGCGTCACGTCTCGAGGGCTAGAGCGCTTCACTCTTTCACGACGTAGATCTCCTTACAATTCACGTTAGAGGGTGGCCGCGCGGAGGAGTCTCCGGCTAGGCACCGGGGCATCCGCGCGGCCGCGTCCGAATCCTAGACGCCGGTCGGCAGCGCTACGGCATCCTTGTTCTCGACCTGGTAGTAATCGTTCCGGCTCACGTGACCGACCTTTCCGTCGAGGAACGTGCGGAGCTTCTCGACGGACTCCACCTCCCAGACGCAGATGCCGCGGGTCCCATCAGGCGCGGGATGGCAGTGATGGAGGGCTATTCCAGACGGCAGTTTAGGGACCATTTCACGGGCGACCGACCAGAAGGTCGACGGATCGTCGATCTGGTGCTCTACGGCGACGTACATGCTTCTCTCCTTGGCTTGGGGACCTCCCATCCTAAATACTTTCGCGGACTTTTGCTCTGTTGAGGATTTTGGGCTGTGGGCGGTTCGTAGCCGCCCCGTCAGTGGTCCTCGGCTAATGCGGGCGGTAAGGTCCACGAGATGAGTCGGGCAGGATGTCTGGTTTCCCGGGCGGTCTTCGTCTTGGCCGTGATCGTCCCCTGCCCTGCCGTCGCTCAAGAGCCGGCGGTCAGCGAGGGTCTGGTAGTGGCCGACACTGTGTGGATCGAGGGTGATGCGGTCGTGGCGGGAGTGCCCTCGGTCGCATACGAGCGGTTTCTGGTCGAGGGAGAGCGGCTCGCGGTCTGGGTCGAGAACGAAGTCGAGGTCGGTCGCCCAGGCCTCGAGGGTCGACCGGTGCCGGACGCGACACTGGGGTCAGTCGTCGCGCGCTTCGAGGGGAGCGGCGTCTTCGCGTGGCCGGAGCGCCCGTTCGTGTGGACCGCGCCCGGCTCAGGCCTGCTCGTCTTCGGGGTCAACGCCTACGGGGCTCACGAGCCGCGCGGTGGTGCACGGGTCGTCGTCGTACCGCTGGGCCCTGTTGGAACGGACGCCCCCGGCGCGTTCCCGCCCCCGCTGATCGAGCTGGAGCGGGTGCCCCAGGGAGTCGTCGCGCGTTACGCCGACCGCCCCGGATTTGGCGTCGTGCCCAGCACGTTGAGCTTGACGATCACGACGAGCCGGGGCGTCGAGTATCGAATCGCCCCGTGGGTCAACACCGGCTCGCGCGACACCTTCTTGCCGCTTCCGCCGCCGGACATTCCCCTCTCCCCCGGCGTCCACGCACTCTCCGCGACAGTGCAGGACTGGCTCGGAAACGCCGCTCCGCCGGCGCACCTCACGTTCGACACGCCGTAGCTTTCGACCAGAAACGATTAGGAAGAAGCGATCCGCTCGCCGAGGCCGCTGCCCGCGATCTCGGCGACCCGTGCCACTAGCTCATCCGGGTCGGTAATGGGCTCGAGGCAACGGTCGCCCACGCACACATAGGCTCGCGGATCATCGTCCGTCGGATACCCGAGAGTCTCCAGCCTGGCTCCGCTGGTCGCGGGGTCGAGTGGCTCGACGATCCGGGCCAGTACGTAGGGACGCCAGGCCGAGGCCCGCAACTCCCGCGCGCGTCCGTCGCGCGGAGATCCCACCACCTGGATCCGAACCGGCTCGGAAAGGACGCGAGCGGCGGCCAGTGCCCACGCCGCGCCCATGAAACCCAGCCGCTCCGCATCGGGCTGGAGCGCTGCCAGAATCCCCTCCGCGCGCTCGCGCCACCGTTCGCCGCCGCCGAGCGCCGCCCAATCGGCGAACGCTTCGGCGACCGCACAGTTGTCGGCCAGAGGGAAGTGGGGATCCGACAAGTGGCCCTCGGCGTCCGTGGCCGCGCGGTCGCGGCAAGCGCCGCGCTGGGAATCGAAGAAGTCGCGCTCGATCGTGCCGGCGAGAAGCGCGGCCCGCCCTAGCCACCGCGCATCGCCCCTCGCCTGGTAGGCATGGAGGACAGCCTGGAGCCACCAGGCCTGGTCGCCGAGCAGGATCGGCGCCGCGGGATCCACCTCCGCACCGGCCATGAGCGGTCGGTAAACGTGGCGCATCGCTCCTTCGGGCGTGGCCAACAAGCGCGTTAGCCGGTCCACCGTCAGG
>JBHEOA010000013.1:0-33969 GCA_046261835.1 Gemmatimonadota bacterium
GCGCGCGCTCGCGATCGCGATGTCGGCCAGCTGATCGGGCGTGGGCGAGGGCACGACCCCGCAATCGGCGAACGTGAACGTGCCGCGATCCCCCATCATGAGAAACGAGGACGAAACGGTGCCGACACCCGGTGCGGTCCCGATCGCCCGCAACGCAGCGCGGACGGTATCGGCGGTGGTCGACAGATTGCCCGACACACAGGCGTCGGCTTCGCCTTCGGCCACGAGCCAGGCGCCGAAACCGGATCCTTGTTCTAGCGCGGCGTGGGCCTCGGCGAGTGGGACCTCGCGTCCGCGCGATTTCTGTCGCGCGCGGTACGCCTCGGTGTACGCGTCCAAATGCGGCGAGTGGCTCGGGGCGACGAGCTCAATACCGTCGAGCGGAACTCCCGCGGCGTCGGCCGCCTCGCGCAGGGCGAACGGTCCGCCCAGGAGGACGACGTCGCAGATCCCCTCGTCGACCAGGATGCGCGCGGCCTGAACCGCCCGCGGGTCGGCGCCGTCGGCGAGAACGACCCGGCAGCCCCCACCCGCCGCGCGACGGCGGATGTCGGCGATCAGAGCGGCAGCGGCACTCCTCACGAGCCTCCCAGCCGATCCAGGACCCGCTGGGCGACCTCCCGCACCACAGCCGGATCCGCGTCCGGCACCTGCCGGCGCACCCGCTCGATGACCCGCTCGAGATCGTCCGTATCGCACGTCGCGACGTGGCGCGCCGGAGCAGCTGTCCCGGCAGCCCGGCCCTCCCCGCGGCCCGCGAGTTCCACGAGCTCGATTCCCCAGTGCGCCGCCTCGTCGCGAGCGAGGGGCGTCACGATCGCGTCGCTCGGAATCGAAAGGCGATGCTCGCGGCGGCGATGAGCCGCCCGTACGTCGTCGGCGGAAACGACTGACCGGGGCATCCTACGCTGCCGCCCGGGCGGCTTCGCGCCAGCGGCGCAGGATCTCGGCGGCAACCTCGATGTACGCGGCCGCACCCGCCGAGTCGGGGTCGGTCTCCAGCAGCAGGCGTCCGTCGCGGCCCGCCTCCGCGAGGGCGATGTTGACCGGGATCGCGCGGTCGAGGAGGAGGTCTCCCCATAGCTCTCTCATGTGCGCGATGCACTCGCGCGCCACGCGGGTACGCCTGTCGTAGAGGGTCGCCAGGTAGCCGAGAACGACGAGGCGCGGGTTGAGGCGCCGCCGCACTCTGTCGATCAGATCGAGGGTGCGCGGGACGCTGGCCAACGCGAACGGATGGGTCTGAACCGGGATCACAACCGCGTCGGCGGCCCGGAGAGCGTTGACCGTGTACAGGCCGAGCGTGGGCGGCACGTCGATGACGGCGATCCGCTGGGGAACCTCCTCCACGAACGCCCGAGCGAGAAGCCCTTCGCTCCCCGGCACGTGCACGAGCTCGCTCTCGACCAAGCCGAGCGAATCGTGCGCCGGCAAGCACGTCAATCGATCGTAACGGGTTGGATGCGTGGCGCGCGCGAGACCTTTCTCGGGCTCGATCAGGACGTCAGCCGCGTTCGGTGAAAGCTGAAAGGGATCGAGCCCAAGATGACGGGTCGCCGAAGCCTGGGGATCGAGGTCGACCAGCAGGGTCTCGACGCCCGCCTCCGCGAAGGCGCCGGCCACGTGAACCGCCGAGGTGGTCTTTCCCACGCCTCCCTTGGCATTGGCGAAGACGATCGAGTAGGGACGTGGCACCTTCAGCCAGCCGGGTAGTAGCGGCTGTCGACCTTCTCCACCCGGCCCTGATCGAGGAGGTTCTTAGCAGGAGCGATCAGTCGCCGCCATTCGACGCCGAGCTCTTCCCCGAGCTCGGCTAGGGTGATGCCTTCCTCCCCCGCGGCGCGGATCGCACGCAGGCACCGCGCCTCGAGGTTGCCCTCGGGTCTTCCCCTGGCCGTCCCGGCCCCCGTCGATCCCTCGACTCCGCGGTCGGCGGAGCTGGCCGTTGGGCGCAGGGCGGCTGACCGTGGCGGGCCCGCGCCGGGCCGGCCCTCGAGGTGATGACGGATCGGATAAGTGCCGATCCGCCGGTCGCCCGGCAGGACGTCGAGGAGAAGATCGGTGGCCGCGTGCGGCCGCGGAATCACGTGAACCGAAACGAGCTCGCCGACCTTGGCGGCAGCCACTGCGCCTGCGTCGGTCGCCGCCTTGACCGCCGCGACGTCGCCTCGAACGAAAATGGTGACGAGGCCCCCCTCGGCATACTCCTTCTTCAGGACCGTCACCGCCGCTGCCTTGACCATGGCGTCCGTCGCTTCGGTGGCGCCGACGAACCCCTTGGTCTCGACCATTCCGAGAGCCTCAGGCATGGAACCTCGATCCTCGAGGGTCGTGATTCCTCATTGTCAGCGCCCAAGCATCAGTAGCGTATCGGATCACGGTGGATCGACAACACCGCCGCCTCGAACGTGTCGCACGCCGCCCGGCAATCGGCCTCGGTTCCGGTCACCAGCGCCCCGGCCATATTGGTACGGGTAGGCGGTCCCATCCATTCGACCACATCGACCGCTGCCGCCTTGAGCGCCTGGTCGAGCGCAAAGGTCGCCTCGAGCGGTGTCGCCTTGAGGTAGCCCAGCGCGCTCCCCGGTTCTACGCCGGCGCGCTCCGCGAGGTGGGTTCCCGTACGCGCAATCAAGTGAGCGAAATAGGGCCGCCGTCCTTCCAAATCCGCCGAGCGGTAGCTCACCCTAGACTCGAGATGGTCGATGGTAGCACTAAGCCCTGCTTCGACTTCACCGATCTGGTCGCTGGCCAGAATCGCGATCGTCTCGCCGCTCGTCGGCCCGGAAGCGTAGCGGGCTCCGGCGTAAAAGGAGGCGGCGTAAACGACAATAACGGCGGCTTTCTTCGTGGCCTCGTCGATCGCCACGTAGCAAGGGTCGTCCTGGTCGACGGTGAGGAATCCGACGGCTACCTGGTCGTCGGGAAGCCCCAGCGCCACGGCCAGCGGGCCAGCGACGTTGGGGATCGTGCGAACGGCGAGAACACGCGGCGTGAGCGTCGTGGGCATGTTGGCTCGGGAGCGGGTTGAACGCGCGAACGGTTCCGAAACCTAAGGAAGCCGCCCGCGCGACGCTAGCGGCTGACCGCCCTCTCTTCCTCTCCGAGGTGATTCCACAGGTAGGTATACTCGATCGCGTACATCCGTGCCCGCTGTGTCGGGGTGACCGCGCGGCCGTGTCCGCCCTCGGTGTTCTCGTAGTAGTAGACGGAGTGCCCCATCGACTCCATCCGCGCCGCCATCTTGCGCGCATGGCCGGGGTGGACTCGATCGTCACGCGTCGTCGTGTAAAAAAGGGCGCGCGGGTACTCGACGCCTTGGGCCACGTTCTGGTAAGGGGAGTACCTCCGGATGTACGCCCACTCCTCGGCCTTGTCAGGGTCGCCGTACTCCGCCATCCAGCTCGCGCCGGCGAGGAGCTTGTTGTAGCGGCGCATGTCGAGAAGCGGGACCTCCGCCACCACGGCATCAAACAGCTCGGGCCGCTGGGTCATCGCCACGCCGACCAGGAGCCCGCCGTTCGACCCGCCGTGAATGCCCAGGTGCTCGGGTGATGTGACGCCGCGTTCGATCAGATCCTCCGCCACCGCCAGGAAGTCGTCGTAGGCCTGCTGGCGGTTCTCCTTCTGCGCCGCTTTCCACCATGCCGGCCCGAACTCGCCGCCCCCGCGGATATTGGCCACCGCGTAGACTCCGCCGCGCTCCAGCCACGCCTTCCCCACCACTGGATTGTAGCTGGGCAGGAGCGCGATCTGGAAGCCGCCGTAGCTATAGAGCAGAGTAGGGCTCTCCCCATCGAGCTCGAGATCTTCTCGATGAACGAGGAAATACGGAACCGTCGTCCCATCGTCGGAGGTCGCCTCGAATTGCTCGACGACGAGTCCTTGGGCGTCGAACATCTCGGGCATTCGGCGGACTGCCCGGACCTCCTCGCAGGGCTCGGCGACGTAGAGTGTGTTGGGCTGCGTGTAGCCGCTGAAGCTGAAGAAGTAGCGTGGCTCGTGGGCGTCGGTCGACACGACCGAGACCGAGCCGAAATCAGGAGCGGGCACGCGATCGGCGACCCACTCGCCATCATGACGGCCGTAAAGCCAGAGCTGCCCGTTGACGTTGTCGAGGATGTTGACGAGGAGATCCTCCCGCGTCGAGGTGAAGTCCTCGATCGTCGCGCGGGGACCGGGCTCAACGACTACCTGGAAATCGCGCGCGCCGGATAGGAACGCGTCGAGACCGATTGCGATCAAGGAGCCCTCAGTGTACGTCCGGCCTCTCACCTCCCAGAGGGACCGTAGATAAACGACGAGCTGATCTCCCACGATGTCGAGCCGCGCGTCGAGCGGAAGGTCGAGCCGCGTCAACTCACCGTCTTCCCCGAGGAGCTGGGTGATCGTCTCGAAGAAGCTCGGCGAGCGGGAGATCAAGTGATGCATCGTGTTCGGCGTTTCGATCGAGTACGCCCACACGCCCACGTCGGTCGAGTCGCCTTCGAACAGAACTTCAGCGTTTTCGAGAGACGTTCCACGCCGCCAGAGCTTTGCGACGCGCGGGTAGCCGGAGGTCGTCAGCGATCCCTCTCCGAAATCGGTCGTCACCAGGAGCGCGTCGGGTCCGCGCCACGTCAGGCTGCTCTTGGCCTCCGGCAGGAAGAAGCCGCCTGCGACGAATCGTTTCTCGACCGCATCGAACTCACGGGCCTCACTGGCATCGGCTCCACCACGCGACAGCTCGACCATACACAGGCGATGCTCGGGGGGAAGGCAGGTCGCTCCGCCGAAGGTCCAGTTGACCTCCTCCGCAGCGGCCAGGGAGTCGATGTCGAGGACCGTCTCCCACCCGGGATCGGCACTCAGGTAGGACTCCCAGGTCGTCCGCCGCCAGATCCCCCGCTCATGCTCGGCGTCCTGCCAGAAGTTGTAGAGCTTGTCTCCGAGGATCCGCGGGAAGGGAATCCGCTCGTCGGAGGTCAGGATCTCTAGCGCATCGTTGAAGATCACCTCGAACTGGGGATTACGCCGGAGCTCGGCCAGCGTGGCGGAGCTTCGCTCCTCGACCCAGGCCAGGGCGCGCTCGCCCTCCACTTCCTCGAGCCAGAGATAGGGATCCTCTGTCTCCTGCGCCGCGGCGGGCCGAAAAAACGCGAGCAGCGTGCCGACAAGGAGAAGCAGCGAAAGCGAGACCCGTCTCATGCGCTAGGCACCGGCATAGATCCCCGCCTCGTCCGCCCGGGCGAGCAGATCATGTCCCTCGGATCGGGCGACGTAGGCGGCCGCTGCCATGTCTCCGACGACGTTCAGGGTCGTCCGGCACATGTCGAGGATGCGGTCGACCCCGAGGATCACGCCGATCAGGGCGGGATCGACGCCGATCGTGACGAGTACCACGACGATGAACGGAATCGATCCCGCCGGCACGCCGGCCGTTCCGATTCCTCCGAGGATCGCCAGATACAGGACCGTGATCTGCTGGCCGAGCGAAAGGTCGACCCCCGCGAGCTGGGCCAGGAAAAGGACGGTGACGCCTTCGTAGAGGGCCGTCCCGTTCTGATTGGCGGTGGCGCCCACCGTCAGGACAAAGCGATTGATCGTAGGAGGCACACCCAGGTTCTCCTCCGAAACACGAAGGGCCGTGGGCAGCGTGGCGCTCGACGACGAGGTCGAGAAAGCCGTCAGCGCAGCCGTCCGCACGCGACGGAAGAACTCATGCGGTGGAATGCGCGCCAGAAACCAAACCGAGGCCGAATAGGAGACGAACATGTGGATCGCAAGACCGGCCAGGACGGTGGCCACGAACCAAGCGAGCGCCTGGAGGAGATCGAACCCGAAACGAGCTGTCGTGGTGAACAGCAGCGCCGCTACCGCATAGGGCGCGATCCGCATCACCAGGTCGATGATTCGCACCGTGGCCTCGTAGAGCCCTTCCAACGCACGCGTGAGCGTCGATACGGACTTCCCGCCGACCAGGACGACGCCGATCCCCAACAAGAGCGAGAAGAACATCAGGTGGAGCATGTTGGGGGTCGGGGTCGCCACCGCGGCGATCGGGTTCGACGGAACGATGGTCTCGACGACCTTCATGACCGGGGAGACCGCGCGCTCCTCGACCGCGCTCCCTGCCTCGACGGTTTCTACGGCCTGGGAGCGGTAGCGCTCCTCGAGGGCTGCGGCAGTCGCGGCCGGGATTCGTTCGCCGGGCCGGATGGCGCTGGCCAGGCCGAGGCCGATGAGGACCGAGATTGCGGAGAAGACGAAGGTGTAGCCGAGGGTCTTGATCCCGATGCGCCCGACCTCACGCAGCTCCCCCATGCCGGCTATGCCGAGGACCAGCGAGGAGAAGACGAGCGGAATGACGATCAGGAGGAGGAGCCGCAGGAACAGAGTGCCCAGCGGTTCGGTCAGCCAGGCGATCACCCACGCGACCCGAGGGTCGTCGCCTCCGAGAAGGGCGTTGGCGGTGACGCCCGCGGTCGCTCCCACGAGCAGACCCAGAAAGATGCGAGTGTGGAGGGCGAGTCGCTTCCGGCCCCTGCGGGTCCCCGTGTCCCCCTTGGTGATATCGCCTCCTCGCCGTTCGCGACCTCTTAGAAGCGGATCTCGGTCCGTGCCCACTGCGCGAGGGTATCGGACGGCGCGGAACGATAGCGCATACGGAGCGCCGCCACTAGCGCAGCCCGATCGAGCGCGGCGACCCCGCTCGATCGATCGACCCGCACGTCGCTCACGCTGCCGTCGGGCCGGACCTGTACGAGGAGCGCGACCGTCTTCCCGCGAGCGGCTCGCGCGTCGACGCCGCGCGGCAGCTGCGGCACGACGAGGTGAAGAGGCTGAGGCGGCCTTCCGCCCCCGCCCATCCCAGGGCCGGTCCCGGGCCCGATCCCACCTCCTGAACCGCCACCCGCTCCCCCACCCTGGCCACCGGTGCCTTGGCCCACGTCGTCCCCGATTCCAGTGCCGATCCCTTCGCTCGTCATGACGACGGGGTTCTCGGCTGTTTCTGGGTTTTCGATCGAGTCGACCGGCGCCAGCTCCGCAACGTCGACCTCAGATGTAGTCAGAACGTCCGCTGGCGGCTCTTCGGCAAGGGGCTCGGGCTCCTCGACGCGCGGCTGCTCGCCTTCGCCGCCCGTTTCGCCCCCGCCGCCTTCCGGCCCAACGAGGGTCAGGTCGAACCACGACGTGTCGCCCTGGGCGGCTTTCTGGTCAGCGGGAGCGAGGACGATGGCAAGAAACACCACGAGCGCCGCGTGAAGCAGGAGCGCTGCGCAGAGCGAACCCCATCGCATCGCGCGATCGGCAGCCCCCCGTGGTGCCCGGCTCAAGGATGTCGCGAACATCGTTCTCTAAACTCTCGGCGCGCGGCCCCGGGATGCACTATACGACGAGGTTCACGAGTTTGTTCGGCACTACGACCACCCGCCGAGGGCGCGTGCCGTCGAGAAGCTGGGGAATTCGGCCGTGCACCAGGGCACGGGCTTCGACCTCGTCCACGGGCAGATCGCGCGGGGCGCGCATCTGTTCGCGCACCTTTCCGTTCACCTGGATGACGATCGTGACCTCCTCGGTCACGAGGACACGCGGATCATAGTCCGGCCATGTCGCGTCGGCGATCGGCGGCTGGCGCCCGATCATCGACCACATCTCCTCAGCCAGATGTGGTGCGACCGGACCCATCAGCTTGACGAGCGTTTCCACGCACTCGGCGAGGAGCGGCTCGTCGACGCGGCGCGATGGATCCGCCGGTGCAGGGTCGATCGGCGCGTACTGGTAGAGCGCGTTGACGAGCTCCATGACGCGCGCGATCGCCGTGTTGAACTCCCATCGCTCGAAGTCCTCCGTGACCGCCTTCACCGTCCGATGGCGCACCAGCTCGAGCTCCTCGGCTGCCGGGTCTTCGCGATCACGTGAGCGGAGCTCACGCCCCTCGGCGAAGAGATCCTTGTGGCGGTCGACCAGCCGCCAAACGCGCTGAAGCCACGCCGCGACCGCACGGATCCCCTCATCCTTCCAGTCGCCCCCCTCGAACCACGAAAATCCGAACATGAGATAGGTACGAAAAGCATCGGCTCCGTACTCGGCGACGTAATCGTCGGGGCTGATCACGTTGCCGCGCGACTTCGACATCCTGACGCCCAGATTGGTGATCGTTCCCTGATGGACCAGGCGCTGGAAAGGCTCGCTGAATCCGAGATGACCGAGGTCCCGAAGCGCTTTGATCATGAACCGCGAGTAGAGGAGGTGAAGCACAGCGTGCTCGATCCCGCCCGAGTAGTGGTAGACGGGGCACCACTTGTCCGCTAGCTCGCGATCCCACGGCATGTCGTCGCGATCAGGCGAGAGGTAGCGGAGGAAGTACCAGGACGAATCGACGAAGGTGTCCATCGTGTCGGGGTCGCGACGGGCAGCTCCGCCACATGAGGGGCAGCTCGTTTCCATGAACGACCGTGACCGCTCGAGTGGGCTCGTCCCCGCACCCAGCGAGAAATCGACGTCGTAGGGGAGCTCGACGGGGAGATCCTCGACGGGGACAGCCACCTGGCCGCAGCGCTCGCAATGGACGATCGGGATCGGCGCTCCCCAGTACCGCTGGCGCGACACGAGCCAGTCGCGCAGCCGGTAGTGAATTCTCCGCTTCCCCTTCCCTGTCGCCTCGAGATCCTGGATCACCTTGACGATCATCTCCTCCGATCGCATGCCGGTATAGGGGCCCGAGGCGACGACCTTGCCGTGGTCGGTATACGCCTGGTCCTCAGGCCGGTCAGTGGGATCGTCGGGCTCGATCACGGCGGGGATCGGTATCTCCATCGCGCGGGCGAAAGCGTAGTCGCGCTCGTCGTGGGCCGGAACACCCTGGATCGCGCCCGTCCCGTAGGTCAGCAGGACGAAATCGGCGATCCAGATCGGGATACGCTCGCCGGTCAAAGGATGGAGCGCGGAAGCCCCCGTCTCGACGCCCGTCTTCTCGGCTTCGAGCGATGTCCGCTCGATCTCGGACCGGCGACGCGCCTCGTCACGGTACGCTTCTACCGCCGGACGACGGTCGGACGCGGTAATGCGATCGACAAGGGGGTGCTCGGGAGCGAGTGCGAGAAACGTGACTCCGTAGATCGTGTCGGGTCGGGTCGTGAACGACGAGATCACCGCGTCGTGACCTTCCACCGGCCAGTCGATCTCGATCCCCTCGGAGCGGTCGATCCAGTTTTGCTGGAGGAGCTTCGTTCGGTCGGGCCACTCGATCCCATCGAGATCCTCGAGCAGCTCGTCGGCGTAGCGGGTGATGCGGAAGAACCACTGCGTCAAGTCCTTCTTGACGACCGGGGTGCCGCATCGCTCGCACACGTTGTCGCCCACGACCTGCTCGTTGGCGAGCACCGTCTGGTCCTTGGGACACCACCAGACCGGCGCGGCGGCGCGGTAGGCGAGCCCCGCGCGGTAGAGCTCGAGGAAGATCCACTGGGTCCATTTGTAGTAGGACGGGTCGCTCGAATTGGCTGTCTGCGCCCAGTCCCACATCGCCCCCATGTTCATGAGCTGGTCGATCATGTTGGCGATGTTGCGATCGGTTGAATCCTTGGGATGAATCCCGGTGCGCACGGCGTAGTTCTCGGCGGGCAGGCCGAAGGCGTCGAAGCCGATCGGCTCGAACACATCGTAGCCGCGCATCCTCATGAAACGTGCCCACGAGTCGGCCGGTCCGTAGTGGTACCAGTGACCGACATGGAGGCGGTCGCCTGATGGGTACGGAAGCATGACCAGTGCATAGCACGGCCGCTCGGCGCCATGGAGATCGGTCCGGAAGAGCTCGCGCTCCTGCCAGACGCGGCGCCACGTGGGCTCGATGGCGTGGGGGTCGTAGCGTGGCTCGGCCATCGGGAATCCTGATCCAGGGGTGGGGGCGCGGTCCCGGCCGCGCGATGCAACTTATAGGAGGCAAAGAACTTACCTCGGAGGTCGAGGGTCTGCAATCTGTACGGCGCGACCGGCGGGCGCGCCGCGCCCGTGTTGGCCCGGTTGACGGCGCCGCCTGACTTCCCTACGGTTCTTCGCGGATCGGGACAACCTCGAGCGGAGAGAGACGATGATTGGCCGACGGCTTCTTGCCTGCCTGTTTCTGGCCGTGTCGTGCGCAACGGGATCGGGGCGTCCCGGCGCGGTCGGACTCCTCGTCCCCCAGCCGACGGACGGCGACGAGACCGCGATCGCATGGCCGTTCGTCGTGACGCACGAAGGCGGATCCGAGATCGTCGCTGACTTTCATCTGCAAATCGAAGAGGGCGGGACGCTAATCGGGGTCCGCCCCAATAGCGATAGCCCCGACCCCGATGCCACCATCCACTGGAGCGGCGTGCTCCGGAACGGAGAGGGATACTGGATCGGGGATGTCCTGTCACGGGGCGCGAGCGTGCGGCTCTGGGCACTCGTTCGCCCGACCCCCGGGCGCGATCCCGAGCTGCGCGTCCTCCATTGGCCGACCGACGGTCGTGACAATCCGGTCGCCGATCCGGTGTGTGAGGTCTGGCGCTACGATGCGCGCTCGGGCGAGGCCGAGCGCGACCCCTGCTGAATCACAGACCGAGCTCGGCGAGACTTCCCCGGTACACGAGCCGCGCGTCGCCGGTCATCCGGGGATCGGTGGGTAGCTTCCCGTCTGCGGGTGTGAAGTCGACGACCAAGGGAAAGCCGCCCGTCGTCTCGACGGTGACGGGTGGGTCGGTCAGCCCCCAGAGGTGGGTCAAGAGGGCCGCGGCGGTCGAGCCGGTTCCGCAGGAGAGCGTCTCAGCCTCGACGCCGCGCTCGTAGGTCCTGAGGCGCACGCGGTCACGCCCCTTCACAGCGATAAAGTTGACGTTGGTGCCCGGCGGATTCCAACGGGGATCGTGACGGAGTTTCGGCCCCTCGGCCGCGACGTCGTGCGATTCGACCCCCTCGACCGAGTCGAGAAGCACGATGACATGAGGCGTCGCGGTGTCGAGGAATCCCACGCGTCGGTAGGGCCGGCGCGCCAGATCGGGCACGTCGAGCTCGAGGTTCCGCGGGGGGATCAGCCACAGCGTCACCTCGGAGCGCGCGGGGTCTAGAACCTGCGCGCGGAAGGGGCCGCTTCCCGTCGTGAATTCCATCGTCGGCCCCTCTACCACGCCCAGCATGCGGGCGTACCGCGCGATACACAGGGCTCCGTTTCCACACATCGGCGCCTCGCCGCCGTCGGCATTGAAATAGACCATCCGGAAGTCGCGAGCGTCGTCTTGCTCCAGGAGGAGCACCGCGTCGGCCCCCACTCCGAGGCCACGGCGACAGAGTCGGGCGACGACCTCGCGGGCGCTTTCGGCCGGAAACCACTTCTCCCGGTTGTCGAACACGACGAAGTCGTTTCCGCCTCCCGTCATCTTGACGAAGCTGCGTCCAGCGAGATCCTTCACTCGTGCCCCTCGGCCAGACGCTCGGGTCGCGAGACGTCCGGCGCCACCCGAGCCTGGTTCTCGCTCTTCCCGATCGCCGCGGCGGGCGCGACCCTCCTGACACGTCCGGTGATCGCCCACCACCGCATTCGCCATACCATCCAGACCGCCTCCCAGATGATCCGCTTGTTCATCTTGCTGACGCCGACGTTGCGATCGACGAACACGATCGGGAGCTCGGCGATCCTGAAGCCGGCGTGCCAGCAATGGAACGTCGTCTCGATCTGGAAGCCGTATCCGTTGGAATGGATCCCCGCCCGGTCGAGCATCTCGAGGGCAGGGCGGCGGTAGCACTTGAAACCGCTCGTCAGATCGCTGAACGGCAGTCCCGTCACCCACCGGGCGTACTTGTTGGCAAGGTACGACAACAAGAGCCGTCCCATCGGCCAGTTGACGACCGTGACCCCACGGCTGTAGCGCGAACCGACGACCACGTCGAAGTCCGGGATCAGGTCGAGAAACTCCGAGATATGTCGCGGGTCGTGGGAAAAGTCGGCATCCATCTCGAACGCGAGCGCGTAGCCGTGCTCGATGGCGTAGCGGAACCCCGCGAGATAGGCGCCGCCGAGGCCCATCTTGCCAGCACGATGGAGGACGTGCAGGCGGGACTCCTGGGCTGCCATCTCGTCGGCCAGCTCACCCGTCCCGTCGGGCGAGGCATCGTCTACGACCAGGACCTCGAGACGGGCGTCCTGCTCGAGCACCGCGGGGACGATACGCGGCAGGTTCTCCCGTTCGTTGTACGTGGGGATGATGACGAGCGCGTCACCCATGAGCGGTCCGCGGCATCGATTCGGTTGGAGCGCGGAGGTCGGCGATCCCGTACCGCGCCACCAACAGGGCCACGACCACGAGCTCGCAGAGCGTGAGCCACAGGCGCGTCAGGATCGCGACCGCGACGGCGACGGAAGCGGGAATATAGACCGCGAGGAGAAGGGCGTAAACGCCTTCACGCACGCCGAGACCTCCGGGAACGAATACGACCAGGTACCCGGCCAGGTATCCCATCGCCGAGATGCCGACCAGCGCCAACATTTCGTCCCGCGGCGCGCTGGTCGTCGCGGTGACGAAGAGGTAAAAGCCGACGCCCAGAAGCGCCATCAGCGCTGTTGTCGTGACGAGGACGAGGAACCGAACGCGAAGCGCGATCGGCGCGTAGAGCTCGCGACGCCCGACCATGCGGAGCGCCAGCCGATGGAGCGCGCCGAAGAGCGGCGTCAGCGTCACCAGGACGAACACCGTGGCAAATGCCAGGCCGGCCGAACGCAAGGCGGGCGCCGTGCGAACCGCGAGATCGGGAAGTGCGACGACCGCGACGACGAGGCCCCCGCCCAATACGAAGACCTGCGCCGCGAGGCTGGCCGCTACCGTAACGACGGGGCTCACGCCCTTCGCTCGCGCCATGTATGCAGTCCCGGCGAGTTGGAGGACTTTGCCGGGGACGTAGCGGCCCAGGTTCCCCAGATACCACACACGATGGGAGTCGGCGACAGATAGGGTTCCGCCGAACGCGCGGAGCAGTTCCCGCCAGACGAGAACGAAGCCGCTGTACGCGAGGACGACGGCGCCCGTCGCGAGCGCGAGGCGCGGCCAATCGATGGTCCAGTCGTACGCCGAGACTTCCCGCCAGTGCCGCGCCAGGAACCACCCGAGAAACGCCGCGACGACCGCCGCGGCGCCCCGCTCGACCCACCGCAGGAGGCGCGCGCTAGCGGCGGTCACGCGCTTTCCTGCCGCTCCCTCTCCCCCACCGCCCCACGGCGCCGCCAGGTGGCGGCGACCAGCCCGAGCCACAGCACGATCCCACCCGCGCTCGCCCACGCTCCCCGCCCCACATCGGGATCCTCGAACGTCATCACGACGCGATGTCGCCCTGCCGGCACCGGAACCCCTCGTAGCGCGACGTCCACCTGGAGGACATCGGCCGGTCGGCCGTCGACCGTCGCCCGCCAGTACGGGTGGTAGACCTCGCTGGTGACCAGGATTCCCGGCGCCGCGGCATCGACGTCGAGGGCGACGGCATCAGGAACCCGCCCTCGCCAAGCGACCCGCGCCGGTTGATTGGCGGGGCCGAGCGCGGGCGGCGTGACGCCGGGCTCGAGGATCGCGGTCCGGAGGGGGTCGAGCGCTGGATCGAGGATCGCCATGACCGGCTCCACGTCGGGCCGCCGCGCACGCGCCTCGTGGACGACCCACGCGTGGGCGGGGGCGCCGCCCCAGCGGTAGACGTTCGGCCCTCCGCTTTCGTGGACCGCGACGAGCGCGGGATCCGAGATCGCCTGCGGTGTCACGAGATAGCGGACGTCGAGGATCGACCACAGGCGTGGGTCGGCGAGCCGGCTCGAGTCCTCCCCCACCAGATCGTCCCACCACCGGAGGCGGAATTTCTGGGACCCGGTCGCCGAAGGGATCCCGAACAGCATGAGATCATTGGGTCCGTACGCGTCGGGGGTGGGGAGGACCCGGAAAGGCTCGGGCTGCTCTTGGAGGAAGCGGACCGCCGGGTCGGGCTCGACCAGCTCGGCCACCGGATAGGTCGAATAGAAGTCTCGATCGACGCGCCACAGGTCGACGAGGGCGAGTACGGCGAGCACCGCACACGCCGCGATCGGCGCTAGAACGCCGCGGGCGGAGGTCCACAGGACGCCGACGGCCAGCGCCCAGACGAGCGCGAAGATGCCGAAGCCTCTTCCGAACGCGGCCATCGCGGCGAGCGCCGGTCCGGATCGCTGAGGATCGATTCCGCCGTAGAGGAGCCCGCTCCAGAAACTGAGGAACCCCGTAGGCGAACCCGCAGCCCAGAGCCACAGGACGACCCAAACGATCCCGAGCCCTCCGGCCACCTTCCACGCGAGGTGGCGGCCGTCGGCCAGCGCCGCGCGACGATCGTAGAGCGCCTGCGCCCCAAAAGCGGCGAGGACGGCAACCGCCAGAGCGACGATCGAGAACATCATCGCCGGCGCGCGGAACGATTTCATCATGGGAAGGATCCAGTAGGCGATTCGGTGGAGTGGGGTCGCCCCGCCCCATGCGAAGAGGAGCGCCCCGAGTGCAAGGGCGGCGAAGAACAGAACACGCGGTGTGCGCCGCGTGCACACGGCGACCAGCGCGAGCAGGACCGGGACCGCACCCAGGTACTCGGTGTGGAGCTTGAAGGGGTTCGTGCCCCAATAGATCTCGAGGTATCCCTGGAACTCGGGCCAGATGACAGCCAGCGTCTCCTGAACCGGCATCGCCCACGACGACGCGTAATCGTAGCCGCGCTCGGCGCGATGCGTGAACTGGACGATTTCGAGGGTCGGCCACACCTCGACCATCGTGATCAGCCCTGCCAGGAGATACGCTCCGACGAACCCCGCCAGCAGGACGGCGGTCGGCCGCCACGCTCGATCGGCGCGCCACGTCTGCGTCAAACGGAAGACGACGTACGCTCCGACCGCTAAGCCCGCGAAGTACATCATCTGGACATGGGGCGTCAGGACCTGTAGCGCTGCGATCAGCGAGAGCCATAGGAACCAGTGGACGCGACGACGGGCGATCGCTCGCTCGGCGAAGAGAAAGAGCGCCGGCGTGAGCTGCATTGCGAACATCCGGCCGTCCTGGCCGGCGTGAAGGTGACTCACGATGTAGCCCGTGAACATGTACGCGACTCCGGCCACCGCGGCGGCTCCAGGCGCCACGCGCAGCTCTCGCGCCAGCGCGTACGCAAGGAGGCCAGCCAGCAGGAAGTGGACGACGAACGCCCATCCGATCGCGCGATGGAGGTCGATGACGAAATAGAGCAGCGAGGTCGGGTACCAGACCGGATACGGCAGGATCGAGAGGTAGGGCATCCCGGCGTAGACCAGGGGGTTCCAATGAGGCAGCCCGCGTCCCGCTTCGACCTCCTGTACCGCGAACGCGCGCGCCGGATACGCCTCGGCGATCATGTCGCTTCCGAAGATCATGACGTCGTGATCAATAATGAACGAGCCGAAGAAGGCGAGGGTCGCCAGCGTCGTTCCGCCGAGGAAGAGGAGCCACACCCGTCGCGGGGGATCCGGGGCCGACGTGGCGGCGCGCGCATGCTCGGCCTTGCGGCGTGGAGTGGGCGAAATGGGCGCTGCGCCCTTGGTCGGCCCGGCTTTCTTGGCCGGCTTCGCTTTGGGACGCTTCCCCTTCTTGGCCACCTACGCCTCTTCGTCGTCCCGACGCGCCAGAAAGAACCACTGCGGAGAGAGCCACCGGAGGAGCGGCCGGCGAACCCTCTCCGGAACCCGGAGCGCGAGACGGCCAGCGGCGCGGCCCGGCCGGCTCTCGTAGCGATCGATCTCGCCACGCAGCACGGGATCCGTCAGATCATCCAGCGCCAGCCTCTGGCGGCGTGCCGCAGCCACGATTCCGCGCCACGTTCGGAAGCGGATCCCGGCGTAACGCTTTCCGCGGCCCGTCACGCGCAGGAGCCGAGTCGCGACCCGACTCGGCCACCATGATAGCGTCGGGATCCGGTAGTGGGGCTCGACCAGCGCGAAGCGGTTACCCGCGGTCAAGTACACACGTCCACCCGGAGCGAGCGCGCGGCGGACCTCGGCGAAGAAACGGTCGAGGTCGGCGACGTGCTCGTAAACATGGTTGGCGATGGCGAAGTCGATCGTCCGATCGCGAATCGGAAGCGCCAGGAGGTCGCCGACAGCCGTGCGCGAGGGCTCCTCGAGGAATACCCGATCGATCTCGATGCCCACGATCGGTCGGCCGGTCAGCGCTTCGAGCGCGCTCTTGACCAGGCCCGTCCCCGAACCGAGATCGACGACGTGCCGCGCCTCGGCCAGCGGGCGGGCGCACAGAGCGTAAATCAGCGCAGCCTTGCGCGCACGCGCCGCTCGATAGGCCGGGCTGCGAAGCCGCACCATATAATAGTCCTCCATCACGGAGATCCTGCCGGCATCACGGAGGTCCTACCGGGCCGCGCGCGTAGATCGCCTCGAGCCGTTCAACGATGCTGTCCCACGAGAACGACTCACGCACGCGACGCTGGCCACGCTCCCCCATGGCTCGCGCCCTGCCGGGGTCGTCCAGGATCTTCCCCAGCCCGCCGGTGAGAGCGTCGACTTCGTCCTCGACCAGGATGCCGGTCTCGCCGTCGATTACGACGTCGGTGATCCCTCCGACCGCGGTCGCGACCACCGGGAGGCCGTATGACATCGCTTCCAGCAGGACTACGCCCAGCCCTTCGGTGTCGGCGCGCTGGTCGACCGTCGCGGGCAGAACGAGCGCCGCGGCCCGCCCGTACGTCGCCACGAGCTCGCGATCGGAGACGCGCCCCAGGAACGTGACGCGATCCTCCAGACCCAGCCGCGTTGCCTGGGCTTCGAGCGGCTCGCGTTCGGGACCGAACCCCACGATCTCGAGCCGCCACGGGCGGTCGCGAAGCCGCGCGAGCGCTTCGAGCAACCGGTCGACCCCCTTCCGCCTCACCAACCGGCCAACGAATAGAAGTGTCGGCGATGCGGTGCCGGGGGGCGGAGGACCCGCGGCCTCGGGCAGTGGAACGCCGTAAGGCACGATCTCGATCGTGCCTTCCGCGTAGGGAGCGAGGAGCTCACGCGCGGCTTGGGAGATCGCGACGAGCCGCGAGCGGCGGCAGTACCAGCGGAGAAACGCGCGTGCCGGCGAGAAGCGCCGTTCGGCGAATCGGATCTCGGCGCTGTAGAACGTGGTGACGAGGGTGCAGCCGGTCTTCCCTTCCCGAGCGCGGGTCGCGGCGTGCGCGGCGGACCAACCCGCGGGGCCGTTGGGGATCGCCCAGTGAACGTGAACCGCGTCATAGGCGCGACGGCGCCCGAGCCGCCGCCCCACGACCATCCCCGCCACGAGAAACGACGGAACGAGAAGACCGTACGCCGGACTCCGGTCGAGTCGGTCGGGTGTCGCCTCCTCGTGCGTCAGGCGCTCCCACCGGGCCGGAGCATATCGGTAGCGGTCCACCGCGACCGCGCCGTGACGCTGGTCGCCGAGCCCGCGGTAGGCTGGAGCGAGGACGTCGACCTCGTGGCCACGAGCGGCGAGCCGTTCGCAGAGAGTCACGAGCCAGGGCGTGATGACGTCGCCGGGCTCGCGCGGCCAGGCGGTCACGATATGGAGGATCCTCACGGCGTGCCGAGCGTGTCGGGTGGCGTGGGCCGCGGCCGCGGCGCGATCCTGAGGACGTAGACCAGCCGGTTGGGTGCCGCATGAACCGCCTCGATCGAGTCGAGGTGCCCCTGGAGCGCGGGGATCAGATACGTGGCCGTGGCACCGCCGGGATCGAACAAGACATGGGTCGCGCCCTGCTCCCGTATCATCCGCCAGGTCGCCTCGTAGTCGGTGCGGAACGGATACACGAACGCGGGACGCCCGCCGCTCCAGTACCAGGCGAAGGTCGGCTTCCGTGCGACGATCACAGCGTCAGGGGCGTTCTCACCGATCCAGCGCGCGGCCTCGAAGTAATCCCTCCAGAACGGCGTATACCCGGCGAGCTCCTCTCCGTCGAGATGGCGCCGATTGATCTCCCAGACCTCCGGTGCCTTGCCCATGCCGCCGATGAGGAGAAAGAGCGCCAGCGCCGCCACCGTGACCTGGGCGACGATCGCTCGCTGGAGGACCGATCGCGCGACGTGTTCCAGACCCACGAGCAGATAGAGCCAAACGAATGGGGCGATCGTCAGAAAGAATCGATCGCCCCTCCAGGGCCATATCAGAATCATGCCGAGGGCGAAGAAGGTATGGAGGTCCCACGTCTGGATGCCGCGGGCGCGTATCGCGCGCCAAACGCCGATCGCGAGGAGGGCTCCCCCGAGGAGAAAGCCAAACGCCCTCACGGCGTACGGCAGCTCGCCATCGAAGGGCCAGAAGAGACGCGGGAACTCGAGCAGCGCATAGTGAACGACCGTTTGCGCGGCGCGGCCGAGAACAGCCCCCGCACCCAGCGGCGCGCTCGCGGGATCGTAGGGGTTGGATGCGCGGACCTGCTCGAGATAGCCACCGGTAGGCGGGGGATTTTGCGCCGACCAGAGGATCCATGGAATCACTCCCAGCGCGGCCACCGCCGCGGCGACTCCCGCACGCCGCCAGCGACGCCGGAGGAGCGCCCACGCGACTGCCGCAGCGATCAGCGTGATCCCCGCCGTCCTGACCGCGAACCCCCCCAGCGCGAGCAGGCAACCCGCCAGCCACGCGCCGTTCCAGCGATCGTCGTCGCCCGACCGCAGCAACGCCCATAGCGCCCACATCGAGACCGCGACGAACGTCATCTCGGAGAGAGTCCAGTGGGCGTAGGCGAGGAAAACGGGATAGAGGGCGAGCAGCCAGACCGCCGCTGCGGCGGCCCAAGGCGGCACCGCGGGGTCGCGCCGGGCGAGCGCCCACGTCCCCGCGAGGGCAAAGCCGGCCGCAACCCACGACACGAGCTTGAGGACGAAGAGCGCCCCGCCACCCAACCACCATGCCGGGACGAGCAGCAGCGGAAAGCCGGGAGGGTATTGCGTGTGAGGCCCGTCTGCCGGGGCGATCAGATCGACGTAGCCACGGCCGGTCGCCAGCGCGCGTGTCAGCGCGATGTAGTAGGCGTTGTCGCCGCCGATGAAGAGCCGAAGGTCGAAGAGGGCCAACGCGGCGAGCAGGCCCACGACCACGCCCGCCGCGGCCCAGCGAGCGGGTTGCCTCACTCCCCCTCGGGCGGACGGGGGCGCGAGAGGAGCCGCCGCTCGAGGTGCTCGATCCTGTCGCGAACCTGGGCGATCGCCTCGGCGAGGAACCCCAGCGCGAAGAGCAACACGCCGAGAATCACGAGGAGCGTGACCAGATAGATGAGGGGCCGGTATCCCTGGCCGAGCACGAACCGATAGTAGAGTGCGACCAGGCCGATCACGACGCCGGTCGCTCCCAACACGGCGCCGACCGCGCCGAAGAGGATCAAGGGCTTGCGGAGGAAGGTCGTCAGCGTCTTCACCGAGAGGAGATCGAGCATGCCGATCAGAATCCGGCCGAACCCCGAGTACTTGGCTCGACCGCGCGTTCGAGGATACAGGGTAATCGGAATCTCGGTCACTTGGTAGCCACGATCATGAGCGAGAACGACGAAGAAACGGTGCCAGTCGTGCCGCAGCGGGATCTCATCGAGGATCTCGCGCCGGAACGCCTTCATCGAGTTGAGATCGTGGACGGGGACGCGAAAGAGCCAGCGGGAGAGCCGATTGTAGATCCCCGAGACGTGCCGCTTCTCGTACCTCCCCACCTTCCATCCCGTCACGACGTCGTGTCCCTGGGCGAGCGATTCGAGAAACCGCGGAATCTCCTCGGTGGAATGCTGGAGGTCGGCGTCGAACAACACGATCCAGGTGCGCTCGGTCGCGTCGGCCCCCGTCACCATCGCTTCGGTCTTCCCCAGGTTGGTGGGGTGGCGAACGATGCGCACCTCACCTGGAAAGTCGCGCGCCGCCCGCGCGGCCATTTCAGGCGTCCCGTCGCTCGACCCGTCGTCGACCAGGACGACTTCGCCCCGCAGTCCATGGCGATTCCACGTCTCGGCAAGCGCCTCGAACAGGGCCTCCATGTTCTCGACCTCGTCGTAGGCCGGCACGACGACCGCGAAGTCGTCGCGCGGCGCACGGCCGTCGTCCACCATCGCATGCCGGGCTCCTGGGCTGTCGCCCACGCTCACGCGCCGGCTCCACCTGCGGCCGCCGCCTCCAGCACCTCCAGCGTGTCGTCGGCCGCCCGCTCCCACGAGAACCCGGCCGCACGCCGCGCCGCTCGACCTTCCATCGCTCGGCGTTGGTCGGGATGCGAGATCGCTTCTCCCATCACGCGGGCCAGCGCGGTGACGTCGGCATGCGGGACGATCCGCCCTGTCTCGCCATCGATCACCGTGTCGCGCAGGCCGGGGACATCGGAGACGATGGCGATCGTTCCAACTCGCTGCGCCTCGAGGCTGGACACACCCCACCCTTCCTTGGGACTGGTGTAGAGCAGCGCCCAGGCCCGGCGCAGGAGACGCCACTTCGCGTCGTCGTCCAGCCATCCGGGGAATTGAACCCGGCCGTCGAGGCCCAGTCGCTCGACCTGATGCTCGAGGGCGGGACGGTGATCGCCATCCCCCGCGATCACGAGTCGCGCGTCAGGATATTGCGCCACGATACGGACGAAGGCCTCGAGCGCGAGCTCCAATCGCTTGTATCGCTTGATCCTTCCGAGGTAGACGAATAGAGGCTCCTCGTCCTTGGGGATCGAGAGGTAGCGTTCCCAGTCGAGCACCGGAAGGCCGTTGGGAATGACGGTGATCCGCCCGCGTGGGATGCCGCGCGCCGTCAGATCGTCGGCGGTCGAATCGGACACGGCGATGAAAGGGCTTTTCCCGTACACCCGCGCCACCGGCCGTTCGCTCAACCACAGGTAGGCGCCGAAAAGGGGGTTCGTCTCCTCGAAGATCGTCGCGCCGAAGAGATGGTGAACGAGCGCAACGACGGGACGATCGACGAAGAGCGGTGAATAGAACGGGACTTTGTTGAGGTCGTCGACCACCACGTCGTACCCGTTCTTGCGGAGCACCCGCCAGGCCCTGGGGACTGCGTAGTTGAAGAGCTCGTACGCCCCGCCGCGACGGATCACATTGATACCCTCCATCGATTCCGCCGCCGGCGCGCCATCGAATCGGGTGCAAAGGAGATCGACCCGGTGGCTGCGACGGGCCAACCGACCGAACACCTCGCGCAGGTGGAACTCCGCACCTCCCGCTCGCGGATGGGTCCAGTCCTGCCAGTTGACGACGAGGATCCTCACGGACGTCGGGCGACGACTCCGATCGTGTGCGCGACGTAGCGTGAGAGGTTAAGCGCCAGGAGCCGGGCTCGCGCCCGTTCACGGGCCCGCCGCAGGGCCTCGGGAGCGGCCGGCCTGAGCGGTAACCGAGTCCCTGCCCGCCGCGCGGCCTCACGCGTCAAGCGGTAGGCCAGACTCGGGACCATGGTGTCGGCGTAGTCGGCTACGACCTCGAACCCTGCGCCGCGGACGAGGGCCTCGAGCTCATCGATCGTGAACTCCGTCTCCCATCCCGCGAACCAGCGGTCGACGCGCAGCGCTGCTCGCTTGAGGAGCGTCCAGAGATGGTACTTCTGGGGAACGTCGGCCACGAGGAGCCCTCCCGGTCGCGTTACGCGAAAGTTCTCGACCAGGAATGCGTGCGGGTTGCCGAAGTGCTCGAGAACGCCCTGATGGAAGATCGCGTCGAAGGCGCGGTCCGCGAACGGCAGGTGCATGGCGTCTCCGCCCACGATCGCGCGACCTCGGAGGCCGGGCTGCGCTCGCGCGATCAACGAAAGCGCCTCCGGCGCGGCGTCGAGCGCAACCGCGCGCGCACCGAGCTCATGGAGCTGGGCGGTGTCGCGCCCGGATCCCGCGCCGATCTCGAGGATCCGAGGGCTGCCATCGGGAAGCCAGGCGCGGAGGGCTTCGATTACCCGCGGGCTCGACGCGTAGACCTCGGCCAGCTCTTGCTTGGATGACCAGAACCGGTCCCAGGGGTTTCGCCCGCCGCTCACGCCCCGGGTGCGCGGGTCAAATTCCGCGCGCCAGCCGCGCCGCTTCGATCGTCGGCATGCCCGCCCGGGCGATCGCCTCCTGGGCGGCCGCGACGTCGTACTCGATCCGCGCGTATCGCAGCGATCCCTCACGCGTATCGAGGATCGCACATCCCGCGCGCGGATCGCCGTCGCGAGGCTGGCCCACGGCACCGGGATTGATGATCCAGCGAGCGCCCGCGAGCGGCACCAACTCTCCTTCGGGGAGGAGATAGGGCTCCACATCGTCTTCCCGCGTCCAGCGCCACGCCGCCGGGACGTGGGTGTGGCCCACGAATCCGAGGTTCGTCGTGAGCGCTTGGAACTCGACCGCCGCGTGGTAGGTCGTCAAGACGTAGTCGAAGGCATCGGGGTCGGCGAATCCACTGTGCGTGAGCGTAGCACCCGGCAGATCCACTGTAGCGGGCAGGGAGCGCAGCCATGCCAGGTCGTCCTCGCCCAGCAGCCGCGCTTGCCGCTCGATCGCCTCGCGCGCATGAGGGTTGAACCAGAGACGCGTCACCTCGTCGATGACCGCAACGTCGTGGTTTCCACGCACGGTTCCAGCGCATCGCTCACGTGTCAGCGCCACGCACGCCGACGGATCGCCTCCGTAACCCACGACGTCGCCCAGGCACCAGATCGTGTCGACGCCCTCGCGATCGAGATAGGCGAGCACCGCCTCGAACGCCTGCAGGTTGGCATGCACGTCCGCCACGATCCCATACCGCTCCCCCGTGCGCGTGATGTTCACGGACGGACCGGACGAGCCACTCTGCTCAAGGCTGAGGGGCGATAAAAACGGTGCAGATCGAGGCGTCGCGGGGAGGATCGCCGAGGCGTACTGCCGGGTACCCGCGAAGCGGGTGGGGAAGCCGCACGACCCTGCTTCGCGGGTACCCCGACGACGAGCGCAACGAAAAGATGCGCCGTTTTCATCGCCCCGCTATCAGATTCAGTTTGTGGGCGATCGCGTCGAGTACGCCGTTCACAAACCTCGGCGAATCCGCGCCGCCGTACCGCGCAGCCAACATCACCGCCTCGTCGATCGACACCTTGGAAGGCACGTCAGCGACGTACAGGAACTCCGTGACCGCGATCCTCAGGATGTTGCGGTCGACGATCGACATCCGCTCGACCTCCCATCCCTCGGAGCTCTCGCCGAGCAGTACGTCGATCTCATCCAGGTGCTCGGCGAGTGCCGTCACGAGGCGCTCGGCGTACTCGCGCGCGCCGGACATGACGTTTCTCCGCGCCCAGAAGTCGGCCGCTTCCGCCTCCAATGGACGGTCGCGACCGCGCGCTTCCCAGGCGTAGAGGATCTGGAGGACGCCCCTGCGGGCCTTGTGTCGGCGGGTCATCCGAGCCGGAAGCCGCGCACCGCGGGCCGCCGCCCCTGGAGCTTGTCGTACAGCGCCGCCTGGGCCAGCGCCGCGCGGGCGGCCTCGCCGCCCCGGTCGAGTCCCTTGCGATCGGCGCGCGCCTCGGCCTGGTCGAGGGTGTCGCACGTCAGCACCCCGAACGCCAGCGGAATCGTGATCTCGTTGGCCAGCTGCTGGAGCGCCTGGGCGACCGCCCGCGCCAGGACGTCGAAGTGCGACGTCTCGCCCCGCACCAAGGCGCCGAGCGCGACGATCGCATCCACCTCGCGATCGGCGCTCAGGATCTGCCGACATGCCGGCGCGAGCTCGAACACACCGGCCACGTGGTACTCCTCGACATCCCCGGCGGCTACGCCAGCAGCAGCGAGAGCATCACGCGCACCGGCAGCCAGCTCGGCCGTGACAGGCTCGTTGAACCGCGACACGACGAGCGCCACACGCTTCCCGCGCCCTTCGACCTGGAAGTCGGACCCCGTTCCCATCTCAGTGTCGCAGCAGGTGGCCCAGTTTGTCGCGCTTGGTATCGAGGTAGCGACGGTTGTGCTCGGTCGGCGCGGTCTCGATCGGGACATGGTCGGTGATGCGAAGACCGTACCCCTCGATTGCCGCCCGTTTCTGGGGGTTGTTAGTGAGGAGACGCAACGTGGTGAGCCCGAGGTCGACCAGGATCTGACAGCCGAGACCATAGTCACGGGGATCGGGTCGGAATCCCAGATGCTCGTTGGCCTCGACGGTATCCAGCCCCTCATCCTGCAGCATGTAGGCCTTGAGCTTGTTGACCAGACCGATGCCGCGTCCCTCCTGGTGCATGTAGAGGACGACGCCCTCGCCCTCTACCGCAACCTGCCGCATCGCTTGATGGAGCTGCTCGCCGCAGTCGCAGCGCAGCGAACCGAGCACGTCACCCGTGAAGCACGAGGAGTGGACGCGGACCAGGACGTCCTCCTTCCCCGCCACGTCGCCACGGACGAGCGCGACATGGTGCTCGTCTTTGATCGTCGTCCCGTAAAGGATCAGACGGAACTCGCCGTAACGCGTGGGGAGCATCGTCTCGGCGAGCCGCACGACGAGCTTCTCGGTGCGGCGCCGATGCTTGATAAGGTCCTCGATCGTCATGATCGGCAGGTCGTGCCGGTGCGCGATTTCGATGAGCCGCGGCAAGCGCGCCATCGACCCGTCATCGTCGATCACCTCGCACAGGACGGCGGCGGGCGCGAGGCCCGCGAGCCGTGCCATGTCGATCGCCGCCTCGGTATGCCCCGCGCGCCTGAGGACACCACCGTTCTTGGCCACCAACGGAAAGACGTGCCCCGGTCGCGCCAGGTCGCCCGGCTTGGTCGTTGGATCGGCCAGCGCTCGAATCGTGGCTGCCCGGTCGGCTGCGCTGATCCCGGTCGTCGTGCCGTGACGGAGGTCGACCGAGACGGTGAAAGCGGTCTCGTGGAGCGCGGTGTTGTCGACGACCATCGGCTCGAGGCCCAGCTCCGTGGCCCGGTCGGCGGAGAGCGGAGCGCAGATCAGCCCGCGTCCTTCGCGCGCCATGAAGTTGACCGCGGCAGGCGTCACCCGTTCGGCGGCCATCACGAAATCTCCCTCGTTCTCCCGGTCCTCGTCGTCCACGACCACGAGAATGCGACCCTGCCGGACCGCGGCCAGAGCTTCGTCGATGCTCGTGAAGTGAACAGTCTGAATCATCGTAACTCCATGATGCGCTGGATGTAACGAGCGATCATATCGTACTCTACGTTAACTCGATCCCCGGCGGCCGCACCGCGTAGCGCCGTCGCCTCCCAAGTGTGAGGGATGATCGAGACGGAGAAAGCGCGCTCGCTCACGTCGAGGACCGTCAGGCTGATTCCATTCACGGCGATCGAGCCCCGAGGAGCGATCAGGCCGAGATCCTCGGAAGCCGGCAAGTCGATGGTAATGTATCGGTTCTCCCCTTGTCGTTCCATCGCGCGCAACGTCCCCACCCGGTCGATGTGACCGTGGACGAGATGACCGCCGAGGCGGTCGCCGAGCCGCGCGGCGCGCTCCAGGTTGACGCGCCGGCCCGGCGCATAGTCGCCTATGATCGTGCGGCGCATCGTCTCTCGCACCGCTTCGACCTCGAATGTGGTGGGCCCCGCCTCGACCGCCGTCAGGCAGCACCCGTCGACGGCGACCGACTCGCCGAGATTCAAATCTCGCGACCAGGGCGCGGCGATGCGGACCCGCCGCCCTTCCCCGAGCGGGGCGACCGCCACCACCTCTCCCACGACCTCGATGATCCCGGTGAACACGCCTCGAAAACTAAGCCGTTCGCTCGACGCGTCCGGTGAGCATCACGTCGCGGCCGACCCGCTCCCACTCAACGTCTTCGAGCGTGATCCCCATCGGCTCCGGCATCCGGAGCGCGCCTTCCGCTTCCACCCAATCCGGCGCCACGAAAACCGTCCAACGATCGACGAGCCCCGCATCGAAAAGGGCGCGCGTGAGCGTCGGGCCTGGTTCCACCAGGACTCCCGTTACGCCCCGCTCGCCGAGCCCGGAAGCGACGGCCGCCAGATCGAGACCACCGGCCGACGGCGGGATCGGGGCCACCTCGATTCCGCATCGCTCGAGCGCGGTCCGCGCCTTCGCGTCGGCGTCAGGGCGGCAGAATACGAGGAGCGGCGCCAGGTCGACCGTGGCCACGAGGCGACAGTCGAGGGGCAGACGAAGCGCCGAGTCGAGGACGACCCGGAGTGGCTGGACCTCGGGCCACGCTACCTCGGGGGCCGCGTCACCCGCTCCGGCGCCGGTCGGGTGGGGCGGCCATTCGCGCACCGTGAGCAGCGGGTCGTCCGCCAGCACGGTCGACGAGCCGATCAAGACCGCCGCGTGCCGGCGTCGCAGTCGATGGACACGGTTGCGCGCCGCAGGTGACGTGATCCACCGCGCTCCCCCTCGGCCGCGCGTCATGTGGCCCGACAGAGTCTGCGCGACCTTCACGTGGAACAAGGGACGTCCCGTCGCCACCCAGTGGAGCCACGCCTCGTTGAGCCTGCGCGCGGCCAGGCGTGAGACGCCCGGGTCGACTTCGATCCCCGCCGCCCGTAGCCGCTCGGCGCCGCCTCCCCCGACGTATGGGTCCTCGATCGCGTAGACGACGCGGCCCACGCCCGCGGAATGGAGAGCCTCCACGCACGGTGGTGTCAGGCCATGATGGGCGCACGGCTCGAGGTTGACGACGACGGTCGCTCCAGTGAGGAGTTTGCCCGTCCCCCGCGCATGCTCCAGGGCGATGACCTCGGCGTGCGGTTCCCCCGCTCGCGCGTGATACCCCTCGCCGAGGATCCGCCCCCGGTCATCGGCCACCACGCATCCGACCATGGGATTGGGAGCCGTCGCGCCACCGCCGCGTTCGGCGAGAGCGAGCGCGCGGTCCATGAGGATCGCCTCCCATTCAGCGGGCGGCGCGTGGTTCGCGGAATGAGCCATCGGATCGAGGCCCAAGAATAGCTGCTAGAAGTTGGCGTGGACCCCGATAGCCGCGAAGGCGCCCCCGTCATAGAACCCGATCTCAACCGACGTGGCCACGAGGGCGAGAGCGAATTCGACGCCACCATAGGCCACGCTGTGAGTGTCGGACGAATCGACGCTTCCCGTGATCTCGCTGTTGCCGGTCGATCGCGTGGCGGGAATACGGTAATCGGCCTCGATCCCGGCGCGATGGAGACCGACCCCAGCGTAAGGCGTTGCGAGAAGGAATCCCTTGGAAACCTCGAGCCGGGCCGAGGTCACGTGGACATCGGCCTGAAACGAGACTTCGTCGCCGTTCAGGTCGCCGTACTCGAGCTGATCGAGCCACGTGCGAGACAAGGTCGCGCTGAGCGACGGCGCGAGCGCTCCCTCGCGAAGCAACCCTATTCGCGCCCCCAGCGAGTAGAGCATGCGGTTGTCGCCGTACTCTTCGCGCGCGACGACTGGGCCGGCGCGTCCGACGAGATCGATTGCGCCCAGACCCGACGGGCCACCCTCGGTTATCCCGAGCGCGCCGTAGATCGTCCCGACCGGCAGGATGACGTCCACATTCCCCTGAGGCCGGCGCGGATCCTCGACCTCGACCCCTGTGGCGGATACGGAAGCGCCGAGCATGAAGTGTCCGAGGCCGCCGGTGGTCGCCGCCGGACCCGTCAGCGCGCTTCCGCCTCCGACCACCTGACCGAGCCCGCGAGAAGCATCGTCGATCGCCGCGCGCACCCGCTGTTCCGAGACCTGCTGGGCCCCGAGAGGAATCGCAAGCAACAGAAGGAGCGCCGCAGCCAGGCCAAAGGTGCGCGTCACGCCCACACTACCCCGTCGCCCTCCACGATGTGCCCCAAGGGGATACCGGCCGTGTCGGAGGCGATCCGCTCGGCGGAATCGGGGTCGACGACCAGACACAGACCGATCCCCATGTTGAAGACACGATACATCTCTTCCAGTTCGACCTTGCCAGCCTCGCGGAGCCACTGGAACAGCGGAGGCACGATCCACGCGTCGCGCTCCAGCCGTGCGCCGATACCACGTGGCAGAACGCGGGGCAGGTTTCCCGCGAAGCCGCCGCCGGTCACGTGTGCGACGGCGTGGAGCTGGGGATCGTCGAGGAGCGGGCCGACCTCGTCGAGATAGGAGCGGTGAACGGCCAGGAGGACGTCCGCCCACGATTCTCTTCCCCACGGCACCGTGTCTCCCAGACCGAAGCCCGCAACATCGAAGACGATCCGACGGGCGAGTGTGTAACCGTTGGTGTGGAGGCCGCTGGACGCGAGGCCCAGCACGACGTCGCCCGGGCGCACCGCGGGTCGGTCGAGGCGGGAGCGAGGCGCGACTCCCAGGGCGAAGCCCGCGAGGTCGTACTCGCCGGGCTCGTAGAGATCGGGCATCTCGGCGGTCTCGCCGCCCAGGAGCGTGACCTCGTTGTCACGGCACGCGCGTGCGAGACCCGCGACCAGCGAGAGCAGGACGTCCTCATCGAGTCGGCCCGTCGCGATGTAGTCGAGGAGGAAGAGCGGTCGCGCGAACGCCGCGAGAAGGTCGTCGACGCAGTGGTGGACGAGGTCCTGCCCGATCGTGTCGTGGCGTCCGGCCTGCTGCGCGACGAGAATCTTGGTCCCCACGCCGTCGGCGGTTGCGACCAGGACTGGTTCACGCTCGGCGAGCGCTCCAATGGCGAACGCGCCGCCGAATCCGCCCAATCGACCGACCACATCCGGTCCGAACGTCCCTTCGACCAGCGCGACGAGCCGTTCCTTGAACCGGTCGGCTCGCGCGAGGTCGACTCCCGCCGCCCGATACGACGGCGCGTCGCCGCGCTCGACGTCAGCCCCCATGCAGTCCAACCTGAATCTCGAAGTGCGTGAGCTGGCGGAAGGCGCGGAACCGCTCGTCGATCTCCCCCGGTGTCAGGTCGGCCAGCCGATCGACGGAGAACGCCTCGCAGCAGAACGAGCCCATCGCCGAGCCGTAGATCGTGGCCCGCCTGAGGGCGTCGGGCGAGAAATCTTCGCTCGCCGCGAGGTAGCCGAGAAAGCCGCCGGCGAACGCATCGCCGGCCCCCGTGGGGTCGACCACCGTCTCGAGCGGGAGTCCGGGGACGGCGAACAGGACGTCTGGCCCGAACGTCACGGCGCCGTGCTCGCCCTTCTTGACGACGAGGAGTCGCGGGCCCCATCGGAGGATGGTGATCGCCGCTTTCCGCAGGTTGGGTTCCCGCGCCAGCTCGCGCACTTCCGCGTCGTTGATGAGAACGACCTGGACGCGGCCAAGGACCCGCTGCAGGTCCTCCGGAGTCCGCTCGATCCAGTAGTTCATCGTGTCGAGGGCCGTGACGCGTGGATCCGTGACCTGGTCCAACACGCTGAGCTGCAGGGTCGGGGCGATGTTGGCGAGGAAGACATAGGGAGAGTCGCGGAACCGGTCCGGGATGCGGGGATCGAAGTCGGCGAATGCCCCTAGCTCGGTGTACAGCGTGTCCCGGGCATTCAGGTCGTACCCGTAGCGCCCGCCCCAGCGGAACGTCTGACCGTCGACGTGTTCCAGGCCCTCGAGATCGAGACCCCGTTCCTCGAGCAGGCGGACGTACTCGCGCGGGAAGTCTCGTCCGACGACCCCCACGAGCCTGACCGGAGTGAAGTACGATGCCGCGAGCCCGAAGTAGACGGCCGCCCCCCCGAGCGCCTCCTCGCGCCGACCAAAGGGCGTCTCGACATCGTCGAGCGCGACCGACCCCACCACCAGGACCGACACCCTCGACCTACCCGGGGGATCGCTCAAAACGACGAAGATCGAGGCGCGCGACCGAGGTCATCCGAGGCGTACGCGACCCTGCTGCGCGGGTGCCCCGACCTACGCCGCATGGACCCTGCTTCGCGGGTGCCCCGCCGAGAAGCGCAACGCGGAGATTCGTCGTTTTCAGCGATCCCATTACATCGAGTCGGGTGCGGAGACGCCTAAGGTCGCAAGCCCGCTTTTGAGCGCGTCCTGGGTAGCACGGGCCAGCGCCAGCCGCGCGCGCGCCAGCGGCGCGTCGTCGACCAGGAAGCGATGCGTGTGGTACCACAGGTGGAAGCGCCGCGCCAACCCCTCGAGGTAGTCGGTGACCCGATGCGGCTCGAGAGCGTCGGTCGCGTCGGCCACGACGTCGGGTAGGTCTTCGAGCGCGCGCAGCACTTCGACTTCCTCGGGCTCGGTCAGCCGATCGAGCGAGTCGGGAGGCCCGGCCTCGCGGGGGTCCCATTCCGGGTCCTCGAGCCTCTCGAAGACGCCGGCGATCCGCGCGTGAGCGTATTGGACATAGTAGACGGGGTTGTCCTCGGTCTGGCGCCGGGCGAGATCGAGATCGAACACCATCTGCGCGTCGCCCTTCCGCATCAGGAGGAAATAGCGCGTGACGTCGACCCCGATGTCGTCGAGGAGCTCGCGCAGCGTGACCATGCGGTTCTTGCGGGTGGAAAGGCGCACCGGCTGGCCGTTCTCGACGATCGAGATCTGCTGGTAGATCACCGGTTGGAGCCATCCTTCGGGAAGCTCGAGGGCTTTGAGCGCGGCTTGCATCCGAATCTGATAGTTGTGGTGATCCGCTCCCCAGACGTCGACAGCCGCCTCGAAGCCCCGCTCGTACTTATCGCGATGGTAGGCCAGATCAGGAAGCAGATACGTCGGCTGCCCTCCTTGCTTGACCAGCACCCGATCCTTCTCGTCCCCATAGGCGCTGGCGCGGAACCATGTCGCGCCCTCCTCTTCGTAGACCGCTCCCCTGCGGCGCAGGTCCTCCACCGTCGCCTGGAGCCTGCCGTCACGATAGAGCGAGGACTCGTTGAACCAGATCTCGAAGCGGACGCGAAACCGCTCGAGGTCCTCGCGGATCCCACTGCTGATCTCGTCTCCGGCGAACGAGCGGAAGACGTCGAGGCACTCCTCCAGTGGCACGCTGCGCCACCGCTCGCCGTCGCGTTCGGCCAGCGCCTCGGCGAGCTCGGCGATGTACTCGCCCTGGTACCCTTCCTCGGGAAACGGAAACGCCGGGTCCCAGCGCTGCTGGTACCGGGCGCACACCGAAGCCCCCAGGATTTCCATCTGGCGGCCGGCGTCGTTGAAGTAGTACTCGCGCGTCACAGCCGCACCCTGGCTCTCGAAGAGGGCGGCGATGGCGTCTCCCAGCGCGGCGTTCCTGGCGTGCCCCACGTGCAGCGGACCCGTCGGATTCGATGAAACGAACTCGACGTTGACGCTTCGGCCGCCCAGCCGGTCGCTGCGGGCATAGCCGGCCGGGTCGGTCAGGATTCGTCGCACGACGTCCTGCAGATAACCGGTCGCCAGACGCGCGTTGAGGAAGCCCGGCCCGGCGATCTCGACACCGGCGAAGATGGCGGGGTCGAGATCGAGCCCGTCCACGAGCTCTCGCGCGACGTCGCGGGGAGATCGTTTGAGGGTGCGAGCGAGCGCCAGCGCCGCTGGTGAGGCCCAATCGCCGTGCGAGGGATCCTTGGGACGCTCGACCACGATCCCCTCGCTCGGCCAACCGAGGTCACGACACCGTGCCTCGATGGCGTGACGCAACACCTCACGGGGACGGCTCACGCCTTCTTGCCCTTCTTCCCCCGCTTCAACTTTTCCGTCCGCGCCGGCTTTTCGGCCTTCGGCTCTTCCGCCTTGTCGGACTTGTCGGCCGTCTCGGTCTTGGCCTCAGTGGCGGTGTCCTTCTCGGCTTCGGCCTTGGAGCGATACTCTTCCGAACGGTAGTCCGTGATGTAGAACCCCTCGCCCTTGAACAGGAACCCCGCCCCACCCGAGATCACTCGCGTCGCGCGCCCGCCGCAAAGTGGGCATTTCCGGGCGCGTGCACGGGCCGTGATCTTCTCGACCGCTTCGAACTCGTGTTCGCACTTCGGACAGCGGTATGCGTACGTCGGCATCGGATATCTCTCAAGCCTTGCTGGATCGTGGATCGAATCGACGCTTCCGGAGGCGAATGAGGCTCACAATATCGCCCCTCGCTTGCTTGGCGTCATTCCGCCTCGCGCGCGGTTTCGCGGTACTCGCCGAACACCTCGCGCAGCGCGTCCGCGACTTCGCCGACCGTCGCTCCCGCGCGGCACGCGTCCCTGATCCGGGGGACCAGGTTCTCGGTTCCGCGCGCCGAATTGGCGAGACCTTCGAGAGCGATGCGCACGGCCGCGCCGTCACGCGCCTCGCGCCATCGCTCGAGCTGTTCGACCTGACGCCGGCCCAGCGCTTCGAGGTCCAGATCCGAAGGCGGAACCTCGGCGCCATGGCTCCCGTCGGTGAAACGATTGACACCCACCACGACCTGCTCCCCGCGCTCGATTCTGAGCTGCTCGTCGTACGCCTCACGGTCGATCTCGCTCCGAAAGAAGCCCGACTCGATCGCCGCAACGGCACCGCCGAGCGCGTCAATCCGCGCGACGTAGTCGCGAGCCCGCTCCTCGAGATCCCGCGTCAACCGCTCGACGTAGTACGAGCCTCCCAACGGGTCAGCGGTCGCCGTCACCCCACTCTCAAGGGCGAGGATCTGCTGGGTCCTCAGCGCGAGTTGCGCCGACTCCTCGGTCGGCAGCGCGAGCGCTTCGTCGTAAGCGTTGGTGTGGAGGCTCTGGGTCCCCCCCAGGATCGCCGCCAGCGCTTGAAGCGTCACGCGAACGACGTTGTTGAGCGGCTGCTGCGCCGTCAGCGTGGCGCCATCGGTCTGACTGTGGAATCGGAGCCGCGCGGCGTCGGGATCCGCGACGCCGAACCGTTCGCGCACCAGATCGTGCCAGAGCTTCCGCGCCGCGCGGAACTTGGCGACCTCCTCGAAGAGGTCGTTGTGGACGCCGAAGAAGAACGAGAGTCGCCCGACGAACTCCTCGACCTCGAGCCCCGCGCGGCGGGCCGCTTCCACATAGCAGATCGCGTCGGCGAAGGTGAAGGCGATCTCCTGCGCGGCGGTCGCCCCCGCCTCGCGGATGTGGTATCCCGATATCGAGATCGGATTCCAGCGCGGCATTTCGCGGGCGCACCACGCGAACGAATCGACGATCAGGCGGAGCGATCCTTCGGGTGGATAGATATACGTGCCGCGCGCGATGTACTCCTTGAGGATGTCGTTCTGGATCGTCCCCCGCAGGGCGGAGGCCTCGGTCCCCTGTTCCTCGGCGACCAGCATGTAGAGGGACAGCAGGGTCGTCGCGGTTGCGTTGATCGTCATCGAGGTCGACACCTCGCCGAGAGCGATGCCGGCGAAGAGTCGCCGCATGTCATCGAGCGTGTCGATCGCCACCCCCACCCGGCCGACTTCCCCCACGGCGCGCGGGTGATCCGAGTCGTATCCCATCTGGGTCGGAAGATCGAACGCTGTCGAAAGGCCCGTCTGGCCGCGTTCGAGGAGGAAGCGGAAGCGGGCGTTGGTCTCCTCGGCAGTGCCGAACCCGGCGTATTGCCGCATCGTCCAGAGCCGGCCGCGGTACATCGTGGGATGGATCCCGCGTACGAACGGCGGCTGGCCCGGCGTCCCGACGTCGACGAGCGGGTCGATCGCCTGGAGGTCCTCGGGGCCATAGACCGGGCGAACCTCGTGGCCGCTCGAAGTGGTCAGGCGGTCCCGAGCGTCGGCGCGGTCGGGAGGCTCGGGCCGGCTCACGCTTCTGCCTCGGCGGGGGGCTCGATGCGGAGGAGCAGCGCGCCTCGCTCGATCGCCTGACCGGTGGTCACCGCGATCCCGCGGACGACGCCGGCGACGGGTGCCGTGATCTCGTTCTCCATCTTCATCGCCTCGATGATGACGAGCCCCTGGGTCACGTCGACCGCCTGGCCTTCGGCGATCTCGATCGCCAGCACCAGACCCGGCATCGGCGCGCGGATCTCACGGACGCGCGGAGCGGTTCGGATCTCCGTCTCGGAGCCGGCGAGCCGATGCTCGACTTCGGTTTCGACCCTGAGCGCGTGCTCGGCTCCGTCGAGCAGGAACCGTCCTGCGGGTTCCCAGTGCCACCGGAGCGGGCGGTCGTCCACCGTGGCCAACCCCTCCGCGGGACCCGCGGTGATCGCGAACGTCCACCG
>JBHEOA010000014.1:0-20570 GCA_046261835.1 Gemmatimonadota bacterium
CGTCATGTCGAGTCGCGCCGGGACGCCTACGTCGAGGAGCTGAAGGAGTTCCTCGCGATCCCCTCGGTCTCGACCGATCCCGAGCGGGCCGGTGACGTCCGTCGCTGCGCCGAATACTGCCGTGACGCGCTCTCGCGGATCGGTTTTTCCGGCGCGGCGGTCGAGGAGACCGCGGGCCATCCGATCGTCTATGCGGAGTGGATGGGCGCCGCGGGCGCGCCCACGGTTCTCTTCTACGGCCACTACGACGTCCAGCCGGTCGATCCCGTCGACCTCTGGACAGCGCCCCCCTTCGAGGCGGTCGTCCGCGACGGCAAGATCTGGGCGCGCGGCTCGGCCGACGACAAGGGCCAGGTTTTCGCCCACTGGAAGGCGTGGGAGGCGCTCTTAGCCGAGCACGGCCGCCTCCCCTGCAACGTCAAGGTGCTGCTCGAGGGGGAGGAAGAGATCGGCTCCGAGCATCTTCCCGCCTACCTCGAGCGCAACGTCGACCGGCTCGCGGCCGACGTCGTCATGATCTCCGACAGCCCGATGTTCGCCCGCGGGGTGCCGTCCCTCTGCTACGGCCTGCGCGGTCTCTGCTACATGGAGCTCCACGTACGCGCCGCCAGGACCGACCTCCACTCCGGGTCGTTCGGGGGGGCGGTCGCCAACCCGGCCCAGGCGCTGGCGCGCATCCTCGCCGGACTCAAGGACTACGAGAACCACGTCGCGATCGAAGGGTTCTACGACAAGGTCCGGCCGCTCTCCGAAGAGGAGCGCGCAGAGTTCAAGAAGCTTCCCTTCAACGAGATCGAGTTTCGCCAATCGCTGGACGTGCCGGAGCTGGTCGGCGAGGCGGGCTTCACCACGCTCGAGCGGATCTGGGCGCGGCCGACCCTCGACATCAACGGCATGATCTCGGGTTTCACGGGGAAGGGCGCGAAGACGGTGCTGCCTTCGACCGCCTCGGCCAAGGTCTCGATGCGATTAGTCCCGGATCAGGAGCCCGACGAGATCGGCGAGCTCTTCAAGCGCCACGTGATGGCGAACATCCCCGCCGGCGTGACGGTGCGGGTGGATTACCATCACGGCGCCTGGCCCTACATCGCGCCGATCGATCACCCTGCCGTCCTCGCCGCCAAGCGCGCGCTGACGCGCGCGTTCGGGTCCGAGGCTGTGCTCACGCGCGAGGGCGGATCGATCCCGATCACGATCACGTTCCAGCGCCTGTTAGGGCTTCACTCGGTGCTCATGGGGTTTGGGCTCCCCGACGAGAACGCGCACGCCCCCGACGAGAACCTCGATCTCGACAACCTTCATCACGGTATCCTCGCCTCCGCGTGGTTCTATCACGAGGTCGCGGAGAACGGTAGCGCCGGCTAGCGCTCGTCGCCCGGTTGTAGACGAAGCGTGGAGCCGGTGTCGGCGGGCGTGTGGTAGACGCCCCACGGGCCCACGCGGAGCACGGGCGCGGTAGCGTCGTTGATCAGAAGCGTCAGCGAATCAGCGTCCTGGGCGAGCGCGGGCTCGAAGACGTAGACCCCCATTCCGGTCGCGTTGGCCTCGATCTCCAGGCGCGGATTGTCCGGCAGCAGCATCCCCTCGTACACGTTGCCCTCGTCATCGACGAGCCGCGGCTGGTGGTCGGCGGCGAAGCGCACCACGCTGTCGGGGCCGGTGTAGAAGAATACGTATGTCAAGGCGGTGAAGGTCGTGGCGTAGTTGACCGCCTGGACATGCCAGCCCGCACCGTGCTCGGGCCCGGTCTGCACCTCGCCCTTCATGTCGACAGTGTCGAGGCGACCGTCCTGCATCTCGGGATAGCGCGTGACGTCGACGGTGAACGTCGCCTTCTCTTCGGCGGTCAGTGAATCGAGCGGAACCGGCGCAGGCTCGGCGGTTTCCTCCTCGCGGTCACACGCCCACAGCGAGAGAGACAGGGAGACGAGCATCAGAAAGGTGAGACGTCGAATCATCGGTGGTCGCTGAATCATCTGTAGTTGGTCGCTTTCCAGTGGAAGGGTAGGTCCGCCTCGCGCAACATGGTCATGATCGCCTGAAGATCATCTTTCTTCTTGCCCGAAACCCGGACCTGGTCTCCCTGGATCTGGGCCTGGACCTTTAGACCCGTCCCGCGGATCCGCTTGGCGACATCCTTGGCCTGCTCGGCGGTCAGCCCGGACTGGATCGTAGCCCGCTGGCGAGCCGTCCCGCCCAGCGCTTCCTCGACCTTCCCCCACTCCAGCGCTTTCAGCGGAACGTTCCTCCGCGCCAGCTTCTCCTCGAGGATCTGTCGCAGGGAGCGCAACCGGCCCTCATTCTCAGCGGTCAACACGAGCTCGTCCTTGGCCTCCTCGATCGTGGCCTTCGACCCCTTGAAGTCGAAACGCGTGTGAACCTCCTTGGTCGCCATCTGGACGGCGTTCTTCACCTCCTGATGGTCGACTTCGGAAACGATGTCGAACGAATTCTCGGCCACGGTTACGCTCCCTCCACGGATCGATACGCGGGCATGGTGACGATGATCTTGCCGAACTGCTCTCCACGCTCCAGGCGCTCGAGCGCAGCGGGAGCCTCGTCGAGCGGGTAGACGTGGTCGACCTCCGGGCTCAGCCGATCGCCGATGACGAGTCGCGCTACCGCATCGAATTCGCGCCGGTTGGCCATCGTCGAGCCACGGATCGTGAGCTGCTTCCAAAAGATACGGGGGATGGGCGTGATAGCGTCGCGACCGGTAGTTGCCCCGCACGTGACGATGCGACCTCCGCGACGAGCGCACTCGATCGAGTCGCGCCAGGTCGCCTTCCCCACGTTGTCGACGACCAGGTCGACGCCGCGCTTGGAGGTCATCTCCCGAATGCGCTCCGGAACGTGCTCATTCGTGTAGTCGATCGCCATATCGGCTCCGAGGTGGATCGCATGGTCCAGCTTCTCGCGGCTCGACGACGTGACGTAGACGTATGCACCCGCGTACTTGGCGATCTGTAGCGCCGCTCCCGATACACCGCCGCCCACGCCATGAATCAGAACGCTCTGCCCGGCTTTGAGCCCGCCCGCCGTGATGACGAGCCTCCAGGCGGTCTGGTAGACGAGTGGAAAAGCCGCCGCCGTGATCCAAGAGAGGCCTTGCGGCTTCCGGTAGACGTTGGCGGCCGGGACGACCACCTGCTCGGAGAGAGTGCCACTGACGTGCTCGCCGAGCAGTCGGTAGCGGATGCAAAGGGACTCCTCGCCCCGGAGACAGAACTCGCAACGGCCGCAGAATAGGCCGGGTTGAATGAACACGTCGTCCCCGACCGCCCAGCCCTCGACTCCGGGTCCCACGGCATCGATCCTGCCCGCCCCGTCGGCGCCAGGGACGTGCGGCATGGGAAGCCCGACCCCGGGAATCCCGCGCCGGACCCACAGGTCGAGATGGTTGAGAGCGGCGGCGAACACGCGGATGCGGACCTCACCGGAACCTGGCTCGGGCGTGGGGAGGTCCGCGACCCGCACGACCTCCGGGCCGCCGTGGCGCTCGTAGGTGACTGCGCGCATCGGGACGGTTAGCGGCGCGTCAGCGCGGCCGGAGCTTCTTGCTCACCGTCAGACGATATGACCCGGTCTCCCCGGGCTCCAACGTGTTGGCCACGATCAGCCACCGACCGCCTTCCTCGAGCGTCGCCTCGAGGCGCGAGTTCAGGTCGCCCTCCTCCGCATCGTCGTTCGAATCCTCGATCTCCCCCGATGGCGCGACCAGGACCAGGTAAGGATCGAAGTCATCAGATTCCAGCCTGATCACGACGTCTGTTCCGGCCGAGGCCTCCAGCGCATACGCCTCGTAGTACGAGTCGTCGACTGCGCGCATGGGATCTTCCGCGTCCAGCGTGCCGTCGACCAAGTCACCGATGGCGATCGTGTCCCGGATCGTGAACTCCTCGGGTCGGTTCTCGCCTCCGGCGTCGTCCCCATCGGCCTCCCGCGTGCCGGTCATGAGCACGTAGTCGCCGGTTTCCTCCGACTCGTAGGTCGTGACGCGAACCTTCCAGATGCCGACCGCTTCGTCGACCGGAACCTCGATGAGCGACACGTCCCTGGAGCTCCCGAAGTCATCGTTATCCATCTGCTCTCCGGAGGGGGGGATAAGGATCAGGTAGGGGTCGAAATCATACGACGTCAGGACGGCGACGATCTCATCGCCCGCCCGCCCTTCGACCGGGTACTCGTCGTAGAACTCTCCGCTTTCCAGCGTTTTGTCGCCGGAAGCGAGCGTGCCGGTTTGAATCGACCCCTGCGCGAGCGCCGTTGTTGCCGAAAGAGCGAGGATGACGAGCGGGCCGGCCAGCCGCCCTGAGCGATGTGGCTTCGACATGTGCAGACTCCGGGATGAAGGTTTCGGAAACGGCCCTCGCCAAGGAATCGCTCCACGGCGAGACGTGGAGGATCAATATAGCGACCGGCCGGGTCGCTTCAGCTTCCGCGCGTGATGGTGAGCCGGTAGGCGCCCTGGAGCATGGGCGCGGTCGAGGTCACGATCGCGAACCATCGCCCATTCTCCGCGACATCGACGTCGACGAGGGCGTTGGTGGTGCGTCCGTCGTCGTCATTCTCGCTGACCTGACCACTCGGTGAAGCGACCGCGAGATAGGTGTCGAAATCGTCCGAATCGAGGTCGAAAGTGAGCTTCTCGCCAATCCGGGCATCGACCAAATAGAGATCGAACCATTCGCTGCTCGGAAGTTGCTTGTCGCCCTCCTCGAGTCGGCCCTCGAACATGTGCGTCGTCTCCGTCGCCGGCATCGAGTCGTCCCGCGCCATGGCGGCGAGGTTGAGGGTGCCCTCGGCTTGCTTCTCCTGAGTACGCGCCGCCTGATCGACCGGCACGGCTCGCCAGAGGAGCGCGAAACCGCCCGACTCGCCCGGCTCGTAGCTGGTCACGCGAACGGTGTATGCGCCCGCCTGCGCTTCGGCCACCACGACCTGCGCCATGTCCTTCGAACCCTGGAAGTCGTCGTTCTCGACCGGATCGCCCTGCGGCGGGGCCACGATCAGAAAGGGATCGAAGTCGAGGGACACGAGCGTGACGACGAGGGTCTGCCCCGCCGGCGCCTGGACCTCGAACTCCTCGACGAACTCGCCACTGTCGAGCTTGCCATCGGACACGTCCAGAGTCCCGGTCTGGATCTGGGCCTGCCCGCGTGTCACGGTGACGATGGCGAGGAGGAACACGAGCGCGAGCGCGCTCGGGCGCGCGAGGGGCTTCATGCCGCGCCTAACGGAAGGGCGCCCAAGCCGGATCCTCCTGCAATCGCCGACCGATCCACGACACAGGTGGCGCGCCGCCCGCCATGAGGTCGTCGTGGAACTGGCGCAGGTCGAACGGTTCACCGCGCGACCGGGCCGCTCGCTCGGTGTCGGCGCGCAGCTCCCGGATCATGAGCTTGCCGAGCGTATAGTTGAGGTACTCCGGATCGTAGGTTCCGCGCAGCGCCTGCTGGCGCGCGTTGACCGAATCCTGGTAGGCGACCTCGCGGAACATCTGCTCCGCTTCGGCGACCGACATCCCTTCGGTGTGGAGTCCGATCGATGCGAGGAAGCGAACGACCCGGAGCAGGGCGTCCTGGACCACCGCGAGGCCGAGCTTCGGGCCTCCCTCGCCGAGTCCCTCCTCCCAGCTCATCTCCTCGGCGTAGTGGGCCCACCCTTCGACCGTGACGTAGGCGGTCAGCAGCTTCTGCGCGCGCGTGGGGGCGCGGTTCAGGTGGTTGAAGTGATGGTAGTGACCGGGATACGCCTCGTGGGCGCTCGTGTTGAGGATCGACCACACGTTGTTCCGGGCGAGAAACTCCTCCCTGACCTCCGCCGACCAATGAGGTTCGACCGGCTGAATGAAGTAGAAGCCGGTGTTGACCTTCTCCTCGAACGGTCCGGGGATCCAGATGTAGGCGAAGTTGGTACGCGCGAAGGGCGGGATCTCGCGGACTTCGACGTCCCCCGGCAGGACGGTACCGATCCGCGCTTCGTTCACGAACGTCTTCAATTCGTCGATCACCCCTGCTGCTTTGTCGACGATGGCGTCGGCTTCGGGCTTGTCCTGGCCGAGTGAATCGAAAGCCGCGGCCACCCGGATCTCGGCCGGCGCGTCGGGCGCGATGACGGCCGCCAGCGAGTCGGCCTTGGCCTGAAGCCTCGCGAGCTCGGCCTCGGCGATCGCCTTGAGCCGCGCGTTTGGGAGATCGACTCCCGCGAGGAGCGCGTTCATACGCTGGTACCGGTCGACGCCGAGCGCATACTCGCCACTCGCTCGCGGCAGGACCTCGTTCTCGAGGTGCGCGGCGTACGCCTCGATCGCCGCGATCGCTCGATCGCGCGCCGCGCGGAACCGTTCCTGGAAGCCCGCGTCGGCCACGCCCGCCAGTGCAGCCGTTAAGTCCTCGCGCAGGAAACTCGGCCACCCGCGGTAGGTGATCAGTGCGACCTCGACGAACGGCCCCGGCGGGTTCTCGACGTTGGCCCGCGCCGACTCGATCAGCGCCGGGAATCGCTCCAGACGGCTCACGACCGCGTTTGCTCGCTCCTCGAGCGGCGCATAATCGAGCAGCAGAAGCAGCGTGAGGTCCCACTGACCGGCGTAGTAGCGCGGATCCCTGCGCCACGTACCCACTTCGTCGAGCCAGAAGAGATCACCTCGGATCTCCCGCAGAATGAGGTCACGGTCGAGTCGCTCGGAGGGCGAGAGCGCGGCGGCATCCATCGCCTCGAAGCGATCCTCGATCGCGCGCAAATCGGCGATGTACGTCTCGATCGACGCCCCATCTCGCGGTCCCAGTAAAGGATCGTACTCATGGAGCCCGGCCCCCGAGGCTTGTGTGGGATAGTAGGCGAACCATCGATCGAAGAACGCATCGGTGGCGGCAGAGAACTGGGACGGTCTCTGTTGTGCAAGCATGGCGTCGGTAAAGACGAGAACCGTAAGCAAAGCGGTCAACGCACGGGACATGAAAATCAACGATAACGTGTGGCGGCTATATTGACCGCCATGAGGAAGGTGTGGGACATATCCGAAAACGATGACGACCTCCCGCTGACGTTCTGCGATCAGTGCGGGCATCTCCAACTCGGCTTCCGCGTACTGTGCGAGAACTGCGGCGTACACCTCGACCGCAGCGTCTACGACCCGTTCGTCGCGATCCATCAGCAGGCGGCGATCGTGCGGCAGGCCGTGCGGGGCCGGGCCAAGCCCTCGACGTTCGGGAAGCTGGCGGTCGTCCTCTTGGGACTGATCTATCTCGCCTCTTCGATTCTCTACATGCCCTATGTGCTCGCCCCGCGCTACACCCTGCTCTCCACGTTCATGATCCTGCTCGATCTCATGATCGTCGCGCTCGTCTTCGCCGCGCTCCGTCGGATGCTCCAGCGCGACTCGTGGAGCGAGTACCTGCGTTGGGAGTGAGCCGGGCTGGCGGTGTGCACCCTGATCGCGTTCCATCGCGTATGGGAGGACGCGCCGCTCGTCATCGCCGCCAACCGGGACGAGCGCTATCATCGCCCGGCCAGGGGACCAGAGTGGGAGAGGGATCCCACGACCCTGGCGCCCCGGGACGAGGAGGCCGGCGGGACGTGGATGGGAGCCAACCTGTCCAGCGTATGGGTGGGGATCACGAACCGTCGCGGGAAGCAACCCCACGACCCCGCGCGACGCTCGCGCGGCCTCTTGTGCCGGGAGCTACTGCGCGCGCCCTCGGCTGACGCGGTAGTCCAGTCGCTCGATCGGCTGGACGAGCTCTACAACCCCTTCCACATCGTGTGCGGCGACGGGGAGGCGTTGCATCGGGTGGAGTACGAGGAAGGCCGAGTCGAGACGCGCGCGCTCGAAACCGGGTGCCACATCGTCACCAACGAGCCATTCGACGTCGCGGTCAGCGAACCCAAGGTCCTTCGCGCCTGGACCCTCCTCGAGGCGGCTGGACTGTGGCCGGCGAAGGAAAGCGGCGGGGCGCCTCCGGGATTGTTCGATGCTCTCGGCGCCGTGGTCGCCGACCATGGAGCGTACGGCCCCGACGCGATCTGCCTTCACGGCGGTCGCTACGGTACGCGGAGCTCCGCAGTGTGGCGAATCAACCCTCCGTTCGACCGGCAGGAGCGGCACGCATTCGAGGTGATCTATGCCAACGGTCCGCCCTGCGCGACCCCTTTCGAGCCGGTCTCCTGGCCGGCAAGCTGACCGCCTCACACAGACGGGTCAGACGCGTTTTCGGGGGCGTACCCGTCGGCGCATAATGGGACGAGTCGGCGAGCGGCGCGCCACTTCGCGGAAGCCTGCCCGGCGGAAAGCCGAGGCCAGGCCTGTCCAGACGAAGGGATCAGCCTGTCGGACGGCCGGCTCGACGGGGTAGCCCTCGACGATGGCCGCGCCGCGGTCGGCGGCGAAGCGGACGGCGGCCTCGAGGAGCACCCGCGAGAGTCCGCGACGTCGGTGGCCCCGCGCGATGAAGAAGCAGGTCACCGACCAGACCGCTCGATCGTCGACCGGCGCCAGGATGCGCGAGCGCTCGAGGCGCGGGTACTCCGTCCGCGGAGCGATGGCGCACCAACCGACGGGCGTACCATCCGCGTCGTAGGCCAGGATCCCCGGCTCAGCGCCGGCGACGACCAGGCGCCGGAGGGCTCGGCGGTTCCCAGCGCCTTTGTCGCGGCGGAACTCGCTCGGCGAGGCCCGCCACCACATGCACCAGCACCCGCCGCACGCGCCGTTCGCGCCGAAGACGCGCTCGAGGTCGGGCCAACGGTCCGGCGTAAGGGGGTGGAATTCGTAGGCCGGGCGGGCCGCCGCGCGCTTCTCAGCCGTTTTCGGAGCGCTCATCATCCGCAACTTCGAAGTGCACGACCTCGAGGTCTCTCTCAATCAGAAACTCGTCGTCGCGGGGGTAGAAGACCGCACGCTCGACGTCATCGCCCGCGAAGCGGCGAATCGCGTCCCAGGAGTCCCACATGGAGAGAACCAGAAACTCCGTCTTCGTGCCCACTTCGCGGTGCAGGATCCAGGCGCCCCTGTTTCCGGGCGTCGCCCGTACGCGCGTATCCCCGTCTCCGCGACGTAGCGCTGGTAATCATCGCCCCTCGTGGTCCTCCCGCCTAGTGGCGTGGGGCATCGTACAACATATACATTGTACTCATGGGTATCGAGAAGATCCTTGAGATGGAGGAGGGTCCGGAACGAACCGCCGGTCTCGCTGCCTGGTTCCAGGGTCTGTACCGGGAGGAACGTGACAAGCCGGTACTCGTCGGTGGCGCGGCTCTGGAGCTCTACACGCGGGGGGCGTATCGAACGGGCGATCTCGACTTCATCGGTCATGTTCCGCCCGATGTCGAGGGAATGCTCCGCGAGGCCGGTTTTCGCCCCATCGGCAGGCATTGGGTCCATCCCGAGGGCCGCTTGTTCATCGAGCTGCCGAGCCGCGCCTTCGACGCCCCGATTCGAAAGGATCTCATTCGGTTGGGTGACTGGGTCGTGCTCGCGCTTTCCCCGGAGGACGTGCTCGTTGACCGGCTGGCGGCCTGGAAGTTCTGGAACGTCGTTGCCGATGGAGTGAACGCCTTCTTGCTGTGGAAGGACCGGGGGGAAAACCTGGACCGGGACCATCTGGAGAGACGCGCTCACCAGGAGGGCGTCGTCGACGCGCTGCGATCGCTGCGAGACCTCGCGGCGCGAAGCCCGAAGATCGAGGAGGTGGAGGAATGGGCACGCCGCGACCGATGAGAGTGTTCAAAGCGTTCCGCAGTCGGCGCCTGCTGCCCCCTCTCTCGTCGGGTGCGCGTCGAATTCGGCCGCGGGACTACCTCGAATGGAAGACGATGCGCGAGTGGAATGCTCTTCCGCCCTGGGAGCTCGAGCCGCCCGGCTACCTCCTGCGTGTCGCGCGTGAGGGCGCGAGCCTCACGCAGCGCGAGCTGGCCGAAAGACTCGGCGTCAGCCAGCAGGCCGTGGCGCGCGCGGAGCGATGGGATTCGAATCCCACGGTGGCATTCCTGCGCCGCTGGGCGGAAGCGTGCGGCGCCGAGGTGACGATCGAGGTTCGTGCCCAGGGCGCGAGCGAGCGATGATCCCGGCGACGCTCGTTGACGCCCCCCGACCCCTCGCTTAATGTGCCGACGCTCGACGCGACGCTGACGCTGTCGCACCGCTCAACGCACCCGGAGGGGCCGCATGTCCAACGTTCCGGAGGACCTACTCTACAGCGAGGACCACGAGTGGATCGCCTACGACGCAGAGTCGGGCGTGGCGACCGTGGGGATCACCGACTACGCTCAGGGCGAGCTCGGCGACGTCGTCTTCCTCGAGCTGCCCGACGTCGGCACGGAGACGCGCAAGAAGAAACCCTGCGGAACGATCGAGGCTGTCAAGGCGGTGGCCGAGCTCTACGCACCGCTGACCGGCGAGGTCGTCGAAGTCAACCACGCGCTGGACGATCACCCGGAAACCGTCAATCAGGATCCCTACGGCGAGGGCTGGATGATCAAGATCCAGGTCGCCCGGCCCGACGAGGTGGAGGAGCTTTTCGATGCGTCGGAGTACCAGGCCCACATCGAGTAACGGCGCTGCGCCTCTCGCCCCCTTGAGCGTGTCGCCCACCTCCCTCCCGCCGCACGACCGATTCGCTGACCGCCACATCGGGCCGCGCCCCGACGACATCCAGGAGATGCTCGAAGCGCTCGGCTACGCGAGCCTCGACGAGCTGGCCGACGCGGTCGTGCCCGAGGACATCCGGCTTCGCGACGAGCTCGACCTGCCCGAGGCCCTACCCGAGCACGCGGTCCTGGGGGAGCTGCAGGGAATCGCCGCGAGGAACCGGGTGTTCCGCTCGTACATCGGGATGGGTTATCACGACACGATCACACCGCCGGTCATCCTCCGGAACATCCTCGAGAACCCGGGCTGGTACACCGCCTACACGCCCTATCAGGCGGAGATCGCCCAGGGGCGGCTCGGGGCCCTGCTCACCTTCCAGACGATGATCTCCGACCTGACGGGCCTCGAGATCGCCAACGCTTCGCTGCTCGACGAAGGCACAGCGGCGGCCGAGGCGATGGCGATGACGCGGCGGGTGACGGGCAAGGAGGACGGCTCTTTCCTGCTCGATCGTGGCTGCCACCCCCAGACGATCGCGGTCGTCGAGACGCGCGCCGAGGCAGCCGGGGTCGATGTAGAGGTCGCGGAGGTCCTGAGCCGCGAGATCGGGGACGACGTGATCGGGGTCCTCGTCCAGTATCCGACGACCGAGGGCTCGATCGAGGCTTACGCCGAACTGTGCGAGCGGGCCCATGATGCGGGAGCACTGGTCACCGCCGCGACCGATCTCCTCGCCCTCACGCTCCTCGTGCCGCCGGGCGAATGGGGCGCCGACGTCGCGGTGGGGAACAGCCAGCGGTTCGGGGTGCCGATGGGGTACGGCGGGCCGCACGCCGCCTTCTTCGCAACGCGCGAGGTATTCGTGCGGCACGTGCCGGGTCGCATCATCGGGGTGACGCGAGACGCCCGGGGCGCCGACGCCTTGCGCATGGCGCTCCAGACCCGCGAGCAGCACATCCGCAAGGAGAGGGCGACGAGCAACCTGTGCACGGCGCAGGTTCTGCTCGCCGTCGTCGCGGCGATGTACGCGGTTTGGCACGGGCCCGACGGACTTACCCGGATCGCGCGCCGGGTCCATGGGCTGACGCGGATCCTGGCGACCGGGCTCGAGCGGCTCGGCCACACGATCGTCCACGGCGCCTTTTTCGACACCGTGTGCGTCGACCTCGATCCAACGGAGGCGGCCCGGGTCCACGCGCGCGCGGTCGACAGGGGGATCAACCTGCGCGCTGTGAGTGAGGGCCGAATCGCGATCGCGCTCGACGAGACGGCGACGCGCGCCGACGTGGGCGAGCTGCTGGAGGCGTTCGCGTTAGAACGCTCCGCCCCGTCCCTCGAATCGATCGAGCCCACCGGCGACGCGTTCCCGGCCGCGCTGGCCCGAGGGTCCAGCTTCCTCACGCACCCGGTCTTCCATCGCTATCGGTCAGAGACCGAGATGCTGCGCTATCTCAAGCGCCTCGAGAACCGGGACTTCTCGCTCGCCCACGGCATGATCCCCCTCGGGTCGTGCACCATGAAGCTCAACGCGACGACCGAGATGATCCCCGTGACGTGGCCGGAGTTCGGGCGTCTCCATCCGTTCGCCCCACGCGACCAGACCGAGGGATACGTCGAGCTCTTCCGACAGCTCGAATCGTGGCTCGCAGAGATCACCGGTTTCGCGCGCGTCTCACTCCAGCCCAACGCAGGATCCCAGGGGGAGTTCGCGGGGCTCCTCGTCATCCGCGCTTACCATCGTGGTCGGGGCGAGGAGCACCGGAAAACCTGCCTGATCCCCTTATCGGCGCACGGCACGAACCCCGCGAGCGCGGTGATGGCGGGGATGGACGTGGTGGCGGTCAAGACCGATGGCGCAGGGAACATCGACGTCGAGGACCTGCGGGCAAAGGCCGAAAGCCACGCCGACACGCTGGGCGCCATCATGATCACGTATCCCTCCACCCACGGTGTCTTCGAGGCGCGGATCCGTGAGATCTGCGATGTCGTTCATGAACATGGGGGCCAGGTCTACATCGACGGCGCCAACATGAACGCCCAGGTCGGGCTAGCGCGTCCCGGCGACTACGGGGGCGACGTATGTCACCTGAATCTCCACAAGACGTTCTGCATTCCGCACGGCGGTGGTGGGCCCGGCATGGGACCGATCGGTGTGGCGGCGCACCTGGTGCCGTACCTCCCCGATCATCCGGTCGTGCCGTTGGGAATGGAATCGTCGTGCGGCACGATCTCGGCCGCGCCCTGGGGCAGCCCCTCGATCCTGCCGATCTCGTGGGCCTACATCCGCCTCATGGGACCCGACGGCCTTCGGCAGGCGACGCAGGTGGCGATCCTGAGCGCCAACTACCTTCTCCAACAACTCCAGGGTCACTACGATGTCCTGTACACCGGCGCGCACGGACTCGTCGGTCACGAAGGAATCGTCGACACGCGTCCTTTCCGCCGGGCCGGCGTGGAGGTCGAGCACATCGCCAAGCGACTCATCGACTATGGCTTCCATGCCCCGACGATCTCCTTTCCCGTGCCGGGCACGATGATGATCGAGCCGACCGAGAGCGAATCGCAGGAGGAGCTCAACCGCTTCGTCGAGGCGTTGGTCATGATCCGCGAGGAGATCGCCGAGATCGAGAAGGGTATCGCCGATCCCGAGGATAACCTTCTCCGAAATGCCCCACATACGCTGGAGGAGGTGACGGCCGACGAGTGGCCGCATTCCTACTCGCGCGAGCGGGCGGCGTTCCCCACCATCGAGACGCGCGATCACAAGGTGTGGCCGCCGGTGAAGCGGGTGGACGCCGCCTACGGAGATCGCAACCTGGTGTGCACGTGTCCGCCGATCGAGGCGTACGAGTCGGCCACGGCGTGAAGAAGCGAGCATCTGATGGCCGAGCCCACGTTGACGATCGGACGGCATGAGTGCCCCCTGTATTGAGACCACTAGCCAGGAGATCGTACGCTCACCTGAACAGGAGAAGCGACAATGGCGGAGCCCATGGTTCCTCCCACTCCCCCTAGCGGTCCGGATCGACCGATGGGCACCCCTCCGCCCGTGACTCCGCCCCCTCCGGGGGGTGGCGCGCCGTGGGGCAAGATCGCCCTGTTCGGATGTCTCGGGCTGTTCATCATCGGAATTCTTCTCTCTGTCGCCGGTTACTTCATCTGGCGCAAGATGAAGGAACGGGACGAGTTGACGGAGCAGTACATCGAGGAGCGGCAGGGAGATGGAGGTGTCATCTCGGGCGAAACCGACGGCGGACCCCAGGTCGTCGACGGCACGCTCGACTCCAGCGATCGCGTGCGCGACGACGGATCGTACTACGATGAGCATACGGTGCAGTTGTCATCGGGCTCCAACCTCGTCGTTACGATGAGATCCACCGACGTCGATGCTTATCTGACCCTGTACTCCCCGTCGGGCGCGACCTTCTCCGATGACGACGGCGGAGGAGGAACCGATGCCCGGGTTCAGGTCACCGTCACCGAAACCGGGCCGTGGAGGATCTGGGCCAACACCCTGCTGGCGAACACGACCGGCAGCTACACGCTGACGATCGAGCGATAGCCCTGAGGGGGACATGGCCAAGCTGACCTGGCACGGCCACGCCTGCTTCGAGTACGAGACGAGAGAGGGGAAGATCCTCATCGACCCCTTCTTGTCGAACAACCCGAAGGCCGACATCGGACCGGACGACGTCGAAGGAATCGACGCGATCGTCGTGAGCCATGGACACGGCGATCATTGGGGCGACACGGTTCAAATCGCCAAGCGTACCGGTGCCATCGTGGTGGCCGCCTATGAGCTGGCTCAGCTCGCGATCGACCAGGGATGTCAGGCGCATCCACTCGCCTGCGGCGGCGGGCACCAGTTCGACTTCGGCCACGTCAAGCTGGTGCCCGCGGCGCACGGCTCAATGACCGAAGCCGATCCGAAGTATTCGACCAATCCGTGCGGCATCGTGATAACGTCGGAGTCGACGGACCTCTACCACGCGGGAGACACCGCGCTGACGGCGGACATCAAGCTCCTCGGCGAGCTTTACTCCTTCGACTGCGTGTGCCTGCCGATCGGCGACAACTTCACGATGGGGCCCGCGGATGCGCTGATCGCCGTCCAGTGGCTCGCGCCCAAACTGGTTGTGCCGATGCATTACGGCACCTTCGAGCTGATCGCCCAGGACGTCGGCCGGTGGAAGACGGACGTCGAGAGGCTCGGCAACACGAAATGCGCCGCGCTCCAACCCGGGGAGAGCGTCGAGTTCTGACACGCTTGAGCGTCGAGCTATGACCGCGCGCACGTCTGCATTGTCGGCTGCCGAACAGACGCGATCGCGGGCTAGTGCGACTCTGGGGCTCCGGGGGCCGCGAGCAACCCGCCAGCCCGAAGGAGGTCCGATGGGCACAGCGCCATCGGTTCGTCTGCCCCTGGTCGTCGCGCTCGCAGCCGCTCTCACCCTCGGATCGGGTTGCGACGACGATCCCGCCGGCATCGTCGATGCAGCCGAATTCCTGGCCAACCTGACGGGCGCGGCAGAGCGGCCGGACCCCGTGACCACCGATGCGACGGGGACGGCGTTCTTCGACGTGGACGGGTCGACGGTCCGCTTCCGGATCGAGGTCGAGGACATCGAGAACGTGACCCTCGCGCACATTCACAACGGCGGAGTCGACGTCGCCGGCCCGATCGTCGTGGAGCTGTTCAACGCCGCCGGCACCCCCCGCTCATTCACCGCGCGCGGGGTGCTCGTCGAGTCCACGTTCACTGAGGCCGACTTCGAGGCGGCTGGTGGAATCACGACACTCGATGCGCTGATCGACGCGATGGATGCCGGGACCGTTTACGTCAACGTGCATACCACGCAGAACCCGGCCGGCGAGATCCGCGGACAAATCGAAGAGACCTGAGGCCGGGCACGGGTAGGTGAAGCATCGCGTGGAGGGCGACGGCTGTCGTCGCTCTCCGCGCGAGCTACATTGATCCCGCCCGTTCCGACGTCGTCCGTTTCCTCGACCACCTCGCGATACTATCGCCCCTCTCGCTCGGCCCACGAGCTCCGCCGTCGCTGCGCTTGTCGCGATCCTCATCATGCTGGGGCTCGCGCTCGTGACCATGCTGCTCGTGGCGTTGGAGACCGGGGCCGCCGGCTTTGCGGTCGGGCTTCTCCTCGCGCTCCTCCCGCTCCCGATCTACATCGCGCTCGCCTTGTGGATCGACCGCTACGAAAAGGAGCCCTTCCTCATGATCGGGCTGGCGTTCCTGTGGGGCGCCTCGGTGGCGGTCTTCTTCTCCTTCATCCTCAACTCGCTGATGGGCGCGCTGTTCGTCGCACTGGTCGGGGCAAGCTTCGCTCAGGTGGCCGGCGCCGTATTGTCCGCTCCGCTGATCGAGGAAACCGCCAAGGGCGGGGCGCTGTTTCTGCTCTACTTCTGGAAGCGCGACGAGTTCGACAACGTGACCGACGGGATCCTCTACGCCGCGCTCGCTGGCTTGGGGTTCGCGACCACCGAGAACGTCCTCTACTACGGCAGCGCCTTCGCCGAAGGCATCCACGGGCCGATCGTCGCGTTTTTCCTCCGCGGCATCCTTTCGCCTTTCTCGCACCCCTTGTTCACGGCGATGACCGGGATCGGACTGGGTCTGGCGCGCGAGTTCCGACACGGCAGCTGGAGGTGGCTGGCCCCCGTGGTGGGTTTGGTGCTGGCGATCGCGCTCCACGCGGCGTGGAACCTCTCCGCCTCGCTCGGGGTCGTCTTCTTCGCCACCTACCTCTTCGTCATGGTGCCATTCTTCCTGGGGGCTCTCGCGCTCGTCGCGTGGTCGCTGAGACGCGAGCGCGGGATCCTGCGGGCGCATCTGGCTCCCTATGCCGCGGCCGGTGAGCTGAGCGCCGATGAGCTCGACGGGCTCGTCTCGGCCCGCTCGCGATTCCGCAGCCGGCTGGCGGCGGCCCGCGCCGAAGGCCTCCGCGGCTGGCGTCGCGCCGGCGCATTCCACCACGCGGCGGGAGAGCTCGCGTTCCATCGCTGGCGCCAGAGTCGCGGGCTGGGGCGCGGCAGCACAGCGGACCTGACGCGCGAGCGGGAGGTCCTCGATCGCCTCCGTGCCGTCCGTGGCCGACGGTCGCAGTCGCCCGCGACACGGCCACCGGTTATCGGGGTGGCGGATGCACCGGGATCGGCCGATGTACCGGGTCCACCCCCCTTCCTCGGTTCCGCCGACGCCCCGTCGCGGGGGCCCGACGGCGGCGACACCCTCGCGCGCTAGATTCGCTCGAAGCGACATGGCTAACAGGAAGACGTGGTGGCTCTTGGTCGCCCTGCTGTTCGGGTTGGGAGCGATCGGCTGTACCGGTCCCCGGGACGAGGAGAGCGGTGCCGCCACGAACGACGCCGCGGTCGAGGCCGTCGAGGAAAGCGAGGGCGAGGCGGAGGACGTCGAGAGCCGCACGTGGACCAACGACCGAAGCCGACTCTCCGGCGATAAGCTCACCAACTTCGTTCCCTTCACGTTCGAGTATCCCGCTGACTGGCAGATTCTCGAGGACGGCACGGGCGACAGCCCGAACTTCGTCAAGGTCGAGTCGATGACGGCGGATCAGGTCACGATCGAGAATTTCGCCGTCGGCTGGTATGCCGGCGTGAGCGCCGATCAGGTCGCCCAGATACTGGAGCCCCAGTTCTCGCAGGCGTTTCCGAATTATCGGCGGCTGGCCGGCGAGAGCCATCATGTCGACGAGATCCCCTCGCCGGGCTTCACCTTCGAGGTGGTCGCCGACATTCCGCAAGGCCCCACGACCTTCTGGGGTCGGACGATCGCCGTCCCGGTCGCCGAAGACAGCGGGATCATCATCGTGATGTTCGCGAGCGATCAGGCCCCGGGCGTCGACAGCGCGACTGACGTCGGGGCGGCTGGCAACCTCGAGGCGATCCTCGATTCGTTCGACGTTCAGGAGTGAGTCGTGACATCGGCGCGTGTCACTGGGGTCGCCGTGGCGATCGGCGTCCTCGCCCTGGCGGCTTGTCGGCGCGACGAGCCCGCTGGTGCGCCGGACACGGAGGCGGCGGCGCCTGCCTCGAGCGCGGCGGGTGACGCAGCCCCCGTTCTGACAGGGCCGGTCACGATCCAGGGGACGGTGGTCGACGCACGCACGACACAGCCCGTCGCCCATGCGGTCGTCATCGTCCTCAACCCGGGGGTCTCCTCTCAGGAGTGGGTGGAAGCGCGCGGTCCGGAGGCGACCCAGGAACTGATGGCGGGCGTGGCGGTGACCGACGCGAGCGGTCGCTACGAGATCCCCGACCTCGAGCGAGGGCGGACCTACACGGTGATGGTGACGGCGGAAGGGTACCCTCCCGCGATCTTCGAGAACGGTCTCGAGGTGAGTGGCACCGATCCCGAGATCACTTCCATGCAACCGGTCGAGCTGTAGCGAATGAGAACCCCGCGCGCCTGGCGGCTCCTCGAGACCGGTGCGCGACCGGGGGCGTGGAACATGACGTGCGACGAGGCGCTCCTGGCAGCTGTCGAGCGTGGGGCGGAGCCTCCGGTCTTGCGGCTGTACGGCTGGGATCCGCCTGCGGTGTCGCTGGGACGCCACCAGCCCGACCCCGATCCTCAGGCCCTCGCCCGGCTCGCCGCGCTCGGCGTCGACTGGGTGCGTCGGCCAACCGGCGGCCGCGCGGTCTACCACGGAGCCCTGGAAACGGAGCTCACCTACAGCGTCGTCGGGTGGCTCGACGAACCTCCCCTGGCGGGAGGGCTCGCGTTCGCCTACCGCCGCATCCACGAGGCGGTAGCGGCGGGGCTGATGCGGCTCGGCGCCGAGCCCGCGTTCGCCGCGGCCCCGACACGTCGCGCGCCGCGGCCGGTCAGCCGCCTCGCCTGCTTTGCAGCTTCGGTTCCCTGGGAGATCGTCGCCAACGGCCGGAAGCTCGTCGGGAGCGCTCAGCGGCGCGGGCGAAAAGCGCTGCTACAGCACGGCTCGATCCCGCTCGCGGGTGACCAGCGTCCCCTCGAAGAGGCATGGCCTGGCGCGCTCGATCCCGGCACGGTGACAACCGTCTCGGCTGCCGCCGGACGGACGGTCTCTTTCGGCGAGGCGGCGCACGCGATCGCCGCCGGGTTCGCGGAGACGTTCCAGATCGAATTCTTGACACATTCTCGAAACGGCGGCCATCTTCGCTGGACCGCCGCGCGCACCCGCCCCCCGACCGGAGGGATAACTCCATGACCGCTTTTCGCTTGCGTTCGTTCCATTTGGCCTTAACGGTCCTCTTTGCCGCCTGCAGCGGGGGCGGGTCCGCAGGGGAGCGCCCCGACGCCGAAGAGGCGCCGGTCCATGGTGGCACGGCGATCGTCTCCCGCGTCAGCGACTTCGACGCCTTCAACCAGTTCGTCTCTACCGACTACGATACGAGTCAGACCATGCGGTACATGCTATACATGCCGCTCGTCCGGCTCGACGAGGACATGAACTACACGCCTTACATGGCCGATTCGATGTGGATGCCGGAGGACGGCTCGTCGATCTCCTTCCGGGTGCGTGAGGGATTGACCTGGCACGACGGCACGCCGGTCACCGCCGACGACGTCGTCTGGTCGACCGAGATGTACATGAACCCCGACCTGGCCTACGCCAACCTCCAGTACTTCCAGTTCGTCGACCGGGTCGAGAAGGTCGACGACCGCACCGTGACCTTCCACTTCACCGAGCCCCACTCCGATGCGCCGATGGATTTCACCGAATGGGAGGCGATGCCCAAGCACCTGCTCGAGGACGTCCCGGCGGCCCAGATGCGGACCGCCGAGTTCAACCGCCGGCCGGTGGGGAACGGTCCGTTCCGCTTCGTCTCGTGGACCGCCAACCAGGACGTGGTTTTCGAGGCGAATCCGAACTTCGTATTGGGACGTCCGCATCTCGACCGCGTGGTGTTCCGCATCATCCCCGAGCAGACGACCGAGCTGACCGAGCTCCTGACCGGCGGGATCGACCTCGTGCGCGCGGTCCAGCCGGCAGAGGCGGCGCGGGTGGAGAACAGCGACGCAGCACGGCTGATCGCGTACCAGGCTCGTTCCTACACGTACCTGGCGTGGAACACGAAGAATCCGCTCTTCGCCGACCCGGCAGTGCGGCGCGCGCTGACGATGGGGATCGGCCGCCAGCAGATCGTCGACGCGCTCCTCTACGGCTACGGCGAGATCGCGACCGCCGACATCATGCCGTTCCAGTGGGAGTTCAGCAAAGAGCTCGAGGCGTGGCCCTACGATCCCGATCGGGCCAGACGTCTTCTCGCCGACGCGGGGTGGAGCGACTCCGACGGGGATGGGATCCTCGACAAGGGCGGCCGGCCGTTCCGCTTCACGCTCGAGACCAACCAGGGGAACGACCTGCGCGAGGACATCATCGTCATCGTCCAGAGCGACCTCAAGAAGATCGGTGTCGACGTCCAGCCGCGTCTGGCCGAATGGAACTCGCTGATCGATCGGCTCAAGCGCAAGGACTTCGTGGCCGTTGTGAGCGGCTGGAGCGTCGACTTCAAATTCGATCCGACCGAAACCCTCTCGTGCGGCGGCGGAGTCTACAACTACCCCTCGTACTGCAACCCCCAGGCGGACTCGCTGAGCCGCGCGGCGCTGACCACACTCGACCGAGCTCTGGCGAAGCCGATATGGGACCGGTACCAGCAGATCATCCACCAGGACCAGCCGTACACGTTCCTCTACTACCTGACCGAGAGGCTGGGCGTCTCGAACCGGCTGCGGGGCGTGACAGGCGACGCGCGTGGCCACCTCGTCACCGTGGCCGAGTGGTGGATTCCGGAGGACCAGCAGCGCCAGGCACCGGTCGCCTCGGCGAAGGGAGGGCGCGGGCGATGAGCGTACGGGCGATCGAGGGGAAAGGTATCTCGACGCGGAGCGTTTGGATCGTGGCGCTTGTCGTGGCCGGCCTGTCAGGCTATGGCTGCGGCGGCGGCGGCGAGA
>JBHEOA010000015.1:0-6256 GCA_046261835.1 Gemmatimonadota bacterium
CATGACAGTGTGCCTAGCTGCGGAACGTGTCGCAGGACTCGGGTGTGCTTTGCTCGAGGCCGGTCGCGAGCCACTGGGCGCGCTGGTCGCTGGTGCCGTGCGTGAATGTTTCGGGGCTCACAGCGCCGGCCCCGCTTCGCGCGAGCCGATCGTCGCCGATCGCGGCCGCCGCGGCCAAGCCCTCCTCCGCGTCGCCGGGCTCGAGGAACGCTCCCGTCCGGTTCGCCCGGCTCGCCCACAATCCCGCGTAGCAGTCGGCCTGGAGCTCGAGCCGAACCGATAGCTCGTTGGCGTCGGTTGGATACTGCTGCTGAAGCGCGCGCACCTCGTCGGCCGTCCCGGAAAGATTCTGGACGTGGTGGCCGACCTCGTGGCCGATCACGTATGCGGCCGCGAAGTCCCCGGGGCCGCCGAGCCGCGCGAGCTCTCGAAAGAAGCCGAGGTCGAGGTAGACCTTGCCGTCGAGAGGGCAGTAGAAAGGTCCGGTCTGCGATCCAGCCGTTCCGCAGCCGGATTGGACGATGTCGGTGAAGAGAACGAGGGTCGGGGGCTCGTAGGTCGCGCCTCGCTCGGCGAAGACCTCGGTCCAGACGTCCTCAGTCGAGGCCAGAATCGAAGAGACGAACTGAGCGGCCTCGTCGTCGGCTGGCGGGGGTCCGGCCGGGGATGTCGTCGCGCCCTCGGGGATCTGGAGGACCTGGGCCGGATCGCCGCCCAGCGCCCACACCAGGAGCGCAGCGACTAGGATCGCAACCCCGCCGCCCGCGATCCCCACCCCGCGCATGCTGCGCCGGTCCTCGACGTGCTCGCTCCGACGCCCCGATCGCCACCGAACCATGAGGGGAACGTAGGGTGGGAAGGGCTGGTGTGCTAGAGAGTCCTGTTCCGACGATTCATGATGGCTGATTCGCTTTCGGTGTGGTTGACATATTGACATATCAATGATATGCTTTTACAGATGAGGACCACGGTCCGCCTCCCCGACAATCTCATGCGGCAAATCAAGCGTCTTGCCGTGGAGACCGACCGCACGTTGACTCAGGTCATCGAGGACTCCTTGCGAGAGGCGCTCGCACGGGCGCGGGGCGCCGGTTCGACCGAAGAACCCTTCAAGGTTCGAACGTTTCGAGGAACGGGCTTGGCCGCTGGACTCAGCCTCGACCATATGGCTGATCTTCTCGACGTACTGGACTCCGAAGATCATGCTTTCCATTGACGTCAACGTTCTCATCTACGCCCATCGCGAAGAATTCCACAACCACCCCCGCTTCAAGTCCTGGCTCGAGGCGACTGTCAACGCGCCCAACCCTTACGGGCTCAGCGATCTCGTCCTGAGCGCGTTTCTCCGAATCGTCACGAATCCGAGGGTGTTTCCATCCCCAACACCACTCGACCAGGCGATCGGGTTCGTGGGGGATCTGCGGGGACGCAAGAACTGCGTGGTGCTGACTCCCGGCCCGCGCCACTGGGAAATCTTCCTCGAGCTTTGTCTGAAGGGAGGAGCTGAGGGGAGTCTCGTCTCCGACGCCTACCATGCGGCGCTGGCGATCGAGTCGGGATGTGAATGGGTCACGACCGACCGCGACTACGCCCGGTTCCCCGACCTACGCTGGCGTCATCCCTTCGACTGACGCGGCTCAGGCCAGAAGCTCGCGGACCCGGGGCGTGAGGTAGGCGAGGAAGGCGCCGATCAGGGCGATCTGGCCGAGGCCGCCGAGGACGCCTGTCAGGAGACGGCGAGGGTTGGTGCTGTGGTAACGGCCCGCCGCCTGGAGTGAGCCGTCGACCGCGACCGGGACGAGGAGAGCAACACCCGCCAGCGCCCAGGTCCACGACGCAGGACCGAAGGCGAGGAGCGTGCCCAGCCCGAGCAGGTTCCCTGCCACGAACCCCACACAGCGCGCGCAGATGGGCGTCCGCCAGGAGCCGATCGTGAGACAGCGGTCTGGGTTGCCGTGACAACCGAGCGCTACCGCAAGAAGCGGCCGCAGCTCCGGACTGTAGAAAACGATCGGCGGCCGCGTCCCCGGTTCTGGATTCGGCTCTACGGATTCCCTGGTGGTTTCGAGGTAGTGAGGCCTGACCAGACGCAGCAGGAGCGAGGGCTTCAGGGATTTCCGCAGTGAGGACCCTTGGCGCTCACCTGAAGTCGTTTGTTCCCGCAGGACGCACACGGGATAAGGTCCCCCTTTGTTCGGGAGAAAGATCATCCACAAGACAGCGTTTTCCATGCCGCGCGCCTTGGCATCGCGCGCAACCCAGATCAGGAGCACGATGTTGAGCGCGAGAATAGCGATCGGTATCAGCAGGAGCATGCCGAATCCGAGCCCGCACGCCGCAGTGGGAACACTCCAGCCGGTTCAGCCTGCGCTCGCTGACTGCAACTGGAGTTGAAACACTGCTCACGGATGCCTTGATGACGCTGCCGAGCCTGGGTTTCAGGTGCGAAGGTTACGGGCGACCGGACTCAACCAGCCGCCCGAAAGGCAAGTCGCTCGAACCCCTGCTCAGTTCGACCCCAGGATCGCGATCCCGAAGACGAAGACGAAATAGAGAATCCACAACACGCACGCGATCACGAAGGGGATCCACGTCATCTGGCAGAGATCCTTGGCCGTCCGCGGCTTCTGATCCTTGATGACGAAGTAGATGATCGTCGAGATGAGGGCTGCGAGCGGCGAGAAGCACAGGTTCCCGAGGAAGACGAGGGCCTTGATGACCGGCTGAAGGCCGGGGTCCGTGCCGGGCGTAGCGGCCGCAGGACCCGGAGTCGGCGCCCCCGAGCCGGAGCTCGCGCCTACCGTGAGCTCCCGACCGCAGGTGCACTGGAACCGGTGGCCGGGCGGGTACTGCGAGACGTCATAGGTCGTGCCGCAGTTCGGACACTGGAGTTGCGCCATGGGGCCCCTCTTCTGGCTGGATGTCTCTATGATTCCGGGTGGAGACGGCGGGATGAATAGCGAACAGGGCGGGCCAGGTCAATAAGGGCCGGAAAGGAGGGCGGTGGCGCGCGCGAGCGCTGCCGCAAGACGGTCGGCCGCCCGGTCGAGGGCAGGCTGGTCTCCCGTGCGCATCGCCTCAGCGAGAGCCGGAAGCGGCAGGGCATCATAGCCGGTGTCGGAGCCTGGAGCATAGATCGTGTGGCGATACCAGGGGCGGCCCGGAAGCCCTTCGGGGTCTAGAAGCGCGCCCTCGGCGCCGGCCAGCGCCGCGTCGATCGCGGCGAGTGGGGCGCGATCCGCGTCGGTGAGCTCGTCCTGCGCGACGAGCGCTGCCTGGGCCGCCTCGATCGCCTCGGCGGCGATGCGGAAGCGAGCCAGCTGGTCGCGGACATCGGTGAGGTCGAGAGACGGGGCAACGGCGGCGGCGCGGCCGGGACGCGCGAGGTCCCGGTGCTCGTCCTCGAGCGCGTCGAGGTGGGCCGCGACCCGGTCGGCGTAGAGCGTGTAGTGATAGGGAAGCGCGTCGGCTTCGGCGAGGCGGAGGGCGGTAAGCCCCATCGCGCGCGCAAAAGCCGGAGTGAACGTGAACGCGCTGTCGGCGAAGTCGCGGTAGTAGTCGTAGTCGTCGAGCGCCGAGTGGTAGGCGGCCCACGAGCCGCGGCCGTTCATCGTCCACTGGAGCGACGGCACTCCCGCCCAGTGCCAGAACGCGTTCCAGTCCGACCCCGCGCCGAGGTCGCCGAGGACCGGGCCCTCCGGGCGGCGCGCGAGGAACTCGTCGGCGAGGGGCTGACCCGTCATTGGATCGTCAACCGCTCGCGTCGCGTCGACGACGACGTCGGCCAGCTGGTGGGAGCCGGTCACGTCGAGGACGCCGGCCGTAAAGACGTCGACGTTGAGGTAAGCGACCCCCCGCCGGCGCAGCTCCTCGGCGTGCTTCTCGACCCACTCCGTCGAGCCCGCCACGTTCATCTCCTCGGCGTCCCAGAATGCGAGCACGATCTCGCGCTTCGGCGACCAGCCGTCGGCGCGGAGACGCGCGAGGGCACGGGCGATCTGGAGGAGGGCCGTATTTCCGGTCCCGGCATCGACGCCGCCCCAGAGCCACGCGTCGTGGTGGCTCCCGAGCACGATCATGGCTGGGTCGGCGGACCCCTGCACGGGCACGCGGGCGATCACGTTCCAGATCGGGCGTTGCGCGCTCTCGAGCTCGACCGCGAGGCGCAGGCTCGCCGGCGGCGGGGCGGTCGGGTTGGGCTCGCCGGTCCGGTTCGGTTCGCCGCCGGTGCGGTACGTGACGGGGAGCCCGCCGCGGAACGACTCGGGCGCGGGCTCGCCGCCCAGTGCCGAGAGGATCTCGGCCGCGGCGGCATAGGGGATCGGGACGACGGGGATCGTGGGAAGGACGTCGGAGCGGCTCGGATCGAGACGCGGCTCGCCGTCGACCGCGGGGCGGCCCGGCGTCAGCGGATCGCCGGTATAGCGCCAGAGATACGAGACCGTGCCCAGCTGAATGGCGCCGGCGGGCATCATCGGACCCACGGGCACGGTATCGCCGGCCGCGAAGCCGTTCTCGGCGGGATCGGAGTAGAGAACGACCGCTGAAGCGCCCCGCCGCTCGGCCTCGGCGACCTTGACCCCTCGATACACCCGCCCGTACCGGACGAGCACGATCCGGCAGCGGACGTCGATGCCGCGCGACGCCAGCGAGTCGTAGTCGGCGGCGACGCCGAAGTTGGCGTAGACGACGGGCGCCTCGATCGCGCCGCTCGCGCCATAAGCGTTCCAGCCGAGGAGAAGCGCTGAGTCGGCATCGCCCAGCGGGAAGCGACCGGACTGGCGGACGACTAGCGGGCGCTCGGTCGGGGTCCCGGCGCCCACCGCCGGGGCGGGTGAAATCAGCGTAACCGACACCGCGCGCGGGTGCGGGATCCAGATGTCGAACCGCTCGATCTCGACGTCTAGCCCGAGCCCGCGCAGGAGCTCCGCGAGCTCGCGCGCGTGCTGCTCGGATTGCGGAGTCCCGGCGAGGTGGGGAACGCGCGAGATCCGTTCCGCGTCGACCGCCGCGGTATCGCGCGAGAACCCGGCCAGGAACTTTGCTTCGATCGCCTTCTGCGGCGCCCAGGATGCGGCGGTGAACCCGTGGGGGATCGGGAGCGTGTCCCCGGGAGCGGTCGTGTCCTGCGCGAAGGCGGTGGCGCGCGCGACGGCGAAAGCGACGAGAAGGAGGAGCGCACCCCGGCGCATCTCCGCGCGAGCGCACTTCATCCCCACAATGACGCCGCGCATCACCGCGCCGACGGCGACTCCACGAGGATGTCCCAGATCGCCGGATCCTCGGGGCCGAGCACCCACACTGAGAATCCGCGCAGCCCGTACTCGCGCGCCACATCGAGCTTGGCGCGGAAGCTGCGCGCGTCCTCGAGGAAGATCCACTCGAACGTGCCGCCGCGCGGGTAGTAGGTATAGGCGACCTTGTGGGTGTCGTCCCAGGTCCACTGAGCGCCGCGCCGTTCCGCCTGCCCGAGCGCCCACGCGTGCGAGAGCTGCTCGGAGTACGAGCGCGCGAGCTCGGGCTCGATCTGGGACTCCCAGGACGTGTACCACCGCTGCGATCCCGTCGCGATCCCCATCGAGAGCTTCTCGCGTGGAACCCCTTCCTCGAGGAACCACTCGACGACCTCGCGCACCCACGGAATCCCTGCCTGCGGTCCCGGCGGCGTGCGGCGGGTATGCTGGGAGTACGTCATCACAGTCACGAAGTCGCCGGCTTCGGCAAGCGCCGCGACGTCGTACCCGCCGCGCCAGTCAGAGAGCATCCACTTGTGGTAACGCGTGGGGCCGGCAAACGCGTCAGGCCGGTGGACGACGGCGATCGAGATCGTCTTCCCGGCGCGGTGGAGCGCGTCGGCGAGCTCGCGGTAGAAGCGAGTCAGGGCGTCCTTGTCGGCGATCGAAACGTACTCGAAATCGACTTGGATCCCCCAGTAGCCGTGCCGCTCGGCCTCGCCGACCAGCGTCTCGACCGCGCGGCGGCGAGCGGTCTCGTCGGCCAGAAAGTCGTGGAGGAGCGCCTGGTCGAACGTCCGCTCGCCGACGTTGACGATGAGCGGCATGACGCGGACGTCGTGCTCGCGCGCGAGCTCGAGGACGCGCGGGTCGACCTCGCCCCACACGACGCCGTTGCGATCGACGTTGTACGCGCCCGGCGCCACGATGTCGATCCGGTCGATGTGCTCAACCAGCGACTCCCACGCCGGCTCCTGGTCGACGTAATAGAACAGCCGCTCGATGGGCTGCTGCGCCCGCAC
>JBHEOA010000016.1:0-34000 GCA_046261835.1 Gemmatimonadota bacterium
CATGCTCCACCGCTTGTGCGGGCCCCCGTCAATTCCTTTGAGTTTCAACCTTGCGGCCGTACTCCCCAGGCGGAGTGCTTAATGCGTTAGCGTCGGCAGTGAAAGCGTTGAAACTTCCACCACCTAGCACTCATCGTTTACGGCTAGGACTACCAGGGTATCTAATCCTGTTTGCTCCCCTAGCTTTCGCGCCTCAGCGTCAGGAGCCGTCCAGAGAGTCGCCTTCGCCACTGGTGTTCTTCCTAATATCTACGCATTCCACCGCTACACTAGGAATTCCACTCTCCTCTCCGGCCCTCAAGACTGGCAGTTTCAGAAGCAGGCTTGGAGTTGAGCCCCAAGTTTTCACTCCCGACTTACCGGTCCGCCTACGCGCCCTTTACGCCCAGTGATTCCGAACAACGTTTGCACCCTCCGTCTTACCGCGGCTGCTGGCACGGAGTTAGCCGGTGCTTCCTCTGGAGGTACCGTCAGTGAAAACGGGTATTCGCCGTTTCCGTGTTCGTTCCCCCTGACAGAGGTTTACAACCCGAAGGCCTTCATCCCTCACGCGGCGTCGCTGCGTCAGACTTTCGTCCATTGCGCAAGATTCCTCACTGCTGCCTCCCGTAGGAGTCTGGGCCGTGTCTCAGTCCCAATGAGGCCGGACACCCTCTAAGGCCGGCTACCCGTCGTAGCCTTGGTGAGCCATTACCTCACCAACTAGCTGATAGGCCGCGAGACCATCTCGAAGCGATCGCTTGCAAGCAGAGGCGACCTTTAACAACTGTCTCCATGCGGAGCCGCTGCATTATGCGGAATTAGCCCCGATTTCTCGGGGTTATTCCCCACTCCGAGGCAGGTTCCTCACGTGTTACGCTCCCGTTCGCCACGCTACTAAGGATCCCCGGCCCGCCCCTTTCGGGGAAGGTCGGTTCACCCGTTCGCGTACGACTTGCATGTGTAAGGCACGCCGCCAACGTTCGTCCTGAGCCAGGATCAAACTCTCCAGTAAGAAGAATTCGATCTGACTCCACCCGACCGGTCCGGCTACGGAATCCGGTGCGAGCGGAATCGTGTACAGTCTGCTTTGGTCCCCAAATTGTCGCGCGAAGCAGTGCACGCGACGGGGCCCATCCAGGCTGTTCAGGCAAGCACGATTCAGTTGTCAGAGAACAGAGTCCCGTTCCGAAGGGATCACAAAGATACGCGACTCACGCCGAAGCGTCAACGCCGAGCTGCCAGGGACTCGGCAGGCGGAGCTCGACTCTATGGAGGGTAAGCGTGCTGCGGATGCTCGCCGCGGCACGATAGGGATTCGAGTACGACCACTGCTTCGCTACTCTTCATGAGCTTGACGCTTGCGCTCCGCCGACGTGCGCGGGGTCGGCGCCGGCGGCCAGGAGGACGCGCGCCGCCTCGATCGACCCGGACTCCGCGGCGTGGTGGAGAGCGGTGAACCCGGTATTGTTCTCGGCCTCGATCGGTGCCCCCAGCGCGAGCAGGAGCTCGATCGCGGCCACCCGGTCGTTCCACGCCGCCCAGTTGAGCGCGCGACGGCCGTTGGGGTTACGGCGCGTGTCGAGCGAGTCGATCTTGGCGCCGTCATCGATCGCCTCCCGGATCTCCAGCGTGTCACCGGCGATCGCGGCGTCCCAGAGCCGTGCCTGGGCATCTTGGGCGCGGAGCGGCCCGCCGAAACAGAGGACGGCGAGGGCTCCAACGAGCGGAAGCGTGAAGCGCATGGTTCCTCCATGGAGTAGGTCAAGACAGGGCTTCTTCATTTGGACAGCCCTACGACTCCGATGGTTGCATGTTTCGATTGGCCAGAAGTGTGACCCGGGCGAAGCGGCGCTTGCCGGCCTGCAGGACGACCGTCGCGCCTGCGGGAACCCGATGCGCGGGGTCGTCGATCCGTTCTTCGTTGACCGAGACGCCGCCCTGCTCGACCAGGCGGCGTCCCTCGGAGGTCGACGCCACGAGGCCCGCCTCCCGGAGGAGCCACGCCAGGGGCGCTCCGTCGCCATCGACCGCGACCGTCACCTCGGGCATCTCGTCGGGAAGCTCGTGGCGCACGAACAGCCGATCGAAGTGCTCCTCGGCGCGGGCGGCCGCCGCCTCGTCGTGGTACGTCGCCACGATCGCGCGCGCCAGTCGGCGCTTGACCACGCCCGGGTTCAGGCCGGCCGCTAGGTCCCGCTCGATCGCCTCGATCTCCGCCTCCGGGGTCCCCAGCGCCAACCGGAAGTACTTGACGATCAGCTGATCGGGGATCGACATCGTCTTGCCGTACATCTCCTCCGGCGGCTCGGTCAGGCCGATGTAGTTGTCGAGCGACTTCGACATCTTCTGGACACCGTCGGTTCCCTCGAGAAGAGGCAACGTCACGATGACCTGCGGCTCCATTCCGTACTCCCGCTGGATGTCCCGAGCGACCAGCAGATTGAACTTCTGATCCGTCCCCCCCAGCTCGACGTCGGCCCTCAACGCCACCGAGTCGTAGCCCTGCATGAGCGGGTACAGGAGCTCGTGAATCGCGATCGGCGCCTCGCTCTCGTAACGCTTTCTGAAGTCGTCGCGCTCGAGCATTCGCGCCACGGTGTAGCGTGCGGCCAGCCGCAGCACCTCTTCGAACCCGAACTGCCCCAGCCATTCACTGTTGTAGCGGATCTTCGTCCGCGCTGGATCGAGCACGCGGGACACCTGATCCCGGAACGTGACCGCGTTCGCCTCGATCTCCTCGCGCGAGAGCGCTGGGCGGGTGGCCGAGCGACCCGACGGGTCACCGATCAGGCCCGTGAAGTCGCCGATCAGGAAGGTCACCTCGTGCCCCAGCTCATAGAAGTCGCGGAGCTTGCGCAGGGTGACGGCGTGGCCGAGGTGGAGATCGGGGCGCGTGGGGTCGTAACCGCACTTGACAACCAGAGGTCGCCCTTCACGGCGCGACCGCTCGAGCTTCCGCGCCAGCTCTTCCTTGGGGATCACCTCCTCCGCGTGCCGGTGGATCACGGCCAGCTGTTCGGCCACGGGGGGGAAGGAATTTTCCGCCGGCATCGGCGCAGAAGGTATATTCTGGCGCTGCGATGACCCGCTCTAGTACTCGTCGGTCGACCGACCGCCTCTGGCGCGGCACCAACATCCTCGCCCTGATCGCCCTCTTCGCGGTGTGCATGGGGACCGGGCTCTACCTCGGGGTCTACGAGCGGATCCGTTCCGAGTTGCCGTCGATCGCCCGCCTCGAGGACTGGAGTCCGAGCCTCGTCACCAAGGTCTATTCCGCCGACGGCCAGCTGATCGCCGAGTTCGCCAGCGAGCGGCGTGAGATCGTTCCGCTGCGGCGCGTGCCACAGGATTTCATCCGTGCCGTTCTCGCCACCGAGGACCGGGCCTTCTTCCGTCACCGCGGCGTCCACCTGCGACGCGCCGCCGCCGTCGGCGTGCGCTACGTACTCACCCGGTCGAAGAGCCAGGGCGCCTCGACGATCACGATGCAGCTCTCGAGAAATCTGTTCCTGACTCCCGACAAGCAGCTCGTCCGCAAGCTCAAGGAGATGGTCCTGGCCCACGAGATCGAGAAGCGGTACTCCAAGAACCGGATTCTCGAGATGTACGTCAATCAGGTCTACTTCGGCAGCGGCGCCTATGGCATCGAGTCGGCCTCACGGCTGTATTTCGACAAGCCGGCCACCGAGTTGACGCTCGCCGAGGCGGCGCTGCTCGCCGGGATCATCCAATCGCCTTCGCGCCAGAGCCCGCGCGTCGACATGGAAGCGGCACTCGCCCGTCGCGCGACTGTCCTCGACAACATGGTCGACGTGGGCGCGATCAGCGAAGCGCAAGCGGAAGACGCCAAGAACGCACCGATCGTCCTGGCCCCCCGGAGGCCGCCCGAGGGCCCCAACTCCTACTTCGCCGAGCACGTCCGCCGGCAACTCGAGCAGACGCTGGGAAGCGACGCTGTCTGGACGGGCGGCTACCAGGTCTACACGACACTGGACACCGGTCTTCAGAAAACGGCTGAAGAGGTCGTAGAGAAGCGGATCCTCGAGATCGAACGCACGCTTTCGGCCGACAAGGTGACCCGAGAGGAGTGGCTGGCTCAGGTTGCCGCGCGGAGGGACACCCTGTTGGCCGACGCCGAGGAGACCGAGGCTTCGACCGTCACACCCTACCTCCAGGGGGCCCTCGTCTCGGTCGACCTCGAGACCGGAGGCATCGTGGCGATGGTCGGTGGGCGCTCGTTCAAGGAATCGAGGTTCAACCGCGTCACTCAGGCACATCGGCAGCCCGGCTCGGTGTTCAAGCCGTTCGTCTACACGGCGGCGATCCGCAACGGCTTCCCTGCGAGCTACGTCGTCCAGGACAAGCCGTTGAGGATGCCGATGGGCAACGGTCAGTGGTGGACCCCAGACAACTACGACCACAGCTTCCGCGGTCCGGTCACGTTGCGCCGGGCGCTCACCCACTCGATCAACGTCGCTACCGTGCGACTCATGTTCGACGTGGGGATCCAGGCGGTGGTTGACTACGCGCGCGACGCCGGAATCACCACGGCGCTGCCGCCCTATGGCTCCCTGGCGCTGGGCGCCGCCGACCTCATCCCGATCGAGGTTCTGCGCGCTTACAGCGTCTACCCGACCTACGGCGAGCGGTTGACGCCGATCGCGATCACGCGGATCGAGGATCGCAACGGCAACATCACCCGTCGATACTCACCCGCTCGGACGCGCATCCTCCAGCCGGAGGAGGCGTACGTCGTGACCTCCATCCTGCGGGACGTGGTCGACCAGGGGACCGGCCGCTGGGGGATCCGCGGCCAGGGATTCGAGTGGCCGGCGGGAGGCAAGACGGGCACGACCAACGACTCCACGGACGCTTGGTTCGTGGGCTTCACGCCCGAGTACATTACGCTGACCTGGGTCGGGTTCGACCGCAAGCAACGGATCCGCTACAACGGGACGGGTGGCGTCCTCGCGGCGCCGATCTGGACCGACTTCATGAAGGTCGCCCACGAAGGATTCGAAATCCCCGACGAGGAGAACGCCTTCCCCGAGCCCACCTCCATCGTCCACCTCGCGGTGACGTCCACGACCGGGATGCGCGCGGCGGCGTTCTGCGACATGCCGTCGTACGAGGAGGTCATGGTCCCGGGAACCGAGCCCGAGCACTTCTGCTACATGCCGCGCGAGCAGGGGATTCCGGCGCTACTGCCGGAAGATGGGGATCGACAGCGGACGCAGGAAGAGCCGATCGGCGACGACTTCCTGTTCTGAGTCATTTCAGTTTCACGGACGACCGTCGGTCGGCTCGACGCGAGTTGGACAACTCCGAGCAGAAAGCACCGCGAGCGCGACTATACCGGCAAGGAAGGCTAGGCCGTGGTGACTGAGTCGGGCGCGTGTTCCTCGTCGGGAGGAAGCTGAGGGACTGGAGGAGCGCCCCGCCGAGCGCGCCCAGCAGGTTGGCGCCGAGGGCCTCGGCCTTGCGCGGCGCCGCGGCGAAGGAGCGCGCGAAGACGATTCCGCTGAAGAGCATGGGGAGCGTGGTCAATGCCCCCACGACCGCGGCCTTGGTCGCGTAGGGCAGGAACGCGAAGCGCGCGAGGTCGACGAAGTAAAGTCCCACCGCGGTTCCCAGGAGCGCGGCGTACACTGGCCCCTGCGGGAGCCGTGGCCAGCGCGCGGCCACCAGGTTGGCGACAAGCGCCATGACCAGCACACCCGAGATCACGACCGCGTTGACCAGCCAGGTATTACCCAGCACGACCGACGCCTTGCTGATGTTCTGGACCTCGAGGAGGAGGAAAGCGGCCCCCAGGAAGAAGAAGTGCCGATCGACGCGAGTCCACGAACGGAGATCGAGCGCGGTGGGACGCCCCAAGCTCCGCCACAGGCACAAGGCCAGCACGGCGAAGAGGCCGGTCAACAGCACGAACAGCGGCGGGATCCCCGGGCCCTCGAGGTAGAGGTACGGCCAGTCGTCGGTCGCCTGCGCGGAGGCGTATGCGATCTCGGGGGCTCTGGAATTCCAATCCGCCATCAACGCCGCCAGTTGCGGTCTCTCGGCGATCCGCGCGCGGGCGCCATCGAGGTCTCCGGCCACGAACATCGTGCCGCCCCAGCCAAGCGGCCCCTTGGGGATCCGGAAGACCATCGGCTCCTCGCCGAAGACCTCCTTCAGCCCCCCAGCGATCCGATCGGCGATGAAGTGGCGCCGGGTCTCGAAGCTCAAGAACAGGATGCCGTCTTCGCGCAGTAACTGCTTGACGCGCCGGAGGCTTTCTACCGTGTAGACGTAGTGATCGAGCCGCGCGTTGGTCATCGCGGTCGTCGTGTGAGAGTCAAGGAGGCCGAACACGACGACGTCGTAGCGCTCGGGCGTCCGGGCGAAGAACGATCGCGCGTCGTCGACCACGACTCGCACCTGTCCCGAGGCGTAGGGCTGCTCTGGATGGAACTCTCGCCCGAACGCGACGATCGCGGGATCGATCTCGACCGCGGTTATGCGAAGGGCGCCGTTTCGGAGGGCGCCTGCGACATCGTTGCCCGCCCCCGCCCCGACGACGAGGACATTCTGGGGCCGGGAGTGGAGGAGCAACGGCACGTCGTATTGGCTCATCCCCATGAGCCCGAGAGGAACCGGCGGGCGCGAGCGCATCAACGTAGCGGGCCTCAGATCGGCGATCAGCTGATAGCCCACGTTGTTGACGCTGACGGTGTAGCGGTCGACCGGGCCTTCGGGCACGGTGCGCGACTCGAATAGCTCGAGCTTCTGGTAGGGGGACCATACGGTCCGAAGGACGTCGGCGCGCTGGTCCGAAGCCGAGGCGAGGGCCACGAGCGCGACCAGCCCCGCGGCGGGCACCCATGCAGCGCGATCCCGGCGCGCCACGAACGGCAGAAACAGAAGCGCCATCACAGCGAACCATGCTCCAGGCGGCAGCCCTAGCTGGGACAGCCCGACAAAAAGCCAGGTGCCCGCAAGGCTTCCCGCGATGTTGACCGAGTAGGCGAGGAGTGGCTGGGGATGCGCGTTCATGAGCCGACCGAGCACGCGTCCCAGCGGAACGAACGCTGCGACGAGGAGCGCCATCACCACGAACGTGAGGGCGAGACCGCGCGCCACCCCCACAGCCACCGCGATCCGGTCTTCCCCGGCGCGCGCGTACCAGATATTGAGGTCGCCGAGCATGCTCAGGTCCTGGCTGATCCCGAGCAGGAGGAGCCGTGTCGGGGTCAGGCTCAAGAGTCCAACGAGAACGAGCAGCACCGCGACCACCCGCGCTGGTTGGATCTCCCGTCGCGACGTGAGGAGTCCGGCGCCGAGCCCGAGGAAGCAAACGACCAGGACCGCGTTTTGGAGATAGGCGAAGATGCGGATCTCGGTCCCCACCCAGCGGATCAGGAGGAGCTCGAGGAAGAGCGCCAGCACGCTGACCCAAAGGATCGCGAGCCCCGGTCGCGAAGATCCCGAGAATGAGTCGGTGGACACTCCGGATCGAGGGGTCATGCTCTCCGGAGAGAGCAAGGACGGTGCCAGCGGTAAGCCGCGCGCCTCGTCCCGCTCATGAGCTGACTCGCGCGGTGATGACCGGGGGAACCTCGACCGGGTCGTCCGACCAGCTGAGGAGCGACTCGATCCGTCGTCGGGCAGCCTCCGCGTCGGAGTCGTTTCGCGCGTGGACCACGCACCACGGCTCTCCCGCTTCGACACGCGCTCCCATCCCGTGGAGAAACTCGAAGCCGACCGCCGGGTCGATCCGCTCCCCTTTGACCCGGCGACCGCCCCCGATCTCGATCAGCTCCTCGCCGACGCCGTGCGCCAGCAGGCGTGAGATCCACCCCGCGCGTGGCGCCACGAGCTCACGCCGCACCGGCGCGGTGGGGAGCCGGGCGGGATCGTCGATCACCCGGGTGTCGCCTCCCTGCGCTTCGACGTTTGCGCGGAAGCGGTCCAGCGCTCGGCCGCCCGTCAGCGCATCCTCGACGCTGGCGCGGGCCGACGCCTCGTCGGGTTGCGCGCCCGTGGCGACGAGCAGCCGCGTCGCGAGCTCCACCACGACCTCGGCCAGCCGCGGGTCGCTCTCCTCTCCGCGCAGCAACGCTATCGATTCCCTGACCTCCAGGGCGTGGCCGACGGTGCGTCCGAGCGGGGCGTTCATGTCGGTCAAGAGCGCCTCGGCCCGGAGGCCGAACTCGGCGCCGATCCGGATCAAGCTCCGCGCCAGCCGCTCGGCATCCTCGCGGCTGCGCATGAAGGCGCCGTCGCCCCACTTGACGTCGAGGACCAGGGCATCCAGTCCCTCGGCGACCTTCTTCGACATGATGCTCGCTGTGATCAGCGGCACCGATTCGATCGTCCCCGTCACGTCCCTCAGGGCGTAGAGCTCCCGGTCGAGCGGCGCGAACCGCCCCGTCTGGCCCCCCATGGCGTAGCCGACTTCGCGGAGGAGGCGCTCGTAGTCGTCACGATCGAGATCGCTGCGATAGCCGGGGATCGATTCGATCTTGTCCAGGGTGCCCCCCGTATGGCCCAAGCCGCGGCCTGACACCATGGGGACGTACACGCCGCAAGCGGCGACGAGCGGCGCCAGGACGAGCGATACCTTGTCGCCCACCCCACCAGTCGAATGCTTGTCGGCCACCGGACCCTCGAGGTGGGACCAGTCCCAGCGCTCCCCCGAATCGATCATGAGACGGGTGAGCGATCGCGTCTCCTCGTCGGTCATGCCCTGGAAGTAGACCGCCATGAGGAGCGCCGCCATCTGATACTCGGCGACCTCACCTGACCGGTACCCGGACAGGAAGGCGGCCCACTCCTCGAACGTGAGCGGGCCGCCGTCGCGCTTCTTGACGATCAGGTGTGCGGGAATCAGATCGAGCCGGAGCCGCCTGAACGGGACACCGCGCTCAGACGGTCTTCCCCGCCATGCGCTCGGCCAAGTCGCCGACGACCGGCAGCTTCCACTTCTCGCCCGAGTATCCCTTGACCAGGAGCACGATCCACACGATGAAGAGCCCCAGCCAGATGAGAAGCGTGATCAAGTTGAAGAGGTTTCCAAGCGTCCATGAGATCTGGTAGAAAACGAGCGAGACGATCGTCAGCACGATCCACAGGGCGATCGTGAACCCACTGAAGACGATCGACTGGGCGGCATGGAAGCGTACGACTTGGTTGGTCTTCTCGATGAGGAAGAAGATGAGACCGGTGACGATCCCCAGGATATAGCACAAGAGTCCCGCCAGCTTGGGATCGAGCCCCGTCGAGGTCGGTTGGCCGGCCGATGGGAGTGGCGGCGGCGACGGCGGCGGTGTTCTGAGGGGTGGAGGGGGTGGCTGCTGGGGCGGTTGCTGGTCGTTCACGGCGGCACTCCTCTGGAATCGGGGACCGGTCGCAACGAAAGTGTGGGAGCGGCCTTAACTTATAGACGGATCGGCGACGGGCACAAGAAGGCCAGTCGAGGGTAGGATGCTTCCCCGTCCGCGAGCGGTTCAGCTTCGGCTATCAAAAAACTCGTCACAGGAGGTCGCATGTTTCGCGCGTTGTTCTTCACGTTGCTGATCGCACCTTCTTTAGGGCTGGCCTCCGCCTCGCGGGTGAACGCCCAAGACATCGAGCTCACCGCTTACGGCCTCCGTGCGGGTTTGTCGCTCGATGACGACCTGTTTCAGCTGCTGGTCGGCGGGCAGGCCGACCTGGGACGGATCGCCACCAACGTGCGATTCCAGCCCCTTTTCACGATAGGCGTAGGCGACGATGCGGTCTCGTTCCTCGCCGCCGCCGAGGGCCATTATCTGTTCCCCGTCGAGGCCGACTCGCGATTCCTGCCGTATGCGGGGGGCGGCGTCGGCCTGCATCACGTCGATCCCGACAATACCGGCGCGGATACCGAGGTCGCTCTCTCGCTCGTGGGCGGCGTCGACGTCCCGATCGAACGGTGGTGGGGGTATTTCGTGGAGGGGCGGTTTGTGATCGCTGATGAGTCGGTATTCCGCCTCGAAGGCGGCCTCAATTGGCAGTACTAGTCACTACCGACCGATCAAAACGACGAAGATCAAGGCGCGCGAGGAGGTCGAACGAGGCGTAGTGAAACCTACGCCGCAGTGAAGGCCGACGAGCGCAACGCAGAGATTCGTCGTTTTCATCGGTCGGAGGCGGTGGGAGCGGAGGTGGGGGTCCCTGGGTGGAACAGCGAGGCGCGGACCATGCGCTGCATCTCGGAGGCGCCTTCGCGCTCGACGATCGTGATTCGCGTCGCGGGGACCGATCGGACGGTCCCCGACAGCTCGACCGGGGTGCCGTTGCGCTCGACCTCGAAGTTGATACGCGCCCCGGTCTCGGCCTCCTCGATGAACGTCGTCAACGCGAAGCGCGTCGCGATCACCTCGTTGGGCGCGATCGGCGTTCCATTGATCTCGAGGAGAACGTCCCCCTCTCGCATGCCAGCCCCCGCGGCGGTCCCTCCGCGCTCCACCGCCGTGACGACGAACTGCCCGTTGGCGTCGGGCGCTAACACCGCTCCCAGGGCGCGGCGGCGCACGTCGCGACTCACGGCCCGCAAGCCACCGCGCTCCAGGTTGGCGTCGATCGAAAGCGTCCCGCGTGTCGTCAGAACGCTCAACGCGGACGTGGGGACCTCGAGCGTCGCCGCGGCGTCCGCCCAGACCTGACTCTCGTCATACCCGTATCGGGTGCCGCGACGCTGGAGGAAGTAGACCAGATGGTCGTGGCCACGCACTCCGCGCGTCTCCTCGCGCATCATGAGATCGAGGAGGAAAACCGCCAGCGTGCCGCCGGCGACGAGGCGAGAGTTGTCGCGCGGGTCGCCCGAGCGGGCGGCCGTACTCAGCTCGAGGAGATCGATTCGATTGCCGCCACCGAGCTCGCGCCAGAACCAAAGGACATCGGCCATCGACTCATAGAAGGCCGTCCGGTCGCTCGCGCCGTTACGCACCGGCAGGAGCCGAGCGTAGTACTCCGCCGATCCCTCGATCAGCCACGCGTCAGGCACAAGCGGTGGGAAACGCAACTCGGGACGTAGCACCGAAGTTGGTCCGAACTGGCCGGGGAACCAGGCGTGCAGGTACTGGTGCAGCAGGATCGCTCCGAGGCCGGCGTCCCGCATCCGGTTTCCAGCCAGCGATGGAAGGAAGAGCGCCGCGCTCGTCGGCTGACCCATCGCTCCCATCCCCGAAGCATCCGGTGCCACGAAGTGGACGGCGAAGAGGTACCGCTCGTAAGGGGATCGTCCGTAGAAGGTCGTGCCCAGCTCGATCGTCTCGTTGACCAGGCGGAGAAGGGTGTCGGGCGCGAACTCCGGTCCCGCCCCCTGGACTACGATCTGGTGGGGCTTTCCCTGGACGAACAGCTTGTAGTCCAGCCACCGGTCTCCGATCACGAGCGGGACGCCGACGAGCTCGAAGTACGTCGGAGCGGCGAAGCGATTGGGCCCGGCCGGTCGCAGCGGAGTCGCTGCCCGCCAACTGGGCGGGAGGTCGAAGGTCAACGTAACGGGCCGCATCTCGAGACCATCGAGATACCCCAGGACCGTTCCCCCCACGGCGTAGCCGGTGTGGAGATCGAGCTGGGGACGAGTGGCGAGCGGCTCGTCCGGAGACCCTGGAACAACCTTGTAGTCGATGGAGACGTAGTCGGTCGTCTCGGTGTAGAGACGCCACGCATTCACTGCCAGCCGGCGAACGGGGATCGGACGACCGCGCCCGTCGCGCGCGGTGAAATTCTCCGGGACCGATGGAGCTCGGGTCGCGTACAGCCCGGGGAGCCACGCGGGCAGCACGAAATCGATCGAATCCCGGGGTAGCCGCTCGGCGGCGAGGGTGACCTCGTACCGGATCGCGCCCGGGCTGGTCAGCCGGACATAGTAGTTAATGGGGTTGGCCGCCTCGACGGCGCGTCCGGGAGGAGCGGCGCGGCGCCCACACCCCGCCAAGGCGAGCACGAGGAGAAGGAAGGCGAGGAGACGGCCGATGGATCGCATGTGCGACGGGGCGGGAAGTTGACCGAGGGCACGAGCCCGGTCAACCGAGCAACGTCGAAAGCCCCGGCGAGCCGGTCCGTTGCCGTCTCGCCGGGGCTCGGTCGACCGGGGGAGTCGTTCGCTTATTGCTTGCGAGTCGTCTCCTCCGAGCGCCGCTCCGTATTTCCCTTTTCCTGACGCTCGCGCGGCGTGCCCTCCTCACGGGTACGTTCCGGACGTCGCTCGTTCCACTCCTGCGGGTTCTTGCTTTCTTTCTGCTTCTCGCCTGGCATCAAAAGCCTCCTTGATTTTCATGTCCGTCGAATCGTGGCCCATCGATCCGTTTCTCACTTTAGAGTTTGACCTTTCGTCGCCGTCGTTGCCGTTAGATCCCTAACGGCCTCACTCGCCTCGTGGTTAGGAACGCCGCTTGGCGTTACGCGATCGCCTCGGCGCTTTCGCCTTCTCGAGCAGGTTCTCGATCGCGGAGGTCAGCGATCGCCGTTCCGACTCGTATTCCTTCCACGGGTCTGACGCGATCGAGGCGAGCCGCCGGGCGATGGTGGCCAGCGTGTAATGGTCGGGACGTTCGATCCTGCCGAGCTCGTTCCAGCGGATCGGGGTGGCGATCGGGGCTCCCTCACGAGAGCGGGTCGAGTAGGGTGCGACGGCGCTCGCGCCGCGCGCGTTGCGCAACCAGTCGACGTAGATCTTTCCGCGCCGGTGCGCCTTGGACGCCGTCGCCACGTAGCGTGAAGGCTCCTCGCGCGCTATCCCTGAAGCGACGGCGTGGGCGAACGTCTTGACCGCTTCCCAGTCGTGCTCGGGAACGATCGGGGATTCGATGTGGAGCCCCTTACCCCCCGTCGTCTTGAGGAAGGCTGCCAGTCCAAGCGACTGGAGCCGCTCGCGGAGCGCGCGGGCCGCGGCCACTACTCCATCCCATGCGACAGCCGGGTCGGGATCGAGATCGAAGATCAGGCGGTCGGGCCGCTCGAGGTCGTCGTCGCGGGAACCCCACGTGTGGATCTCGAGCACCCCCACCTGGGCGAGGGCGACCAGTCCGGCGACGTCGTCGACGGTCGCGTAGGTGGCGGACTTGCCCTTCTCCTCCTCGATCGCGACGCGCCGGATCACGAAGGGGAAGGCGTCGTCGGCGTGCTTCTGGTAGAAACAGTCTCGATGGCGCCCCTGCGGGCAGCGGAGCAGGGTCAAGGGCCGGCCTGCCACATGAGGGATCATGCGGTCGCCGACCTTCGCGTAGTACTCGACGAGCTGTCGTTTGGTCACCCCCTGCTCGGGCCAAAAGACGCGTTCGGGATTGGTGAGGCGGACTCCGAGCACGCTGTCGTCCTCGCGCCCGCGCCGGCCCTTCGCCCTCGGCGCGCGCTTCCGCGGTCCGGGCGACGGCTCTGCCACCTCGCGCACCACCTCGGCCGCCGGAATGTCCTCGCGCAACCCCTGGAAGGAGGGGTGGCGGAGCCTGCCGTCCCGCGTCCACTCCGCGAACTCGATCTCGGCAACGAGTCGCGGCTCCACCCAGTGGGCCCGCCGCGCGTCGGCCCGCGGCACCGCGTCGGCGAACGGCGACCGGTCGCGTTTCAGCGGTGCCAAGCGTCTTGCGAGGTCCTGCAAGGTCGCCGCGGAGAATCCCGTCCCCACCTTGCCCGCGTACCGCAACGGGCCGGCCTCGCGATCGCGCACGCCGACGAGCAACGCGCCGAGCCCCTCGCGCGCGCCCGAGGGATCGGTCCATCCGCCGATCACGAAGTCCTGTCGCTGGCTGCACTTGACCTTGACCCAGTCGCGACCGCGACCGGGCCGGTAGGGGGCGTCATGCCGCTTGGAGACGATTCCCTCGATCGCATGATCGCACGCACGCGTGAAGAACGCGGGCCCATTGCCGCGCACATGATCCGTGTAGCGGATCGTCCCTTTGTCGGCGCCACCGAGGAGGGCGGCCAGCGCGTCCTTGCGGGCCTCGAGCGCCGCGGGCGTCAAGTCCCAGCCGTCGAGGTGAAGCAGATCGAACGCGAAGAAGACGAGTCGCTCATCATTCCCTTCCGAAAGCGCCTCCTGAAGGGCCTGAAATCGGGTCGTCCCGTCGGGCAGGACCACCACCACCTCACCATCGACGAGCGCGCGCTGGACGGGTAGCCGTGCCGCTGCTTCGGCCAGAGGAGCGAAGCGGTCGCTCCAGTCGAGCCCCTTTCGGGTGATGAGCCGCGCCTTGCCCTTGTCGATCCGGATCAGCGCCCGGTAGCCATCCAGCTTGAGCTCGTGGAGCCAACCCTCGCCGGCCGGCGCGTCGCGTACGCGGGTGGCGAGCTGGGGCTCGACACGGTCGGGCAAGGCGCGCTTGCGCGCGCCGGGGATCTGCGCGGGGTCGGGTGTCTGGGGGATGGCGCGCTTGCGACTCGGGGGCGTCGCCCGTCGTTTCTCGGTTGGGCCTGCGGCCGCTCGTCGTTTCTCGGCTCGGGGCGCCGGCGCCCGTCGTTCCTCGGCTCGGTCGGCGGGGCGGTTGGAGTGCCACACCCGGTCCCCGGCGGCGGCGATCTCGTCGAGGTCCCGTTCGGTCGCCACGCTCTCGGGACGCTCGGCGAGGATGTCGCCCTCGGCGAGGGGGCGCGCGAACTCGTCGTCGCGCTTGATGAGGAGCCAGTTGTCGGCGTCGTCCTGGGTGCGTATCCGGACGAGCGACCAGCCGCCTTCGAGCTTCTCGCCCTTCAGCGTGAAGACGAGCTTTCCCTTACGATACCCCTTCTGCGGGTCGCCCTCGGGCTCCCAGCGGCCTCGATCCCACAGTAGCACGGTCCCGCCACCGTACTGACCCTCGGGGATCACGCCCTCGAAGTCGCCGTACTCGACCGGATGGTCCTCGACGTGAACCGCCAGGCGCTTCTCCGCGGGATCGAACGAAGGCCCCTTGGGGACGGCCCAGCTCTTGAGAACCCCGTCCAGCTCGAGTCGGAAGTCGTAGTGGAGGCGCCGCGCAGCGTGCTTCTGGATGACGAACCGGCGGTCGTCCGCGACCTGCGGCCTGCCCGCCGGCTCGGGCGTCTTCGCGAAGTCGCGCTTGGCCCGGTACCGTTCGAGCGCCACCTACGCCCGCTTTCGCTGCTTCTTCTTCGCCTTCGTCCTGGTCTTGGCTCTGGCCTTCGCCGGGCTCTTCCTCTTTCCCCCGGTCGTCTCGAGGCTCCGCTTGAGCAGGTCCATGATGTCGATGACCTGGGGCTCCGCAGCCTCGGCCGCCTCCTCCTCGGGCTCGGGGATCTCCTCCGTCTCGCCCTTCTTGATCTTCTCGTCGATCCGGGCTATCAGGTCCTCGCGGTATTCGTCCTTGTACTGTGAGGGGTCCCACTCCTCGACCATCCCCTCGATCAGCTTCTCGGCCATCTCGATCTCGCGCTTGGACACCTTGAGCTTCTCGAGATCCTGGCCTGGCAGGTCGAGAGCGTCCGCCGCGCGGAGCTCGTGGTCGAAGCGCAGGAGCTCGAGGACGAGGGCTCGCCCGCCGGGGATGACCGCCGCCAAATGCTCACGCGTCCGCAGGACCACCTTGGCGATGCCCGCCTTGCCGCTTTCCGCCAGCGCCTCGCGCAGGATCGCGTAACCCTTCTCGCCGCCCTTGGTCGGCGCGAGGTAGTAGGGTCGATCGAAGTACATGGGATCGATATCCGCTACGTCGACGAACCCAACGATATCGACCGTCTGGGTCGCCTCGGGGTTCGCCCGCTTGAAGTCTTCGTCTCCCAGAACGACGTACTCTTCGTCCTCGTACTCGTAACCTTTGACGATGTCGTCCCAGGCGACTTCCTCACCCGTCGACTTGTTGATCCGCTGATACCCGACCGGCGAGAAATCGCGTCGGTCGAGCAACGTGAACGAGAGCTCGTCGCGCTCCTCCGCCGGGTAAACCGCGACCGGGATGTTCACGAGCCCGAAGCGAAGACTTCCCTTCCAGATCGACTGTGCCATCCTTCGTCCTCCTCCTGAGTGCGGAAGTCATCTTACATTCCTGTCCACCCAGCGACCGTAGGGTAATCAGGATGAGCGAGAACGGTTTGACCGTCGAGCCTGTCGAAGCGGCACGTGCCGCCCGGCTTCGCTACGTCGACGACACGATGCCGGGAATCCGGCGTCGGCGGCGCGGTAAGGGATTCTCCTACGTCGCGCCGCATGGCCGCCCGCTCCGCAACGAAAAAGAGCTCATGCGGATTCGGTCGCTCGCCATACCGCCCGCCTGGACCGACGTCTGGATCTCCCCGTGGGCGGACGGTCACTTGCAGGCCACGGGGCGCGATGCCCGCGGCCGCAAGCAGTATCGATACCATTCCCGTTGGCGCGAAGTCCGGGACGAGACCAAGTACGCCCGCATGGTCGCGTTCGGCGACGCCTTGCCACGGATTCGCCGGCGGGTCGCTTCCGACCTCGAGAGCGATGGGCTGCCGCGCGAGAAGGTGCTGGCGGCCGTCGCACGACTCCTCGACGAAACGTTGATCCGTGTGGGCAACGAAGAGTATGTCCGAGACAACGACTCCTTCGGCGTGACTACCCTGCGCGATCGTCACGTCGAGATCGAGGGAGCGAGCATCCGGTTCGAGTTTCGCGGCAAGGGGGGCAAGCGCCACGAGGTCGATCTCGAGGATCGGCGACTGGCGCGCATCATCCGCCGGTGCCGCGATATTCCGGGCCAGGAGCTCTTCCAATACCTCGATGACGAGGGGAACCGACAGGTCGTCAGGAGCGACGATCTCAACGACTACCTGCGCGAGATCGGCGGCGATGATTTCACCGCCAAGGACTTCCGCACCTGGGCGGGGACGGTACTGGGCGCGGTCGCCCTGGGCGCCGCCGATGCGTGCACCTCCGACGCCCACGGCCGCCGCGTGATCGCGGACGCCGTCAAGCGGGTCGCCGAACGCCTCGGCAATACCCCCGCCATCTGCCGCAAGTGCTACATCAATCCCGAGATCTTCCGCGGGTATCAAGATGGTTCGCTCCACCACGCGCTCGATGGCAGGATCCATGGGCGGCGGAGCCGGACCGGCCTCTCGGCCGCCGAGCGTTCGGTGCTCGAATTCCTGCGCCAACGGCTCGAGGTCTAGCTCGTCCGCGGTCGGTCTCGCCGCTGACAACGGAAGCGCCTGATCGGCTCCCATCGGGGCCCACGTGGAGGACGTTTTTGCTGATAGATATGAGCAGATTGGAGTTATTAAGACGTAGTCAGAAGAGGTCTTAGTGCCCTACCATACCGGACCCTTGACTTTCCCCCGGCGCTCGATAAACTGCCGTTGTCCGGCGGTTCCGGTCCCGGTCGACTACGGTAACCGTCGGATTCTTAGGCCCGCGTTTCCTCCTGGCCTAGAAAGCGAAGGGGTCGCCTCGCGCGACCCCTTTCGCTTTTGGAGACCCCATCAGAACCAGACGAGGCGCGTCAGTTTGAGGACGAGCGCGCGGGTCAGCGGCCCCGTCTCGTCGCCGAGGTCGCCCCGTCGGAGATCGGCGACGACATAGAGATCGCTCCCGGGGGACCAGATCCAGTGGAATCTCAGATTCCCCGAGAGCTCCTCAGTCTCGCCGTTGTACTGGACGAGGGCGTCTCCGCGGAGGCGCGTGCTCCGTGCCACCCCGAGCCGCAGGATCCCAAGATCGGTCTTCAGATCACCGTGCGGCGTCTCGATCTGGTTGCGGTTCCACCCGAACGAGAGCGCGAGGTAGGGCATCGGAGTCCAACCGACCTCGCCCTCCACCTCACGCCGGTCCCCGTCGAAGAAACCCGGCTCGCCGTAGCGCGCCCCCAGCCACACCGGCCGCTTGCGAGCCGTCTCCATGCTCACCGACCAGCCGGTGTTCCAGTACTCGCCTTCGGGGATCACCAGGTCGGGTCGCAGCGCAAAGGGGTCCAGCAACCGCTCGGATCGCCGATCGAGCTGGATCTCGATCACGTCACCGCTCTCGAAGAGTGTTTCGACGGATCCGTTGAACGAGCGATCCTCCACCATTCCTTCGGTGTTCACGAACCATTCGGTGGTTTCGCGGATCGTCACGCTCCGGACGAGGCCTCCCGGACGTGGCCGCTGCCGCAGCGTCGCGAACCCACGATGGATCCCGGTGCGGCGAACGAATCCGGCCGCGGGCTGCATCCCCTCGCCGACCGTATATCCACTCACTCGCCAGCCCCAGAAATCCCCCGTGAAGTCGATCACCAGCTCGGCGGCGTAGGGTTCGGGCGGATCGGCGGGATCCCTGTTGCCCGCCGCCATCCCCCAGAAGATGAGCTCGTTCGTCGGTTGGTAGGTGAAGTCGGCCCCAAAGGCGGTCGACCCCTCGCCGCCGGAAGGTTCCACGTGGGTGACGATGCCCCCGACCTGGGCGCGTGCGAGGACGTTTCGGCGGACCCGCGCTACGGTCCAGTTCGTCAGCGGCTCATCACCTTCCTCCCCTGTGACGACGTCGAGGAAGCCCATCGACCAGGCTCCGCTGCGCCCGGTGACGCGACCCCCTCCGAGAAGCGGAACCTCGCGTCCCTCTGCGATGCCGATCCGGCGGCTGAAGAAAAGAAGCAGCGGCGGGGGGCCGAAGTCCTGGACCCCGAACTGGAAGATCCCGGCATTTTCCAGGAAGAACTCACGTTTCTCGGGAAAAAACAGTGAGAAACGGGTGAGGTTGATCTGTTCGACGTCGGCCTCGACCTGGGCGAAGTCGGTGTTGGCGGTGAGGTCGAGCGTCACGTTCGGAGTGATTCCCCATTTAACGTCGGCCCCGGTCTCGATTTCCTCATCCTCGTCGAAGTCGACCACCCGGTCGGCGTCGCGGGCCCGGCCGAGCACGTAGGGCTCGACCTGGAGGTTGGCGCCCTGACGCAGTCCCGCCAGAGCGGTCAGGTTGCCGGCCCTGGCCACCTTGAACAGGCCTCCATTGTCGCGGCCCCAGGAGGACCAGAGCACTTCCTCGTTCTTGCGCTTGATCAGCCGAGCCACGTTGAATCCCCAAGCCTGCACGCTATCGCTGGGGAAACGGAGCGTGCGGAAGGGGATCGCGATCTCGACGCTCCACCCCTCGTCGGTCCTGATCGCGGCGACCTCCCAGATCCCATCCCAATCCTCGTTGATGTCCTGCCCCTCGTTTTCGATCAGGGCATCGGTCTCGTTGCCGAGGGCATTGGTGGCGAACAGGTAGCCGTTACGGCGGTCGTGGTAGGTGTCGAGGACGATCGCCACCATGTCGTCGGGAACCTCCGTCAACGTGCCGAACCCGCCGAACTCGGCGAGCCCGTCGCGCTCGAGGATCCGGGCCACGATCTCGCCCGGTGAGGAGTCGCGAGCGGCGACCCCGATGTAGAGCGCCGCGTCGTCGTAGAGGACGCGGACGATGGTCGGCTCCGTAGCCAGGGCTCCCTCGAGGGGCTCCCGCTGGCGCAGTTCACTGATTGGATCAGCCGTCTGCCAGCCGGATTCGTCGAGCCGGCCGTCGATCCCGATCGGCCGATCGATCCGCATGGCCCCGATCGAAGGAGCATCCTCCTGTGCGAGGACCGGGCTCTGAGGGACAGCCACCGGGCACGTCGCGGCGGCGATCACGACCGCCTCGCGAATCACGGCGTCCGAGAGGCCTTTCCGAGACGGGCGACCAGCGCGTCGAGCTGGGCGAACAGTTGCTCGAACGTCCCGGAGTTGTCGATCGTCACGTCGAAGGCCATTTCGTCGAGCTCGACCTCGGTCTCGTGGCTGCTCTGATCACTCGACGAGGGAGCGAACACGGGCTCGACCAGACGATCGATACGGGCGACGGTGAATCCCCGCGACGCGAGGAACGCGACCTCCCGCGCCAGGCGTACGTCGTCCACGACCGCGCGCGGCGGATCCTCACGCTCGAGCCGCGCATCCAACGGCTGGAGCCACATCTCGGGGTCGTAGTTACGGCCCACCGTGCCGATCTCCTGGAGGAGCCTCCGACCACGCTCGTCCTTTGCGCCATCCCACCCGAAAGCTGTGGTGGCGATCTCCTTGATCGGATCGGCGAGCGCGTACTTCACGAAACCGTGGCGACGGACGAGATAGTCGGCGGCCGTGGTCTTGCCGACCTGCATCTTGCCCGCGAATGCGAGGCGCATGGAGGGGGCTTGCACGGCGGCACAGGATAAGACGCGACCGGCAGCGGGCAAGCAGCGCTTTCGCGCGCATCGTATTTTGGGCTCGATCCTCCTTTCGTCGCCCGGCTCGATCCGGTTACGCTGCCGTGCCAAGGACCCACAACGCGAGGTGCCGAACCGTGCGCAAGCGCTCCTTGAGGCCCTTCCTCGTCGCCTTACTTCTCCTCCCCGCCACCGGGCTCGCCCAGGAGAGCTCGAGCCTGACGGACCTTTTCGCGGACGACTGGGAGTTCACCCTGCAGGAGAATCCGCTCTTCGCCACCGACGTGGGCGATCGCCGCTACAACGATCGGTTGGGCTCGGTTCTGCCCGAGGACTTCGAGCGTCGCGCGGCGCATGACCGCGAGATGATCGAGCGGCTCCATGCGATCGACCGCGAGGGGTTGAGCACGGAGGAGCGGGTCAACTATGACATCTTCCAACGCCTCAAGCAGAATGACGTGACAGAGTTCGAGTTCGGGACGTACCTGATGCCGATCACCAACCGCGATGGGTTCCACGTCTCTTTCGCACAGCTCGCTGAGAACGTGCCGCTCGCGACGGTGGAGGATTACGAGAACTACATCGCGAGGCTCGAGGCCTTCGACACCTACGTCGACCAGCACATCACGTTGATGCGGGCGGGGATCGAGCGAGGGCTCGTCCTGCCTGCGATCGTACTGACCGGTTGGGAGGGTGCGGTCGAGCCACACATCGTCGCCGATCCCACCGAAAGTCGGCTGTACGACGCCTTCGAGAAGTTTCCCGAGACGATCTCGTCACAGGAGCGGACGCGGCTGACCGATCATGGGAGCGCCGCGATCGAAGAGTCCGTGGTGCCGGGCTATCGCGCCTTCCTCGCCTTTATGCGCGACGACTACGTCCCCGCCGCGCGATCGACGATCGGCGCCTCGGCGCTGCCGCAGGGCGAGGCGTTCTATGGCCATCGCGTGAGGATGTTCACGACGCTCGACGACAAGACGCCCCAGGCCGTGCACGAGACGGGGCTCGCCGAGGTGCGGCGGATCCGCGCCGAGATGGAGGCGGTCATCCAGAAGGCCGGCTTCGAGGGGTCCTTCGACGAGTTCGTCGAGTTCCTGCGCACGGACGATCGCTTTTATGCCGAGACGCCGGAAGAGCTCATGCAGGCGGTGGCGCTCGTCCTCAAGAAGATGGACGGGCAGCTGCCGTCGCTCTTCAAGACCCTGCCGCGCATGCCCTACGGCATCAAGCCGATCCCCGACTTCATCGCGCCGAAGACGACGACCGCCTACTACCAGGGCCCGGCGGGCGATGGCACACGGGCCGGCTTCTACTTCGTCAACACCTACGACCTCCGCGCGCGACCGCTCTACGAGATCGAGGCGCTGTCGTTCCACGAAGCGGTGCCGGGCCACCACCTGCAGATCGCGCGCGCCCAGGAGCTCGGGGACCTGCCCGAATTCCGTCGCTTCTCGGGCTTCACCGCGTTCGTAGAAGGGTGGGCCCTCTACGCCGAGCGTTTGGGGCTCGAGACGGGGTTCTATCAAGATCCCTATCGCGATTTCGGGCGGCTGACGTACGAGATGTGGCGCGCTACGCGTCTCGTCGTCGACACGGGCATTCATGCCATGGGCTGGGAGCGACAGGAGGCGATCGACTTCATGGCCCAGAACACGGCGCTCTCGATCCACAACGTCGAGTCCGAGGTCGATCGCTACATCGCCTGGCCCGGCCAGGCGCTCGCCTACAAGACAGGCGAGCTCGAGATCCGGCGATTGCGCGACGAAGCCGAAGAGGCGCTCGGCGACCGATTCGACGTACGCGAGTTCCACGACGTCGTTCTCGGCTCGGGCGCGGTCCCGCTTTCCGTGCTGCGCGCCAACGTGGAGGCATGGATCGCGGCCGAGCGATCGGCCCCGGCTTCCCGTTAGGTGGCGCGTCCCGACCTTTTCGCGGTTCCCTTCACGGATGGCCGGCTCGACAACGGCCTGCGCGTCATCGTTCACGAGGATCCCACGGCGCCGGTCGTGGCGGTCCATCTCATGGTCCACGTGGGCTCCAAGCACGAGCTCGCCGGTCGCACGGGATTCGCTCACCTCTTCGAGCACATCCTGTTCCAAGGGTCGGCTCACGTGCCGGCGGGCGCGCACTTCCGCTACGTCCAGGATGCCGGGGGTACGCTGAACGGGTCGACCAGCTTCGATCGCACGAACTATTTCGAGGTCCTTCCCTCGAACGCACTCGAGCTGGCGCTATGGCTCGAGAGCGACCGTCTGGGGTGGCTTCTGCCGGCGCTCGACTCGGAGAAGTTCGAGACCCAGCGCGGCGTCGTGCAGAACGAGCGCCGACAGCGTTACGAGAACCAGCCCTACGGCTTATGGCTCGAGAAGATGCTCGAGCTCCTCTATCCTACCGGGCACCCGTATCGCCACCCGACGATCGGCTCGATGGCCGATCTCGCCGCGGCCACCCTCGACGACGCGCGGGGGTTCTTCCGCACGTTCTACGGTCCCGACAACGCCGTCCTGGTCGTGGCCGGCGACGTCGCCGACGACCGGGCGCGGACGCTCGCCGATCGCTGGTTCGGCGAGATCGCCCCCTGCAACGTGCCCGCGCCCCCCGTTGTCGCGCGCGTCGAGCTGCGGGAAGCGCCGCTGAGACGGTGATCGCCGATGTCGAAGTACCGCGCGTCTATCTGGCTTATCACGCCCCGCGATGGAACGAGCCCGGATCGATGGCGCTCGCTGCGGCGGCGGCGGTCCTCGCCGGCCACCGGGCCGCGCGTCTCACGCGCGCGCTCGTCCACGAGCGCCGCATCGCCCAGGAGTGCGTCGCGCTCAAGTGGCAGGAGATCGAGGACGCCGGGCTCTTCCTGGCGATCGTAACCGGCAAGCCCGGGGTGGACGTCGATCGGTTGATCCAAGCCTATGACGAGGAGGTCGCGCGGCTGGCCGCCGAAGGGCCGGACGAGGAGGAGACAGCGGCCGCCCGCAACCTCGTCGGGCTCGGCCTGGTCGAGCGGCTGGCGGACATCGGAGGGCGCGCCGACGCCCTGGCGCACGCGGCCGTCATGTTGGACGACCCCGCCTTCGTCGAGCGACAGCAGCGCGAGATCGGCGAGCTCGACGGCGACCTGATTCGCGAAGCGGCCGGTCGCTGGCTGGGACCGGGGCGGGGCATTGTCGCCTACGTGCCGCGCGGCCGCGATGGCTAGCCCCGACCGTTCGCATGCGCCGGCGGTGGGCCCGGCACCCGAGCCTCGCCTTCCCGCGATCCGTCGCGAGCGACTGAGCAACGGCCTCGGTCTGGTGATGCTCCCCTCGGCCCGCGCGCCGGTCGTCGTCCTCGAGGTTGTGGTGGGCGCGGGGAGCGCGCGCGACACGCCCGAGCGCGCCGGCCTGGCGGACCTCACCGTCCACGCCCTCCCCGAGGGCGCCGCCGGTCTCGGCATGCTCCAGATCGCGGAGCGGCTAGCGCGCATCGGCGCCCAGCTTACCGTCGAGGCGGGACACGATGCCGCGCGCCTCCGGATCACGGCGCTCCGATCGAGCCTCGATGACGCGCTCGGGCTCACGGCGGATCTCGCCATGAGGCCTTCCTTCCCGGAGGAAGAGCTCGACCGGCTGCGCGCCGAACGCGAGATCGATCTCCTACGATCGACCGATCAACCCGCGTCGGTGGCTCGTCGCATCTTCGACTGCGAGCTCTTCGGTGCGGACCACCCGTACGGCTCGCCGCCGGAGGGGACGATCGCCGCGGTGCGATCGGCCGTCCGCGAGGCGTTCGTGGAGTTCTACCGTCACGCCTACAGGCCCCCCAACGCCAGTCTGGTTGTGGTCGGCGACTTCGATGTCGCCGACGTCGCCCCGAAGGTGGAGCGGGCTTTCGGCGGCTGGGTGGGGGACGCGGTCGATCGGGTCGACGTCTCACCCCCCTCGCGCCCGGGCGGGGGTCTCGTCCTCGTCGACCGTCCGGGAAGCGCCCAGTCGGAGCTCCGAATCGGTCACGTGGGGGTCCCCTACGCGCATGGGGACGCGCTCGCGCTGCGCGTGCTCAACCACCTTCTGGGCGGCGCCTTCCTGTCGCGGCTGAACCTCAACCTGCGCGAGCGGAGAGGGTGGACCTACGGCGTCAAGTCGAAATTCGGCTTTCGTCGCGGCCCCGGACCGTTCACGATCTCGACTTCGGTGGCGACTGCTGTGACGCGCCCGGCGATCGAGGAGATCCATGGAGAGCTGGAACGGCTCGTCGCGGGGCCGATCGAGGAGGCCGAGCGGACCCTCGCCATCAACGGTCTCACGCTCGGCCTTCCGCTTCAGTTTCAGACACCGTGGCAGATCGCCGATCGCGTGCGTGAGATCGTGATTCACGATCTTCCCGACGACTGGTGGGACGGGATTCAGGACCGATACCGCGCGGTCGCGGTCGAGGATCTAGAACGGGTCGGGCGTGTGCATCTTCGGCCCGATGCGCTGCTGATCGTCGTCGTGGGCGCCAGCGCCGAGGTGGGCGACGATCTCGCCGCGCTCGGCCCCGTCACTCATCGCGCACGCAAGCCGGCCGTGAGCGTTACCTAGACTCTTTCTGGCGTCGGCCCCTATACTGCGACGTGGACGGTATCCTCACGTCGTTGATGAAGTCCCTGGCGATGCGCATGCCGTTCCTGTTGGTCTGCATCGCGGGGCTCGCGCTGGTGGCGATCCGCTGGCGCCGCCACCCGAGGGCTTCCCTGCTGGCCCTCCTCGGCGTCGTGGCGTTGTTCCCTCGCTGGGGACGCTTCTCGCCTACGAGGCTTTGCCGAGATGGATGATTCGCTGGCAAGGGGCGGCGGAGCGAGCAGAGCTCGTCTATTCGACCGTCAACGTTCTCTTCTTCACGATCGACGCGCTCGGTCTGGGTCTGCTGCTCGCGGCTGTTTTCGCGGAACGATCTCGAAATGATCGTCCTGCCGGGTGAAGCCAGTGACCCGCTCTAGGCTTTGAAACGTGGAGGTTGTCGATGGTTTCGCTAACGTCGCTTTGGCTCCCGATCGCCCTGTCGGCCGTGGCCGTCTTCATGGCGAGCTTCTTGATCCACATGATTCTGGGCTATCACCGTTCGGACTTCCGCAAGCTGCCGGCCGAAGACCAGGTCATGGAAGGTCTTCGCGCGGCGGGCATCCCCCCAGGCAATTACTTCATGCCGCACGCCGGCAGTCCCGAGGCGATGAAGACACCGGAGTACATAGAAAAGAAGAAGCGAGGCCCCGTCGCTCTCCTGACGATCATCGGCGCGCCGTCGATGGGCAGAAGCCTGGTCCAGTGGTTCGTATACTGCCTGGTCGTCAGCGTGTTCGCAGGATATGTCGCCGGACGCGCGCTCGGTTCGGGCGCCGAGAGCGCGGAGGTCCTCCGCTTCGCGGGCACCACCGCATTCGCCGGCTACGCGCTCGCCCTCTGGCAGAACTCGATCTGGTACAAGATCGCCTGGAGCACGACGATCAAGCAGACGTTCGATGGTCTCGTGTACGGCCTGGTGACGGGGGCGATCTTCTTGTGGCTCTGGCCCACGTAGCCTAGAGCGACTCCGCGACGCGCCAGGCGCCGCTCGCCTTTTCGACCACGAACCACGAGCCGTTGTCCACCCCGAGCTTCTCGCGCTCGGTCAGCGGTGTCCCGGTCAGGTCCGACAGGACGAGGCGGATCGGCCCGCCGTGGGTGACGACGAGCACGCGCTCTCCGCGGTGGCGATCGGCGAGGCGGTCGAGCAGAGGCCAGACCCGCGCGGCGAGATCGCCGTACGAGTCGCCCCGGGGACGGGGGACGTTCCGCGGGTCGGACTCGAAGGCCTGGTATTCGTCGGGCCAGGTATCGAGGATCTCCTCGACGGTCTTTCCCTCCCACGCGCCATGCGACATCTCTCGCAGTCCGTCGAGCACGCGTGGCACCAACCCATGAGACGCGCCGAGAATGTGGGCGGTCTCGAGCGCGCGATCGAGATCCGAGCTGTAGAGGGCGTCGAAAGGGACTCGAGCGAGCGCCGTGGCCACGCGACGTGCTTGCTCGCGGCCGCGATCGTTGAGCGGTGGATCCGATCCTGCTCCCTGCCAGCGCCCCCGGCGGTTGTACTCCGTCTCGCCGTGACGGACCAGGACGAATCGCGCGACATTGGGAGGAACCGCCCCGACGTCGGCCGGTCCTGGGTGACCGGGCTGTGACGGGGGATCAGCCACCGGCCCCGAGGACGACCGCCAGCGAGGCGCGCAATTCCCAGAGCGTGGAGTCGCGGCCGGTCTCTACCGATCCGCCGTTCGCGTCGGGCCGGTCGACTGGCTCCTCGTCGACGCTCAAGTGGTGGTTGCGGACGGCGACGTCGAGCGACCAGCGACGGGCGAACCGCGCGAGACCGGCACCGGCGACGAAGGCCAGGCTCCGGTCCTCATCGTCATCGACTGCGACACGCTCGACGCCGAAATGGAGCGCGGGCTGGAGGGCCCAGTCGCGTCCCGCCCAGGGCGTCGCCCGCATGTGGGCGCCCGCTCCCCATACCGACCGGTTGCCCGATTGCGCCTCGACCTCGCCGCGCCAGGCCTCGATTCCGAGCGTCACCAATGGAACCGGAAGCCAGGCGATCCGCGCGCCAAAGGCCGGCGCGACATGGCTTTCGGTGTCGAGCGTGAAGTCGTCGTCGACGCGCATCGCGCCGGCGGTGGCGCCGATTTCCCAGCGCGGTGCGCTGGGCGCTTCGCCCTCGATCGGAATCTGCGCCCCCACGCCCGAAGCCCACGCGCCGAAGGCGAGCGCCGCCGCGCCCGGAACGCACCCACGGAGCGCGAGACTCATCGCCGCCGCGCCGGCGCGCGGGGTCAGGGAACCCAGAGCCCTCGCTCCTCGCCGGATTCCACGTGGCGCTTCCCGTGCTCCTTGCGCATCGCGATCATGAGCAGAAGCAGGAAACCGCCCCACACGTAGGCCCCGATCACGATCAGCGTGACCCACGCCGCCGTGCTCACGGCCGTTCACCCCGGCGCCGGCTCATGCCTTCTCCTGCGCCACGGACACGGGCACCTGCCCGCGAGCAATCCGGCGGTTGAACGCCAGGAGGAGGACGAACAGCACCCCCCATTGCAGCAGGAAGGTCCCCAGACTCCAACGCCGGAAGGGATCGAGGCTCGCGGCCCACCCCTCTGTCGAGATCGTCTGACTGAGCCACCAGCCGAGGAGGACCAGCGCTTCGAGAACCACCAGGAACATCGCCGCGTTCCACCAGCGGCCGATCGTGATGTCGCTGCCCTCGCTGTTGACGTAGAGCTTGCGGAATCGATCGACCCCGTACTTGAGGATCGCGATCCCGAAGAAGAGGCCCGAAAGCATGAGCCCCACCCCCCAAACGTTGTCCTGGTTCTCGAAGAACGGCAGCGACAAGGCGCTGGGGAGCCCCGCGACCATGGCAGCGACGGTGATGTAGGTGAGCGCGCGTCCGCGCGTCCAGCCACGGTCGATCAAGGCCCGCGCGCCCAGCTCGAACATCGAGATCAGGCTCGTCAGCGCGGCAAAGAACAGCGCCAGGAAGAAGAACGCCATGAAGAGCCGCCCGCCCGGAACGGCCGCGAAGAGCTGAGGAACCCAGATGAACGTGAGGCCCGTGTTGCCCGCGCCGACGATCTCCGTCGCGGCGTCGGGACGAATCGAGAAGACGGTGCACAACACCATGATGCCGGCCAGCAGCGACACCGAGTTGTTGCCGAAGCCCAGCATGAAGCCGTTGATCGTCGTGTCCTCGCGTTGGCGCATGTAGACCGCGTAGGTGAGCGCGAGCCCCCATCCGGCGCCGGTGTCCCATGCGTTCTGGGTGAGAGCTTCCAGCCACACCCGGCTGTTACCGAGTCCCGAGAGGTCGGGCGTGAACAGAAAGGCCAATCCCCGCTCGGCGCCGGGAAGGGTGACCGCCCGGATCGCGAGCACGACGACGAGAACGATCAGCACCGGCATCATGACCTGGGTGGCGTTCTCGATGCCGCGGACACCGCGGCCGACGGCCAGGACCGCTAGTGCGATGCTGAGGACGAGGGTCACAACCGCCCACTCCGAACCGGCGTAGGATTCCCACAGCGCGGTAGGGGATGGACCGGGCAGCTCGCCGCTTACGGCCGCGTAGAAGTAGCGCAGGCACCAGCCGGTGACGACGCCGTAATAGAACATGATGAAGATCGAGCACAGCGCGACCCATGCCCCCATCCAGGCAAACCGTTCGCCGACGAGCGCAGCGAACGCCCCGATGGGACCGCGCCGCGTCCCCTTGCCCATCGCGAACTCGCACAAGAGGAGCGGAACCGACCAGGTGATGAGGAAGATCACCCACGGAATGAGAAAGGTTCCCCCGCCGTTGGTCGCCGCGATCCGCGGGAATCGCCAGATGTTCCCCGTGCCCACGGCCATGCTCAGCATGGCGACCATCAGCGCCCAGCGGCTCGAGAAATAGGACTTAGAGCCGCTCATACACCATCTCGAGCAGGGGCCCGAAGTCCAGCGCCTCGATCCCCAGCCGCCCACGCGCCAGCTCTTCGACCGGTTCAGCCTGGCCGATCGACCACAGCTCCTCGAGAAAAGGACCGGTGCGCGGGTTGCGGAACCAATCGACGTCGAACCGGTCGCGCAGCGTTTGGTGGAGCGCCCCCGTCAGCATCCAGGCGCGGAGATAACGGATGCAATAGAAATGAGAATCAACGTCGTCGAGATAGAGGGCCGTCGGAGTCCGGGCACCGGTCGCTTCGGTCAGTCGCTCGGCGTACTCCGCCGCCCGGTCCGGGCTCGGACCGTGGCGGTGCAGAGAGCGCTCGTAGGCGAACTTGGCGCAGTATCGGCGCAGGAACATCAGCTCCCGGAATGCGACGAATCGCAGGAAGTCCTCGGCGGACGTCACGTCGAGCACGCGACGCAGGAACTCGGGTAGCTGGGTGAGGTGGTCGAACGTGATCGCGTATCCCTCGGTGACCCCGTTGTCGCCCAGCAGCCGGAATTCCACGGGCTGTTCGGGATCGACGTTCGCGAAGTGGAGGGCGTGCCCGAGCTCATGGAGGAACGTCGCGTAGTCGTCGTGTCCCCCGTAGGGCTTGAGCACGAGCTTGACCTCGTCGGGCACCCGGATCACCGAGCAGAACGCGCGCGGACTCTTTGTGGGGCGCTCCTCGAGATCGAGCTCGATGCGGCCCCCAGCCGTCATATCGAGCCCCATCGACGAGATCGCTCGGGCGATTCGTTCAACCATGTCGTGCGGCGGGAAGAAGACGTGGAACTCCTCGCCGTAGAGGATCCGCGCCAGGTCGTGGGTCTTGATCTCGTCGGGGTTCACTCCCGGCAGTACGCGGCGGACGTAGTACCGGAGGAGGTCTTCGTAGGCGTCGCGCGTCTCGTCGAGTAGTGCGGAGGTCTGTTCCTCGAGCCGATCGAAGTCGATATCGGCGAGATCCTCGCAATAACGGTCGTACGTGGCGTCGACGAGGCGTCGCGCTACCCCGTGCGCCGTTCCCAGCATCTCCAAAAGAATCGGGTTGAGCTGCTCGGCCACGAGGCTCAGCCGAGCGGACTCCAAAGCCGCACGCGAGGGGCGGTCATGCTCGCGACGGATCCTCACCGGCAGATCGCGGTAAGGAACCACTTCTCCGTCGACCTGCACCACCGCCGACGCCTCGATGGTCAGGAACGCGTCCTGGAGAGAGCGACTCTCGTATCCCTCGATCCCCGTCGCCAGGAACTCGCGCAGGTACGCGCGGCGTCGCTCCTCCAGCGGCTCACCGACCGGCAGCTCGACCGCGTCGAAGACGACCGGAGCGAAGAGCGATCGGAAGTGGTCGTAGACGGCGCTGAGGCCGGGGGATTGCGACAATCCGGAGAGAGCGAGGTACTGAGCCCGTTCGATCGCCTCGTTGAACGCCTCGACCCGTTCGCGCAGGAGGTCGATCCGGTGGGGAGCCTCGGCGGCCACGGCCAGGTCGCTACCGGGAGTAATTGGGCGCTTCTCGGGTAATCGTGACGTCATGCGGGTGACCTTCGATCAAACCCGCCATCGTGATCGTGAGAAACTCCGTGTCGCGCTTGAGCTCCGCCAGATTCGCCACACCGCAGTACCCCATGCCCTGTCTCAGGCCGCCGACGAGCTGGAACACGGTGTCGGCCACCGGGCCTTTGTATGGCACGCGTCCCTCGATCCCTTCGGGCACGAACTTTCTCTTTTCCTCGGGCTGGATCTCCTGGAAGTAACGGTCACCCGATCCCTCGGTCATCGCACCGACCGAACCCATGCCGCGATACACTTTGTATGAGCGTCCCTCGAGCAGGACCGTCTCGCCCGGGCTCTCCTCGGTTCCTGCGAGGAGTGATCCTATCATTACGCAGTCGGCGCCGGCGGCGAGCGCCTTGACGATGTCGCCCGAATATCGAATCCCGCCGTCGGCGATCAGGGGTACGTCCGCCTTCCCGCACGCCTCCGCGCAGTCGAGGATCGCGGTGAACTGGGGGACTCCGATCCCGGCGACGACGCGCGTCGTACAGATCGATCCGGGGCCGATCCCGACCTTGACGCCGTCGACGCCGCGCCCGATCAGGTCCTCGGCCCCCGCGCGCGTTCCCACGTTGCCGGACACCAGCTGGGTGCCGGGATGGCGCTCTCGCACGAGCTCGACCGTCTTGAGCACACTCTCGGCGTGTCCGTGCGCCGTGTCCACCACCAGCACGTCGACCCCCGCCGACACCAATGCGTCCGCGCGGGCCGGCGTGTCGGCGGTCGTGCCCACCGCTGCCGCTACCCGCAACCGGCCCTTCTCGTCCTTGGAAGCATCCGGGAACTGACGGCGCTTGACGATGTCCCGCACGGTGACCAGGCCGCGTAGCCGGCCTTCGCCGTCGACGATCGGGAGCTTCTCGATCTTGTGCCGCACCATGATCGCTTCGGCCTCCGCGGGCTTCGTGCCCACAGGGGCCGTGACGAGCCGATCCAGCGGCGTCATGACCTCACGGACGTGGCGCCGCATGTCGCGCTCGAAAAGCAGGTCCCGCTTGGTGAGGATACCGACCAGAAGGCCCTTGGTCTCGACGACGGGCACGCCCGAAATCGAGATACGTTCCATGATCTCCCGCGCTTCGCCCAACGGGCGGTCCGGACCGATCGTCACCGGTGACTGGACGAGCCCGCTCTCTGATCGCTTGACCCGATCGACCTCCTCGGCCTGAGCCTCGATGGGCAGATTTCGATGAACGACTCCGATCCCCCCCTGGCGCGCCATCGCGATCGCCATTCGGGCGCCGGTCACGGTATCCATGGCGGCGGAGACGATGGGAAGGTTGAGGTCGAGTCCGCGAGCGAACCGTGTCCGCACCTCGGCATCCTGCGGGTGCACCGCCGAGCGGCGCGGCACGATCAGGATGTCGTCGAAGGTGAGCCCTTCCCGGAAGGAACGCATGGTGGAGCACGCAAAGTAGAAGTGACCCTGGACCTTGTCAAAGCTGGTTGCGGGCACTATCGGCGGTCCGTACCTTCGCCTTCCGCGTCACGATCGAACCGCTACGACGGAGGGTCTCTTGTTCGATCGGATCCTCGTCCCCACCGACGGATCGACCGCTGGCGAAGCCGCCGTCGATCATGCGCTGAGACTAGCCGGAGTATTCGATTCCACACTCATCGTCCTGTACGTCGTCGACGTGCGCGTGCTGGAAGGCCCACTGCTTCAGTCGGTCGGAACTATGTGGGGAGATATGCCGATCCCTGTCTGGCACGAGGACCTGGGCGCGGCGTTGCGCCAGCACGGAGAGCGCTTGCTGGAGGAGGTCGCGAGCCGCGTGCGGGCGGAGGGAAGATCCGTCGAGCTCGCGCTTGAGATTGGTCTTCCAGTCGAGACGATCACCGAGCGTGCACGTTCGGTCGATCTCGTAGTGGTCGGTCGGCGGGGTGAGCACGCCGCCTTGGGATCGCACCCGCTCGGCTCGACGGCCGAGGGGGTGGTGCGGCGCGCGCCCAAACCGGTGTTGGTATGCCCCCAGGGGAAGCATCCGCTTGGCCGCGCCCTGGTCGCTTACGATGGATCCGAGCACGCTCTTCGCGCGCTCGAGCTCGGGGTGGCGTACACCGAGCGAACGCGGGTCGAGCTTCACGTCGTCTCGGTCCATCCTCGGGCGGACGAGGCCGAGCGCCTGGCCGCGGAAGCCGACGCCTACGCTCGCGGTCACGATCTCGACGTCGCGATCCACGTACGCGAAGATGACGATGCCGCCGAGCAGATCCTGGAAGTCGCGCGCCAGGTGGGAGCGGAGATGCTCGCGATGGGTGCGTTCGGCAGGGGCCGCCTGCGGGAGTTCCTAGTCGGCTCGACCACTCAGAAGGTGCTGACGGCTTTTGATCATCCCGTTTTGCTGTACCGATGAGAGAGGAGAGACGCATGGCGAATGAGACAACAGCTCAGTCGCTGAACGAAACGATCGCGCGCCTGGCCCACCGAGAGCCTTCTCCGAACCCGGTCATCTCGTGTTTCGTCAACGTGGGGCCGGACGGAAGCGGACGCCCCACGTTCCAGACCTTCCTCAAGAAGGCATTCTCGGAACGTATCCGATCGTTCCCGGAAGGCTCGGAGAGCCGGTCGCGACTCGAGGCGGATCGCGATCGCATCATGGCGCATCTCGGCACCGAACTGGACCCGGCCTCGCTTGCCGTCGCGATCTACGCCAGCGAGGGAGACGGCCTATGGGAAGCCCATTCCTTCCGCGCCAAATTCGATGACCACCGACTCATCGTCGGGACGGTGCCGCACCTCTACCCGCTCGTCAAGCTCGCCGACCAGGCGCCACTCTATGCCGTATGCGTCGCCGACTCGACCCAGGCTCGTCTCTTCGTATGCGGCTTGGGAGAAGTCCTGACGGAGGAGGACTTTCTCGCGCCCGAGCCCATCGACCGCACCCGGGTCGCCGGTTGGGCCGAGCTCCGCTATCAGTCCCGCATCGAGGAGCACATCAAGAAGAACGCGCGCGAGATCCTGGATCGGCTGGCGCAGATCGTCGACTCCCACGAGGTCGATTATGTCATTCTCGCGGGTGACATCACGATCCTCAGCGAGCTGCGTCGCCAGCTGACCCCGGCGATCGCCGAGAAGGTGATCGACGTCGAGCGGATCCCGATCGACGCCGCCAAGCAGGAGATCCTGCGCCGCACGATCGACACTGTGCGTCAGACCGAGATCGAAGACTCGCGGCGGCTCGCCGACCAGGTCATCGATCGATTCCGTGCGGGCGGCCTCGCGGTGGCGGGCCTCGATCCGACGATCGACGCCCTCAACATGGAGCAGGTCGATATTCTATTGCTCCTCGAGTCGTTCGATGGCGAGGTCGGATGGCAGTGCCCCAAGTGCCGCGTGCTTGGCCGCCGGCCGTCCCCGCGGGAGTGCCTGTTCTGTCAGACCCCAGCCGAGGAGATCGACCTCCGCGAGGCGATGGTGCGTCGGGCGGAACGAACGGGGCGGCGGGTCGAGATCGTCGAGGAGCACGCAGGGCTGTCGTCCCTCGACGGCGTCGGGGCCCTATTGCGCTACCGCGCCTGAGTCAGCCGCCGATCTGGCTCATCGTGCCGAGGACGGGGATCTCGCCGGCGGCTAGATCGGGATGGGCGGCCCACTTGCGATCGAGCTCGGACTGGATCAGGTCGGCCAGCTCGTCGTCCCCCGCCCCCGCCCGCAAGGGGTCGCGAAGGTTGAGGCGCTTCTCGCCGTAGAGGCAGTTGACGAAGTACCCGTCGGCGGTGAGCCGGAGGCGGTTGCAGGCGCCGCAGAAGTGGTGGCTCACCGCGGTGATGAACCCCACACGTCCCTGGTGGCCCGGCACCCGGTAGGACCGCGCCGGTCCGCCGTCCCAGCGCAACGGCTGAAGCCGGTAGCCACCGGCTTCGATACGGCGGCGGATCTCCTCCCC
>JBHEOA010000017.1:0-28814 GCA_046261835.1 Gemmatimonadota bacterium
GTGGCATCGCTCCAACCAGCGAGCGCGGGATGATCGGTGTCGATCGCAACGAAATCCGCCCACGCCCCGGGCTCGATTCGTCCTGCGTCGAGTCCGAGCGATCGCGCGCCGCCCTCGCTCGCCATCGCCAGGAGAACCGGCGCCGTATCGCGCCTGCCGTCGCGATCCGTTCCCAGAACGACCCGCCGGCCGCGACGCAGGCGCTCGTGGTACTCGACGAGCCGCACTTCCTCGAAGGGATCGATGACCGTCTGGCTGTCGCTTCCGATCGCGAGGGAGACTCCGGCCCGAGCGAGCTCGTCGGCCGGCAGGAAACCATCTCCCAGGTCGCGCTCGGTCGTGGGACACGCGCACACGCCGGCTCGCGCGCCGGCGAGGAGCGCGATCTCGGCGGGCTCGACGTGAGTCGCGTGGACCACCGTGGTTCCCGGACCGAGCGCCCCCTCGTCTGCCAGGACCTCGACCGGCCCGCGCCCATAGGCCGCCCGGCACGCCGCGACCTCGGCGGGCTGCTCCGCCACATGGGCGTGGAGCGGCAGGCGCCGCTCGGCGGCCCAGGCGGCGATCGGGCCGAGCCACTCGCGCGGAACAGCCCGAACGCTGTGTGGCGCGACCCCGACCTCGACCGCCGGATCGTCCACCCAACGGTCGGCGAGCGTCTCGACGCCGCTCAGGAAACGATCGAGGTCGGGCGTGGCGAACCGCCGCTGGCGCTCTTCGAGCGGGGCCCCGATCCCGCCACTCGCGTAGGCGGCGTCGAGGAGCACGACGCGCAGCCCCACCTCGCGCGCCGCTCCGATCACGCGGTGGGCGATCTCCTGGGGGTCGTCATAGGCGCGACCGCGCGCATCGTTCCGCAGGTAGTGAAACTCGGCGACCGTCGTGAAGCCTGCGGCCAGCATCTCGATGAAGCAGAAGCGGGCGACCTGGTGGACGTCGTCGGGCGAGAGCTCGAGCGCGACCTGGTACATCGCCTCGCGCCAGGACCAGAAGTCGGCCTCGCCGCCCACGAGGCGCCACTGGGCGCGACCCCGGAGCAGGCGCTGGAAGGCGTGGCTGTGCGCATTGACGAATCCGGGTAAGAGCGCGCGTTCCGTCAACCTCTCGGATGCGCCGTCGGCGAGATCCGCGGCCGGGCCCACACGAGCGATCCGGCCGTCGCCGCCGATCTCGATCGCGACGTTCCGCTGAAAGGCTCCGCCGCGCCAGACGAGGTCCGGGGCGAGGACGCGGCGGATCAGGGCCCGCCGCATGCCGCGTGCATCACGCGTCGAGCATCGGCACGTCGATGCCCCGCTCGCGCGCCACGCGCTTCGCCTCCTCGTAGCCAGCGTCGGCGTGGCGGGCGACTCCCAGGCCGGGGTCGTTGGTCAGAACGCGCTCGAGCCGCCGGGCCCCGTCATCCGTCCCGTCGGCCACCGTCACCTGGCCGGCGTGGAGCGAGAGGCCGATCCCCACACCGCCGCCGTGGTGGAACGACACCCACGACGCACCGCTCGCCGTATTGAGGAGGGCATTGAGGACGGGCCAGTCGGCGATCGCGTCGGAGCCGTCCTTCATCCCCTCCGTCTCGCGGTGGGGCGACGCGACCGAGCCGGTGTCGAGGTGATCGCGACCGATCACGATCGGCGCGCGCACGGCCCCGTCGGCGACCAGCGCGTGGATCCTCTCCCCCAGCTTCCACCGATCGCCGTAGCCGAGCCAGCATATCCGGGCCGGCAGCCCCTGGAACGCCACCCGCTCGCCTGCCAGGCGGATCCAACGGTGAAGCGGCTGGTCGTCGGGAAAGAGCTCCAAGATCGCGCGATCGATCGCCGCGATGTCCGCCGGGTCACCGGAGAGAGCGGCCCAGCGAAAGGGTCCCTTCCCTTCGCAAAACAGCGGCCGGATGTATTCCGGCACGAATCCCGGGATCGAGAACGCATCGTCGACGCCGGCGTCCAAAGCCTGGCCGCGCAGGTTGTTGCCGTAGTCGAATGCCACCGCTCCCCGCTCCTTGAGCTCGAGGATGGCGCGGCAGTGATCGGCCATCGACGCCATCGAGCGGCGCACGTACTCCTCGGGATCCTCCTCGCGCAGTCGGGTCGCCTCCGCCAGATCGAGACCCGCGGGGACATAGCCATAGAGGGCGTCGTGCGCGCTAGTCTGGTCGGTGACGACGTCGGGGACGGCGTCGCGTCGGACGAGCTCGGGGAGCACCTCCGCACAATTGCCGACGAGCCCCACCGAGACCGGCTCGCGGCGAGCGGCTGCCAAGGTTACTCGCTTCAGCGCGCGGTCCAGATCATCGGTCATCTCGTCGAGGTAGCGCGTCTCGACCCGGCGCTCGAGGCGAGCCGGGTCGACGTCGACCACGAGGCACGCCGCCTCGTTCATGGTCGCCGCCAGCGGCTGGGCGCCGCCCATGCCGCCGCAGCCGCCGGTCAGGAGCCACCGCCCGCGGAGCGTGCCGCCGAAGTGCACGTTCCCCAGGGCGGCGAACGTCTCGTAGGTACCTTGGAGAATTCCCTGAGTCCCGATATAGATCCACGAGCCCGCCGTCATCTGGCCGTACATCGTGAGGCCCAATCCTTCCAATCGGCGGAACTCGTCGGCGGTGGCCCAGCGCGGCACCACGACGGCGTTGGCGATCAAGACCCGGGGGGCCCATGGGTGGGTGCGGAAGACGCCGACGGGCTTTCCCGATTGAACGCAGAGCGTCTCGTCGTTCTCGAGGCGCTCGAGCGTCGCGACGATTGCATCGACGCTGGCCCATGAGCGTGCCGCGCGGCCCGACCCGCCGTAGACGATCAGCCGCTCGGGGTCCTCGGCGACTTCGGGATCGAGGTTGTTGAGGAGCATTCGCAGGGCGGCTTCCTGGTGCCAACCCTTGCAGCGAAGGCTTTCGCCGCGCGGAGCGCGAACACCGGGGCGGGCGGCCGGGGCGGCGATCGTCATCGACGACCAATGTACGAAGGGGGAGCCGGCCGGGCTCCCCCACGAGCGGAAACGCGCGAGATTCGGAGCTCAGTTCCGACTGCCTACGATCGTTCCCGGGACCCGGCAGAAGTTACCAGGAGCACCGAAGTTGAACAGGAGGTTCAGCTCGCCGCTCGCCTGAATCGTCCCCTGGATCGTGCCCGTGAATGGGAAGACCGAGGTGCCGGACTGGATGCGGATCGTGCCGTTGAAGGAGAACTCCTCGCCGAGCAACTGTCCCGGCGCCTGGTCCACGAAGGCGCTGCTGGCGCCGGGCAGGTCGAGAGTAACGCTCCCCGCGCTCGGCTGAAAGACGGGGAGCACTCCGATGCTCGTGTCTTGCCCCTGGCCGCAGCTCGTGGCATCGGCGTTCACCGTTACGGCGTAGTTGCCATCCACGTGCGGATTCAACCCGACCGCGACGTCGGTCTGGGTCGCTCCACCCCTACCGTCGGACGCGATGACCCGCACCCGGTAGAGTCCCGCAACGGTGCTGGTGAACCTGACGGTGCTGCCGGCCGCGGTCAGATCCCCGCCGCTGGCCGGCTTCTCGAGGAGCTCGAAGTCGACCGTCACGGGGTCGTTGTCAGGATCGCTGGCCACGGCGTTGATCACCGCCTCCTCGCCCACGAACACGGCGTCGGGTGCAGACACGTTCAAAGTAGGAGCGCGGTTCTGCTGCGTCACAACGACCCGCACCTCGTCGGAATCGGAAAGCTGGCCATCCGACACCGTCAGCCTGATGTCGTACGTCCCCGGCTGGTCCGGGACGAACGAGGCGATCGCGCTGGCGGCGTCGGTGATCATCGCCGCGCTCCCCGAAGGTCGGGTCAGGAAGTTCCAGGAGAAGACGACCGGATCGCCGTCGGGATCGGCGGAGCCGGACCCGTTCAAGGCGACGGTCGCGCCGACGAAACCCACGAGGTCGGGGCCGGCGACGGCATTGGGGGCGCTGTTGCCGCCGGCGGTAGTGGCGACGATCCGCACGTCGTCGGTATCGGTCCCGCCCAGTCCGTCCGACACGGTGAGCCGGACATCGTAGGTCCCGGCGACGTCGGCCACGAAGGTGGCGGTCTGGCTTCCAGGGTTGGTCAGTGCTGCGGCGCTAGCCGCTGGCCGCGACACGAACGCCCACGAGAAGGTGAGCGGGTCCCCGTCGGGATCCGTGCCGGAGCCCGAAAGGTTCACCGTCGCGCTGATTGCGACATTCTGGTCGGGTCCAGCGTCCGCCCCCGGTGCGGTGTTGGAGATCGCCGCTGAGAAGACGCCGAGCTGCGTGGTTGTGCCGCTCACGCGGCCGTCGGAGGAGCGGGTGATGGACCCCAGCTCCTCGCCGGCAGGAATGAGCGCGCTGGTTACGGATGTCGAGCGCAGGATCGTGACTCTGTCGAGCGAACGGCCGCCGAGGACCGCGGGAGGCACGAGGATCGTGATCCTCGCAGGCGTCGCGAAGTCCTGACCGACGGGCTCGAAACGGTATGCCTGCCCGATCGCCCCTTGCGCCACGAGGTCCGTCGGAGTGGAGACCGGGACGATCTGGATCAAGATCTCTTCCGAGAGCGCGCCGGCCGGCACGTCGATCCGGGCCTCGGCGCCCAGCGTCACCGCGCCTCCGGCGGGTCCGATCACTCCCGGCTGCTCGCCGCTCCCGGTTGGGGAATCGTTGCAGCCGAGCCACCCCAGACCGAGGAACGCGCACCCGACGAGGAATCCTTTACGCATCGAAACGATCTCCACAACGCTGATTGCGCGAGCCCGGGATGGGGGAGGAGAGCTTTCTCGGTTCGCTGTTGTCTTGCGGCCGGCGGCCAAGATGGGAGCCACGCAATGGCGTGTCAACGCGCACGGCCCTTCAGGCTTGACGCCAAAGGGCGTCAAACGAAGCGCGCCGCAGCGACTCCGCGTGCCTCGACGGTGCCGACGCGCGTCGCCGCATCCCATCCCACCGCGACGAGCTCGGCGACAAGATCATCCGCGGCCCGAGCCGGGACGGCCAGCAAGAGTCCCCCACTCGTCTGCGGATCGAACCCGACCAGGACCCGTCCCTCGGCGACGCCGTCACCGATCGCCACGCGCGGGCCGAAGTACGCACGGTTCGCGGAGCCGCCGCCCGGTACGTGACCCTGCAACGCGAGATCCTCCGCTGCGGCGAACAAAGGGAGCCGGTCCGCCTCGAAGACGAGCGTCACACCGCTCGCGTCGGCCATCTGCACGCCGTGGCCGAGGAGGCCGAACCCCGTGACGTCGGTCGCGGCGTGTGGTTCGTACCGACGCGCGACCGCCATCGCGGACCCGTTGAGCGCCTTCATCGCGGCGACCACCTCGCCGATCTCGTCCTGAGTCCGCGCCCCGCGCTTCAGCGCAGTGGTGACGATTCCCGTGCCGAGCGGCTTGGTCAAGACGAGCGCGTCGCCGGGCCGCGCGTCGGCGTTTGTCACGATCTCGTCCGGCCGCGCGATCCCCGTCACGGCCAGCCCGTACTTCAGCTCTTCGTCCTGGATCGAGTGGCCTCCGATCAGCGCGCACCCCGCCTCGTGCACCTTGTCGGCGCCGCCTGCGAGGATCGCTCCCAAGATCTCGGGATCGAGACCCGAGGGCGGCCAGCACACGAGGTTGAGCGCCGTGCGGGGAGTCCCTCCCATGGCGTAGACGTCGGAAAGCGCATTCGCGGCCGCGATCTGCCCGTAGTCGTACGGGTCATCGACGATCGGGGTGAAGAAGTCGACGGTCTGGATAAGCGCGAGCTCGGGCGTTAGGCGCACGACCCCAGCGTCGTCGAACGTGTCCAGTCCGACGAGGATGTCGGGATCAGCCGCGTAGCGCGGTAGAGCTTCGAGCGCGCGATGCAAGTCCGCCGGACTCAGCTTCGACGCTCAACCCGCGCAGCGCACCTTCTCCGTCAGCTTGGTGATCTCGTCCCTGGTCATGCTCATGGCTCGTTCACGCGGTCCGGCTTCAGAGCGATCGCGTCGATCTCTACCCGCGCGTCCTTGGGAAGGGCCGCGGCCTGGATAGTCGAGCGGGCCGGATGTGGCTCGGTCACGACCTCTGCGTAGATCGCGTTTACGGCAGCGAAGTCGGCCAGATCTCGCAGGTAGACCGTCGTCTTGACGACGTCCTTCCACGAGCAACCGGCTGCCTCCAGGATCGCCCCCACATTGGCCAGCGCCCGCCGCGCCTGGTCTTCGACACCCTGGACAAGCTCGCCCGTCGCCGGATCGAGGCCGATCTGCCCCGCGGTGAACACCCATGCGCCGGCCACGATCCCCTGGCTGTAAGGCCCGATCGCCCCCGGCGCCTCCCGCGTCTCCACCCGCTTCTTCATCATGCTCCTTCCGCCCGTGACCTCCTGGAAGTAAGCGCTACAAGGGCGCTCAAGATGACGAAGACCGAGGCGTGCTGTTCAATGTACGCCGCAGGACCGACGAGGAGCGCAACGCAGACATTCGTCATCTTCAGCGCCCGGGCTAAAACAAGCCGTGGGTGGTGCCGTCTGGGTCTACTCTCATCCCCTCCGCCGCCGGCCGACGCGGCAGCCCCGGCATCGTCATGATATCGCCGGTCAGGACGACGACAAACCCCGCCCCCGCGGAGGGGCGCGCCTCGGTGACGGTGAGGTGGAATCCGCGCGGGCGTCCGAGCCGCGAAGGATCATCGGAGAGAGAGTACTGGGTCTTCGCGATGCACACCGGCAGAGCTCCGAGCCCGAGCGCCTCCATGCGCGCGATCTCCCGCTCCGCCGGGCGGCTGTACTCCACCCCGTCCGCGCCGTAGAGCCCGGTTGCGATCGCGTCGATCTTCAACGTCAGTGGCCAGCTCAGCGGGTAGAGTGGCTCGAAGTCCGGGGCGCCGCGCCGGGCTAGTGCGACGACCCGCTCGGCGAGCTCAGCGCCACCCGCTCCCCCTCGCGCGTGCACGGCGGTTCGTGCGCAGGGGACGCCGCGCTCGGCGCAAAACGCCTCGATGCGAGACAGCTCGGCATCGCCGTCGCCGGAGAACGCGTTGATCGCGACGACCGCCGGAACGTGGAATCGCTCCAGCACGTCGAGGTGAGCGGCCAGGTTGGGGAGCCCGCCCTCCAGCGCCGCTACGTTCTCCGCGCCCAGATCCTTGCGCGGAATTCCGCCGTGGTGCTTGAGCGCCCGCGCGGTTGCCACCACGACCGCCGCCGCCGGCCGGAGCCTGCCATAGCGACACTTGATGTCGAAGAACTTCTCGGCCCCCAACTCGGCCCCGAATCCGGCTTCGGTCACACAATAGTCGCCGAGCGCGAGCGCCATACGGGTCGCCAGGAGCGAGTTGCACCCGTGAGCGATGTTGGCGAATGGACCGCCGTGGACGAAGGCCGGACCACCCTCGAGGGTCTGGACGAGATTAGGCTTTAGCGCCTGCTTGAGAAGCAACGTCATTGCGCCTTGGACGCCGAGATCGCGCGCGCGCACTGGATCGTCGCTGTACGTGTAGCCGACGATCACCTCGCCCAGCCGCCGCCCGAGATCCTCGAGACCCTCCGCCAGACACAGGATCGCCATCACCTCGCTCGCCACCGTGATCGCGAACCCATCCTCGCGAGGGACGCCGTGCATCTTACCGCCGAGACCCGCCACGATGCGGCGCAGCGCACGATCGTTAATGTCGACCGCGCGCCGCCACAGGATCTGGCGTGGGTCGAGCCCGAGGCCATTGCCGTGGTGCATGTGGTTGTCGACGATCGCCGCCAGCAGGTTGTTGGCCGCTCCTACCGCGTGGATGTCGCCGGTGAAGTGGAGGTTGATCTCTTCCATGGGGACGACCTGGGCGTATCCGCCGCCCGCCGCTCCGCCCTTGATCCCCATGCACGGCCCGAGCGATGGCTCGCGCAGGCATAGGATCGCCCTGTGACCGCTGCCCCACAGCGCTTGTGCCAGGCCCACGGAGACAGTCGACTTCCCCTCCCCCGCGGTGGTGGGCGAGATTCCGGTCACCAGGATGAGCTTGCCGCGCAACGGACGCGCGCCGAGCGCCTCGAGGCGGACCTTGGCGATGTGCCGGCCGTGGGGCTCGATGTCGACCGCCTCGAGGCCGATGTCCGCGGCGACGTCGGCGATCGGCCTGATCTGCGCTTGCTGGGCGATCTCGATGTCGCTCCTCACGAGCCCTCCTCCGTCAATCGATAGAAACGGAGCGCGTTCACGCGTGTCGCTTCGGCTAGCGCCTCGACGGTCGTCCCTCGCAACCCGGCGATCGCGGCAGCAGTCGACGGCAGAAACGCCGGCTCGTTGCGACGACCGCGGTACGGCACGGGGGCCAGGTATGGGGAGTCGCTCTCGATCAGGAGCCTCTCTTCCGGTACGCGCGGCACGAGCTCGGCGGCCGGAAATTTCCGGAACGTCGCGATCCCCGAGAACGACACGTAGTAGCCGCGCGCGACAGCCTCATCGAGCATCGCTCGGGAGCCCGTGAAACAGTGGAGCACGACCCGTTCCGGCGCCACGCCACCGGCCGCCAGGGTCGCCAGCGTCTCGTCCTCGGCGTCACGCGAGTGGACAACCACGGGCAGATCCCGATCGGCGGCGATCGCGAGCTGATCGGCAAAGGCACGCGCCTGGTCTGGTGCGGGGCTGTTCAAGTAGTGATGGTCGAGTCCGGTTTCGCCGACCGCGACGGCACCTCGATCGAGCGCCTCTTCGACCTCGACCTGAACCGCGCGCGTCCACCGGGAAGCCTCGTGAGGATGTACCCCGGCCGTCCACCAGACCCGAGGCGTCTCCTGCTCGCCGCTCGACTCCGCCAGCGGCCGCGCCCGCGCGCTATCCTCAGGCTCGGAGGCGATCGCGACGATCTCGCGGACTCCCACCTGCCATGCACGCATGAGCGCATCGGCGCGATCGACGTCGAATGCTTCGTCCTGAAGATGGCAATGGCTATCGAAGAGACGCAGAGCGCTCTCCGACTCTGGCGACACGACTCTAGTTCCCTGAGTCAGGACACTAGGAGCGGGTACTGGCTCGCGCGCGGCGGGGCCGGGCCGGGGGCTTCCCCCCGCGACCGACGAGGAACCGCTGGCCATCCACGACCAGAGCCGAGGCAACGAAGATCGAGGAATAGCTACCGATCACGACCCCTACCGCCAGCGCGTAGGCGAAGTCGTGGATGACCTCGCCGCCGAGAAAATAGAGGAAGAGGATAACGACCAGGGTCGCTCCGGAGGTGATGACGGTCCGCGACAGTGTCTCGTTGCACGCCATGTTGACGATCTCCTCGTAGGAGGAGCGTCGCTTCGTCTTGAGATCCTCACGAATGCGGTCGAAGACGACCACCGTATCGTTCAGCGAATAGCCGACGATCGTGAGGAACGCCGCCACAACGGCTAACGAGATTTCCTTGTTAGGCAGGGCGAAGGCGCCCACGGCGAACACCACGTCGTGCGCCGTGGCGATGATCGCCCCGACGCCGAATTGCCAGCCGAATCGGAGCGTCACGTAGCCGAGAATGAGCACCATGGCGTACAGGATCGCGAGCACGGCCTGGCGCTTGAGCTCCTCGCCGATCTTGGGGCCAACCGCCTCTCCACGCACGACGGAAAACCCGACTCCACGCAAATCTCGTTTCAGGTGCGCCGCTATGCGGTTGCGGAATTCCTCTTCTTGACCGGTGGGCACCTTAGCGCGAACCACGAACTCGGTGGGATCACCGAAACGTTGGACTTCGTACGACTCGAGGCCCGTCATGCGCGAGAGAGAGGCGCGCAGGTCTTCGGGGGCGATCGGTTGCGTGAAGTCGAGCTGGACGAGCGTGCCGCCGGTGAAGTCGATGGAGTAGCGCAGCCCGCCACGAACGACGATCGAGACGAGCGTCGCAAGCAGGATCACCGTCGAGAAGATGTACGTGAACTTACGGTAGCGGAGGAACGGAATGCTCGTATGGTGAAAGATGCGGAACATCAGATGCTAAGCGTGTGCGCGGGCCGGCGCCGGATCCACGTCTCGTACACGGTCCGGGTCAGGAATACGGCGGTGAAGATCGAAGACAGTATGCCGATCGTCAGCGCGACGGCGAACCCCTTGATCGGGCCGGTGCCGAACTGGAAGAGGACCGCTGCCGCGATGAAGGTCGTAATCTGAGCGTCGAGAATCGTTAGGAACGCACGATTGAAGCCGGCGTCGATCGCCGCCCGTACCGACTTCCCGAGCTCGAGCTCTTCGCGGATCCGCTCGAAGATCAGGACGTTGGCGTCGACCGCCATGCCAACGGTGAGAATCAATCCGGCGATCCCGGGCAGCGTAAGCGTTGCGCCGAACCCCGCCAGAGCCGCCAACGTGAAGATCATGTTGAATGCGAGCGCCACGTCGGCAAGCAGGCCCGAGGCCCGGTAATAGATCACCATGAACAGGGCCACCGTGGCCAAAGCCAGCAGTCCCGCCAGACGCGCCTTCTGGATCGAATCCGCTCCGAGTGTAGGACCGATCGTCCGCTCCTCGATGATCTGGAGCGGAGCCGGAAGCGCACCGGCGCGCAGGACGATTGCGATGTCGCGCGCCTCCTCGATCGAGTCGAAGCCCTCGATCTGGGCGCTCCCACCGGTGATCCGCTGACGAATGTTGGGCGCCATGCGGACGACCTCGTCGAGGACGATCGCCAACTGCTCGTTCACGTGCTCGCCCGTGACCTCGGCGAAGTTCGAGGCGCCTTCGGCGGTCATCTCGAGCGTCACGATCGGTTGCTGGGTGAGCTGGGTGTCGAAGCCGGCCGCCGCGTCGGCAATCGCTTCGCCCGTCAGCGGAGGCTCCTTCTCGACGACGAAGAGACCTCTGTACACCCGTCCGTCCGTGAACGGTTTCTCCATGCCCCAGACGAATTCGTAAGCCGGGTCGATCGCCGCGATCACGGTCGAGTCGGCCAGCATCTCTCGCGAGCGCGCTACATCGCCTTCCTCGACCAGGAACTGGAACTGTTGCGTCGGATCGCTCTGGAGGAGAGCGGAGAAGGGGCGCTCTTCCGTCCCCGACGGTCCCTCGGGACCGCCCAGGATCTCCCCCAGGGAGCGGGTGGTATCCGAGGCCGTTGTGTCTGCCGCGGTCGTGTCGGCGGCGGTCGTGTCGCGCTGCGCGGTCGTGTCGCTCGCAGCGGTAGTATCGGGCGCCGCTCCCGTCCGACCTTTCAGCGCTTCGTCGATGGCCCGGATCTGGTCGATCGCTCCCTGCGCATCGACAACCAGCTGGAACTCTAGATACGCCGTGCGCTGCACGAGCTCCTTGGCCCGCTCTTCGTCCTGGATCCCGGGGAGCTCCACGATGATCCGGTGGTCGCCCACCTTCTGAATCAGGGGCTCGGTCACTCCGAACTGGTCGACGCGGTTACGGATGATCTCGAGCGCGCGATCGATGGCGTCGCGGCGCTCGTCCTCACTGAAGGCGCGCTTCGACTCGTCGAGCTCGAGAGCCAGGTGCATGCCTCCCTGGAGGTCGAGGCCGAGTTGAATCGCGCGCTCCTGCAGGCGATCGAAGGCCGTCGGGTCGTCGCGCTGGAGCTCGGAGCGCTCCGATTGGGGCATGGAGTACAGCCGGACGGTGGGCCATAGATACCAAGCCGCAGCCAGGAGGGCGACGGCGATGATGGCCCAGCGCAGCGTCAGTCGGTGTCGCACGGGAGGTTGGGGGAATGGGCTTGTGAAAAAAGGAACGAGCGGCTCAAGCTAGGCCCGGCCGAGAGGCTCGTCAAAGGGCTAGGGGCCGCCGGGCCGGTTGCGACGCCACTGCTCGAAGGCCGAGAGGCCAACCCCAAAACGCATGAAGCTCTCGGTGACGCCGACCGCGTCGATGTCTCCGCGCCGCCCGATCTCGAAGACGACGTCGAGCCGGCTCCATCTCGCCCAAAAGGCGCGGCCGTAGCCCGCACTGGCTACCCACTCATCGACCGGATGGCCGTCGACCCGCAGCGGGAGGCGCCGCCACCGGAGGCCGGCGCGCAGCGGCGCGTCGGGCCCCAAGATCCAGAGCTGTTTGTCTCCCGGAGCGAGCTCGACCCCTCCACCGATCTCGACTGCGGAGCCGAACTGGCTTCCCGCCGGGTCTTCGAGTCCGCCCCAATCCGACCACCGCAGGACCGCCCCCGCCAGCAGCCGTCGCGAGAGGCGTGTGGAACCACCCAGCACGATCTCCGACGGTAGGTCGTACTCGGTCGTGCGGCCCACCACACCGCTTCCCGCTGCTTGGGTGATCTCGCTTTCGATCGACGGCCGCAACCGCCAGGCGGCCGCCACGTGGGCGTCCCCGAAGGCGCGCTCCAGGCTCACTGTCACCCCCACCGCCCGAAAGTCGCGCGCCACGCTGTCGACCGTCCCCAGGGCGCCACTACTGATCTCCCCGGTGTCGATCTGGCGAACCAGCCGCCGCGAGCCCAAGTAGATGTCGAGCGAGGCGCCCACCGACGTCCGGTCGTCGACCGCCCAGGCGGCCCCCGGCGCGATGAGCGAAATGCCGCCCTCCGATCGCAGCGAAACCGGCAGCGTATCATCTTCCAAGACCGTCGTCGTCGTGACGGCCGCATCGAAATCGACGAATTGGTGGAACGCGAGCGAAAGCGCGGTGCCTCTCCAAGCGGGGAAGACGAGCTGTCCCATCGGGAATGCGACGTCCTCGATCTTCCCCGATTGCGTGCGGTCCTCGACGTCGGTTCGCTGACCGACCGCGGACAAATGAAAGCCCGTGCGAGTGAAGCGCGTGAGCTGAGCCGGGACCTCCACGGAGAAGGGCTCGCCGTCGAGCCCGAGGCCGGCACCGCCCAGTCCCCGGGCACGGATCGATTCCCCACTCGCCGGGACGCCGAACGCCGGAAGGTTGAAGACGCTCTCCTGTGCGCGCGCGGGCGAGGCCGCCAGGATGACGAGGCTGACGGTGGCTAGGCGCCCGATCATTCGGTTTCTCCGGGAACTGCCGACCTCACGAACGCGATCCGAACGCGTGGTCGGACCTCGACCGCAGCCTCGGGGCCGTGGAACTGGACTCCGCCGAAGATGAGGTTCTCCGAGATCGGCCCGGCTTCGGGAAGCCTCAGCGCGATCCCGTGGTTTGTCTCGGGTCGCGCCACCCATTGACGCACGAGCGATGTCAAGGCGATCGACTCGAACACCACTGTATCGCCGGGCTGAGCTTCCGGGCGGATCGTCGCCAGTGGCGAGAGGCCCGACACCAGAGCGAGAATCGTGCTCTCCCCCCGAAAGTCGGTGACCAGAGGTACGACCAGGAGGAAGAGGGAATCACGCGGAACGTCCACCGCGCGAATCGTCATCACCAGCTGAACCGATGCGACCGTCGCGCCGATGGGAACCTCCTCGAACACGGACTTGAGCACGGTCCGACGCGGTGGTTCCGCTCCGCGCACGACGAGGCCGCCCGGTGACGTCGGAGACTCGTCGAGCGCCAGAAACACGTCCTCGGTGGCAGGAAACTGCAGCGTCGCAGCCGTGACCGAGTCGGGCAAGAGCGCATCGACCTCCAGGACCGGTCCGCTCAGCGGGTTGCCCTGGACGTCCCGGGAGGCGAAGTCGACCACCGCACCCGGCGTCTCCTGGATCAGGATGAGCCCGTGGTTGGGAATCGTGCCGGCGAGCCATCCAGCCACCAGATCAGCGGGTATCCCGACGCTCAGGCTGTCAACGGTCACGGCCGAGGTCGTGTCCCCCGGAGTAGTGTCGGGCGGGGCAGCGGGGACATCGAAACGCGCCACGAGCTCGGGATCGAAATCGCCGCCCGGCGTGTTCCAGGGTTGACCCAGCTCGCGCTGGCTCCAGGTCGTCGCCTCCTCGCTCCAAGCGCTCGTGAGCCGGTGGACGCCGATCGATACCTCCTCGGGGGGAGCAATGAAGATGAGTCTCAGCCGATGCTCGGTGAGCCCGGTCCCTTCGGGAAGCGAATCCAGATCTGCGACCTGAAACTGGAAAACGACGCGGCTCTCGAAATCGTTCGCGGTCGGCCAGTCGTGGGCGGTGATCAATCTCTCGGCGAGGTCGCGGTCCGCAGGAAATACACCGTAATCGGTCGCCAGCTCGAAGTTCGACGAGACCGCGATCTGCAGATTCCCCACCACGTCCTCGGGAAGAAGTCCCACCCCCGCCGGACTCGTGTCGTCGCCGACACACCTGACGAGAAGGAGCGCGGTTGCCGCGCTGATCAGGGCGAGGGCGAAACGGCTCACGCGGTGCGCGTCAGTTCCCCGCGGACGTCGTACTGGTCGACGATCGCCATGATGACGGCGTCGACCGGCTTGCCATCGGTCATCGAGGTCTGACGGGCCGAGGAGCCCGTGGCGTACAACACGACCTCACCGGCTCCCGCTCCCACCGCGTCGACCGCCACGACATATCCCTTCTCGAGCGTCATCTCGAGATCGAGGTTCTGAACGAGGAGGAGCTTGAGGCCCTCCAGGCGCTCGTCCTTCTGCGTCGCCACGACGCTCCCGACGACGCGCGCCATCTTCATGTCAGAAGACCCTCGGGTAGAGTGAAGGGATGCGGGAGGAGCTCGTCGAGCGAGAACTCGTGACGGTCGCCGTCGGTCCCGATCACGATCACTTCGAGCGAGGGTGAGAACTCGCTGAGAGCCTGTCGACACGCTCCACAGGGGTAGGGCATCCGGCCGCTGGCGGCGATCACGATCCGCCGGAAGGCGCGGGCGCCGGCGGTCACCGCACTGTAGAGCGCCACGCGCTCCGCGCAGCAGGTGACGCCGAACGAAGCGTTTTCGACGTTGCAGCCAACGAACACCCGGGCGTCATCGCTCTCGATCGCCGCGCCCACGCGATATCCCGAATAGGGGGCGTAAGCGCGCTCCTGCGCTTCGCGTGCCTCCGCTTCGAGATCCGCTCCACCCCTCACGAGGAGGCCCGCACGTAGCGCATGCGAAGATCGGTGAGCACTTGCTCGAGGTACTGAGATTCTTCGGGCGGCAGGTTTCCGCGCGTGCGCTCCTCGAGGACGCCGAGGAGGTCGATGACGTGCTTAGCCCAACGAAGGAGCACGCCGCGCTGGCCGTCCGCAGTGAGCGGCAGCTCACCGAGAAATTGGAGCGCCTGGATCTCGAGCGGCTGGACGATCTCGTAAAAGGAAGCCTCTGGGATCTCGACGCGCGCCATCTCCTCGAGGTCGAGATCGACCGCGGGCGGTTCACCAGGCCCTTCCTCCACCGTCGGTTCGACGCTCGGCACAGCTTCCTGCATGCTCGGTTCTGGTTCCGCGGCCTCTACGCTCGGCTCCGTTTCCGCGGTCGGACTCTCCTCGCCTTCGGTTGCGACGTACGCCGAGCGCCGCTCGACGAAGCGGTTCTCCGAGTTCTGCTCGATCATACGTCAGTCCTCCACGTAGACGCGCGGAACGCGTGGTCCGATGCCTGTCAGGATCGTGTAGCTCATGAGCCCAGCCTCGCTTCCGACTTCCTCGACCGTCCGACGTTCATCGCCCTCACGGCCGATCAACGTGGCCACCTCCCCCGCCGACAGGTCCGGGAAGGGTGTCGCATCGACCATGGTGAGATCCATGCAGACCGCGCCGCGGATTGGTGTGGCCCGACCGCGCAACAGCACGCTGCCGCGGTTCGAGAGCGTGAGCGGCCAACCGTCGCCGTACCCCACGGCCAGGATCGCGACGCGTTGAGGCTCGGTCGCCACGTACCAGCGATGGTAGCTCACCGCATCGCCCGGTCCCAGCGGCTTGATTCCAACGACGCGGGCTCGCCAGGCGAGCGCCGGAACGAACGCCTCGTCGTTCCCGGAGCGACCCCGTCCGGCGGAACCATCCCAGCCCGTGGAACCACCCCACCCCGTATCGCCGCCGGCCGCGATCTCGCCCGCCGCACCGTAGAGCACGATACCGGGACGAACCAACGTCCGCGCCGCCCGTCGAAAGCGGAGCGCCGCTGCGCTGTTCGCGACATGGACGCGCGCCGGCTGGATGCCACGCTCGGCGAGCGCGGCCAGGAGCACGTCGAAGCGGTCCAGCTGCCGCTCGGTGAAGCGGGCATCGGTCTCGTCGGCGCTGGCGAAGTGAGTGAAGATACCGTCGAGGTATAGCTCTCGCAATTCGCGGTCGATGCGGTCGATGAGCGCCATTGCAGCGTCGTCGCGCACGCCGGCGCGCCCCATGCCGGTATCGACCTCAACGTGCACGGCAACCCGCCGACCGACGGTGCGCGCGCATCGCGCCAGTGCGGCGGCCTGCTCCCAATCCATGACGGCAGGAATTACGTCGAGCTCAATCGTCCGCGTCGCTTCAGCGGGCAGAGTCGGCATGAGACAAACCACGGGGGCCCTGATCCCGGCCGCGCGCAGCGAGGCCGCCTCGTCGAGCGCCGCCACACCCAAGCCCCAGGCCCCGGCCTCGATCGCGGTGCGCGCGACCGGCACGAGACCGTGACCGTACGCGTTTGCCTTGACGGTCATCAGGACGCCCGTGTCGGCTGGCAACCTTGCGCGCAGCGTCCGGATGTTGTCCGCGATCCGGCCGAGATCAACCTCGACCCAGGTACGAGCGGTCGTGGGCGTTACGGGTGGTACGTCAGGGCCAGGGGTCACGGCCGGGCAACGTAGAAAGCGCTAACCGGCCGAGCAACCGGGCCCCGCGAGCGGTCACCTCGCGCCTCGCCGCCGTTTCCGGCCCTTCCTATCTTGCCGCTCGTGTCCGAGATCGGCGATCCCCGAGCTCCTCGTTTCCCCCCGACGTTCCGCGGCGTTCTCGAGCTCTTGCGAACATTGCGGGCGCCTGGTGGCTGCCCGTGGGACCGCGAGCAGACCCCGCGGAGCTTGCTTCCCTTCCTCATCGAGGAAGCTCACGAGGCGGCGGTGGCTGTCGAGTCCGGCGACGAGGACGCGATCGTCGACGAGCTCGGCGACCTTCTGCTACACCTCGCCTTCCAGGTGGTGATCGCGGAGGAGGAAGAGCGGTTCACGCCCCAGGACGTGGCGGGGTCGTTGATCGCCAAGATGGTCCGGCGCCATCCTCATGTCTTCGGCGACGCCGAGTACGCTGGCACGGGGCATCAAGCGATGTGGGAGCGGCTCAAGCGCGCCGAAAAACCGACTGAACAAGGAGGCGTGATCGGTTCGTTGCCCGAGGCGCTACCCGCGCTCGTCCGCGCCTATCGCATCCAGCAGAAGGTGTCCAGCGTGGGTTTCGACTGGCAGGCTCCCGAAGGGGCGCGCGAGAAAGTCGACGAGGAGCTGGCCGAGGTGGATGAGATCTACGGCCGAGCGCCGGATGGCAGCTCACAGCCGACCCCCGAACAGCTGGAAGAGGAGTACGGCGATCTGCTATTCGCGGTCGTCAACTGGGGACGACTCCTGGGCCTTCATCCCGAGACCGCTCTTCAACGCTCCAACCGCAAGTTCGAGACTCGCTTCCGGAGCCTCGAGGCGCTGGCCCGCGAGCGGGGAATGGCCCTCGAGTCGCTTTCGCTCGCCGAGCTCGACGCGCTGTGGGACGAAGTCAAATCGGCAGAGCGCGCTAGGGCGTGATACGGTTGATCAGGCGCGGGAAGGGGATCGCTTCGCGCGCGTGAGCGAGGCCGCAGATCCAGGCGACCGTTCGCTCGAGCCCGAGACCGAAGCCCGAGTGAGGCACCGAGCCGTACCTCCTCAGGTCGAGGTACCAATCGTACGCCTCCAGCGGCAGGCCCTCCTCCCGGATCCGCGCGACGAGGCGATCGTAATCGTCCTCGCGTTGGGAACCCCCGATGATCTCGCCGTAGCCCTCGGGAGCGAAGAGATCGTTGCACAGGACGACCTCGGGGCGCTCCGGATGCTCTTTCATGTAGAAGGCCTTGATCCGCTTGGGGAACGAGTGGACGAAGACCGGCCGGTCGAACGACTCGGTGAGCATCGTCTGCTCGTCGCCGCCGAAGTCTTCCCCCCACTCGATCGCCGATCCCTTTGCGCGCAGCAGGTCGACGGCGTCGTCGTAGGATAGGCGCGGGAACGGCGGCCGGACCCTTTCCAACACGCTGACATCGCGCTCCAGCGCCTCGAGGTCATGACAATTTTCGGTGACTACGCGCTGGACGACATCACTCACCAGCTCCTCCTGGAGGGCCATGTTGTCCTGCCAGTCGTACCACGCGACCTCGGGTTCGAGCATCCAGAACTCGGTCAGATGACGCCGGGTCTTCGACTTCTCCGCGCGGAAGGTGGGGCCGAGGCAGTACACCTTGCCGAACGCCATCGCTCCCGCTTCGACGTAGAGCTGTCCGGTTTGAGCCAGCGTCGCCGTACCGAGATCGAAGTACTCAGTCTCGAACAACGATCCTGCTTCCTCCCCGACCGCACGGGTGAGTATGGGCGAATCGAAGCACGCGAAACCGCGCTGGCGCAGGAGGTCCCGGATGGCGAAGATCACGGCGTCGCGCACGCGCAGGGTGTGCCAGGGCCGCTTTGAACGGAGCCACAGGTGGCGGTGATTGAGAAGGAAGTCGACCCCGTGCTCCTTGGGACCGAGGGGGTAGTCCTGAGCGACTTGGACGGGGCGAACCTCGACCAGCTGGAGCTCGTGCCCGCCAGGGGCCCGACTGTCCTGACGCACGACGCCCCGCGCCATCAGCGATGATTCCTGAGCCAGATCCTCGTACGCCGCCCATGTCGGGGCGTCGACCTCGGCCTCTACCATGACGCACTGGACGATCCCGGTGCCGTCCCGAACCAGGAGGAACGAGATCTTGCCGCTCGACCGCTTGTGGTACAGCCAGCCGCGGACCTCGACGGTCTCGCCAACATGTCCCTGGAGATCGGTTACCGCGACGACGCTCTGGCTCATCGCGGCCCTAACCTACTTCGCCGTTTCCGCGTGGGCGACGACGAACCAGCAACAAACGCGCGACGACGGCGCCCATGGATGGGAAGAGGTATGGAGGATCGAGCTGTCGCGGGGTGTCTCGGCCGACCCCACGAGCGTCGATTCGACACTTCTAGTCGCGAGTCTCGATCGAAACCTGCACGCGGTGAAACCGGGGTCCGAACCGCGGGTCGCCTGGAAGGAGAATCTCCGAGGCGGTTTCGAGGCCGCGCCCTTCGCGCTACACGACCGGCTGATCCTGGCCGAGATGGGGGTCGAGGGTCGCCTGGTTGCGCTCACGCTAGGAACCCACGAGGTGGCATGGTCCGTCCGCCTGGGTGACCTCGTCGCCCGCCCGTTCGTGGAGGGGAATTGGATCTACGCCGTGACGTCCACGGGTCGCGTCGCCGCCATCAGCGACGAGGGCGTGGAGCGTTGGCGGATCGAGCTCGAGACTCGTGTCGTTTCCAGTCCAGTCGTCCTCGATGATGCTCTCGTCCTGGCAGCCAGCGACGGGACGCTCTTCGCGCTCGATCCCGAGACCGGCGTGGTGCGTGAGCGCGTCGACCCCGGAACGGGTCCGATCTGGGGCGATCCTGCGATCCTCGAGCGACCAGAAGAGGGCCCCCTGGCGATCTATGCCACCCTGAGCGGGCAGTTGTTTGCGTTGACCTCCGAGTTGGAAGTCGTCGGGCGCCGCTCCTTTCCTTCACGATTCTTTGCCGGTCCGCGTTTCGACGGGGGGTTCCTCTACCTCGCCGGGCACGAGGGGGCGATCTGGGCGTACGAGTGGGACGGCGCGGAGGTGCGGTGGGATAGAGAGCTCCCGGGTGTTCTGCGCTCCACGCCGGCGGTCAACGAGCGCAGCGTAGCGGTGGGAGATCTCGGGGGGACCTTGTATGTCCTCGACCGGGATACCGGCGAGCTCCGTTGGCATACCCGGCTGGACGGCGCCATCACATCCTCGCCGCTCGTGGAGGGAACCGTGCTGTACGTCGCGACCGAACAAGGCAGCCTATACGCCTTCCGCCCGACGACCCCAGCCTCCCGCTAGCAGTCGTTGAAAATCGCCGATCCCTGCGTTGCACTCGTCGCGCGTCGCTGCGGCGTAGATTTCACTACGCCTCGCGAGTGCTCCTCGCGCGCCTTGGTCTCGACGATTTTGAACGACCTGCGGTACTCGGCAGATAAACCTAGTAGTCGTAGCCGAGGAAGAACGAAAAATCGGTCCTGTTCTCCTCCCCCGGGAACAGCCCGCGCTTTTCGTCGAGATCGAACCGGCGCGCCCAGTCGAAGCGCAGGATGAACGGTCCGGCGAGCGGATAGCGGAGCGAGAAGCCGTACGATCCCAGAAGCCCCGGCGGAGAATTCCCGATCCTCCGGGGTCTGTCCTCCTCGTCGAGGTAGATCCCCTCCGGAAGCCACGCGTTGCCGAGGTCCGCGAAAAACGCGCCCCAGATCCCGTTGGCCAACAGCACCGCGGGGCCCTCTCGTAACGGGTTGGGACGAAGAAGCGGGAACCGCCACTCCTGATTGATCAGCAGGGTATGGCTGCCGTTCAGAACGAAACGCGGATATCCGCGCAGGGACGACGGGCCACCCAGGAAGTAGAAGGTTTCGAGGTCGCCGCGGGATGCCCGGCCGCGGAGACGCACGGCGTAGGTGGTCATCAGCGACGTCCTGAAGTACTTCCGAGCGTCGACCAGGAGATCGGTGCTCTCGATTCCGCCTTCGGTCATGTTCGCGGTCGTGGCGATGGTCACGTTGACGCGCTGGCCATCGACCGGCCCAGCCGGTCCCCAGAGCGTGTTGTCGACGACCCAGGAAGCCGAAAGGAGCGACAGCCAAGCGTCGCGCAGGAAGTTGTCGGTAACGTCCTCGTCGGGGAGCTCGGTCAGCTCGTTGCGCTCCACCGACACCTCTCCCTCCACGCGCTGGAACTTCGAGATCGGATAGCGCACGATCGCGCTTCCGCCTAATCGCTCCTCGAAGAAGTCGTCGCGGATCCCCAGACCTTCTTGCGTGCCTCCGCGATCGAACTCGGGTCCCAGCAATGAGGTGAAGTGGTTGCGCAGGCGATAGGCGCTGACGCCCCAGTTGAGACGCCGCTTCAGGTTGACGTAGGAGACGACGCCGGTGAAGCCCGAAAGTAGGTTGGTGCGATCGGACTGGGAGTTCACCTGGAAGAACATGAGATGGTCGCCGAGCAGGTCGGAAAAGACGATTTGCGCGCCCTCGCCTCGTCCGCCGTCCTCGGTGAACGCGAGCGCCCCGCCGGCGAAATCGAGCCCGAACTCGCGCTCGTACGAGCGCTCGACGAAGCGTGAGGGGTCGGGCAGGACGTCTTCCCAGCGCCACTGGGGCACCGTCGCGTCGACGGCCAGTGTAAACGCAGTTGGGGCCGAGCTCGGCAACGCGATCCGATAGATGTCGTATCCCATGTTCTCGTAGGCGGTGAATACGACCTCGTCGACGCCTCCCCGCGCATACCACCGTGGGTGCATCGCCCCGGCGGCGAAGGAGCTCGCGCGGTAGCCGGCACCTTCCCGATCGACGACGTAGAGGTCCAGGGTCCCGCCGCGATCGGATGCAAAGACGACCCGCTTGCCGTCCGGCGCCCAGTCGGGATCGCGGTCGACCCAGCGGCCGAAGGTCAGCGGCCGCAGGTCACCGGTGGCGACATCGATGAGGTAAAGGTTGCGCGACCCCTCTTGACCGAAGGGTGTGCGATCGCTGGCGAAGACGATCTCGTCACGGCTCGGCGACCACGACGGCGTGGCCTCGAGATATCGGTCGTTGGTCAGGCGCTCGAGGTGGTCCCGTTCGACGTCCCAGACATAGAGGTCGGCGTATCCCGAGGCCGACAATCCCACGAAAGCGAGCCGTCGGCCGTCTGAAGCCCAGGAGGGCGACGACAACGCGACGAGGTCCTCCCACGATCCCCGGGCCACACGGTCGCCGCTGTCCAGGTCACGCACATACACCACGTCACGCGCGCCCGCTTTGGCCACGAACGCCAGCTGCCCGCCTTCGCTGACATCGAGCGCGCTCTGCAGCGGATGGAACGACTCGTACTCGCCGCTGCGGTCGCCGACGACCTCGTCGTCGACGTTCTCGTTCTCCCCGATCAGGTCCGCGGTCGTGATCGTCGCGTAACCCGACTGCAACGAGAGGTAGGCGACGCCGGTCTCGCCGTCTCGCGCCGCCGAAGGTACGATCGCCGGGCTGACGTTGACGCGGCCCTCGGTGATCACCGGAACAGCAGAGGTCGCCACAGGTCGTTCGCCGGCGAGCTGAGGGAAGTACCGCTGGCGGAGGTCACGCTTCCATTCGGTGTCGAGCTCGTCGAGAGAGATTCCGTACACTCGACGGAACGTGGTCGCGAAGTTGGGATGCTTCCACTGGCTCTCCATCAACGCGACCAGCCGATCATCCCCGTAGGTACGACCCAGGTACTCCATCAGGTTCTGACCCAACTTGTAGACCGCGAAAGAGCCCGCGTAACGGTCGAGCTCGGCGACCTCCGGGATCTTTCCGTTGAGCAGCAGGTCGCGCACCACCAGATCGCCCTCCGCGTTCCAGGGTCCTGACCAGTACTCCGCCAGCCCTTCGGTGAACCACTGCGGCGGTGGCCACTCGTGCCCTCGCGGGTGAAGTCGCTTCTCGTGCGACACTTTGCGCGCCTGGAAGACGTGGATCAGCTCGTGACGGATGACGTGTCGGAAGTCGGCGTAGGAGCCGTTGAACGGCAACGCCACACGACCCTTGAGGAACTCGGTGAACCCCGCGACTCCCTCGGGAATGAAGAACGGCAGGATATTGGTCTGCTCGAAGTGAGCGTGGCTCGCGTAGAGGACCAGCGGGATCCGGTCCTTGGGGTGATACGAAAACTTCTGCTCGAGCGTGCGGTACGACTCCTCGGCGTAGTCGAGCGCGATCAGCGCGAGCTCCCGCTCCTGGGGATAGTAGTAGAGGTCGACGTGCTCGCCGCTCAGAACCTCCCACTGGAAGTCGTCGTAATGAATCTTGTTCTTGCCGAACCCGTAGTACTGCGCCTCCAGGGAAGTGGGAAGCGCGAGCGCGAGGGCCACGGCGAAGAAAGCGAGCGAGCGGTGCGGCAACCGACCTCCTGAAGATTTCGCTGGAGCGGTCCCTGCAAAACGCGGCGGAGGGCCAGGAGGTTTATTCAGGACCGCCTCCGATCATACCGTCGCTCCCGAAACTTTGGCCAGGATCGAGCGCTTTGAGGATCGACTCCGGAATGCGTCGTGGGCGCCGGTCCCGGTCCAGCGCCACGAGGGACGTCCGACCGGTCGCGATCGTGCGGCCCGACACCCGGAGCTCGTAGTCGAAAACCACGGTTCGGCTGCGCGCCTCGCGGCAGATCGTCTCGATCTCGACCCGCTCCTCGTAACGGGCGGCGCCCGAGTAGCGGCACGAAGCCTCCGCCACCGCGAAAAGGAGGCCATCGGCCTCCAGCCGGCCGTACGGGTAGCCGAGATCGTGGAGCAGGCGGGTCCGGCCGATCTCCATCCAGATGAAGAAGTTTGCGTGGTAGGCCACGCCTTGGCTGTCGGTCTCCGCGTACCGAACGGTGATCTCCGCGCGGCCGCGAGCCCCGCGGGAGGTCTGCCGGCTCACGCCTCCAGCAGGGACAGGTGCCGCTCGACGAGCGAGGCCCGGTCCCACTCCGCCGCCGCCGCCCGCGCCGCGCTCGCCACGAGCGGTCTGGGAACCCCCGCGTTCACAGCTCCGCGGAGATGGGAAGCGAGCTGCCGCTCCGCGCCCAATGCGACCAGCGCTCCGACCGCCGCGAGCTCACGGCGCGCGAAGTCGGGACCGGGCCGCGAAAGGACCTTGCCGTATCCCTCGACCAGCGTCCATTCGGCCAGGGCAGGATGGAGCCGCGCGAGCCGCTGTTGCAGCGCCGCGAAGCCGGCTCCGTACACCAACCGACAGAGGAGCTCCCCGCGCGCCCGCCAATGGGCGGGTTCGTACGCTTCCACCGGCGAGAGGTCCCGTTGGAGACCCCTCGCCACCGCCCATCCCTGCCACGCGAAGAAGGCGTTGATCGCTCGTGGGAACCCCGCGAAGAGATAGGTCTGCAGGAGTAGCTCCTCGACCTCCGACGGCGCGACGTGCGCGAGGAGGTCGGGAAGGGCTGCACGCAGTAGCTCATCGTCACCGCCGGCTGCCGCGGCAGCGGCCCTGGCGATAGCGCGCGCCTCGGGTTCGCTCAAGGCGCGCCCCACGTCCAGCGGAGCTGGGTGTCGATCCGGCCCACGACGACCCCACCCCGATTGACGACCGGTGGAGCAGCATGACGTTCGAGCGCCTTAAGCGTCTCGGGGTCGAGCGCCCCGAGATCCACGAGCAGCGCGACCAAAGCCGGATCTTGAGCGCGTTTGTCTCCGTCCGCGATCTTCAGCGCCATTCCCCTCTTCTCACCCCGGAGGGCGGCGACGAAGATCCCCTCGGCGCCCGTCTTGACGACCACGTTCGCCCCTATTCTGCTCATCAGGTCGGTGCAGAGCCGCCCGGTGCCGGCGACGTACTCGGGATGCGCCGCCATGGCATCGAATACGACGCCGACCGCCCGTGCGCGATCGTTTCCGCGTCGAGCGTCCGCGTGGGCGAGCCGGGCGAAGGCAACGGCCATCGCCGACACGGGCAAGGCGAACGTCGGCGCGCCGCATCCATCCACACCGATTCCGATCGCCGACTCGGCCATTCCCGCCAGACCCGCCACCAGGTTCAGGATCCGCCGCTGGAGTGGATGCTCGGGATCGCGGTATGTCTCGAGCGGCCAGCCCCGCGCGCGGCAGACGGCGAGCATCCCGGCGTGTTTCCCCGAGCAGTTGTTGTGGAGGGCGCCGGGCTTCTTGCCCGCCGCGCGCAAAGCCTCGGCTGATGGCGGGTGGAGCGGCTCGTGAACCCCACACTGGAGGTGATCCGGCTCGAGGCCGGCCTTGGCGAGGATCGAGCGCACCGCGTCCACGTGGATCGGCTCGCCGTTGTGCGAGGCGGCCATGACGGCGAGCTCGGGCGTCGTCAGGCCGAAGCGCTCGACGAGACCATCCTCGATCAGCGGAAGGATCTGAATCGGTTTCGCGGCCGAGCGGAGGAACGCGCGCTGCTGGGCATCCCCCGCCGACGCGAGGAGGGTCCCGTCGCTGGCGGCGAGAGCGGCGTGGACTTCGTGACGCGACTCGATCTCGTCGCCGCGCCAAAGCCGGACTTCATTCAAGGTCATCGCTCGGGGTCCCCGCGCACCACGGCCTCGAGCGCGGCCAGCCGTCGAGGCGGCAGTGCCGAATGGAGAACGCTCCAGGTTCTTGGGTAGGTCTCTTGCAGCCCCGCCTCGCGCGCGGCGGCATACCACGCGTAGAGGTCCTCGGGGGAGTCGAGATCGCGCGCCGCAGCTAGGCGCGTGACGGTCAGCCCGGCCGACCGAGCGCGGGCTTCCACGGTCGTCAGCGTAGCGTCCGTGCTCCAGGGGACTTCGCGGAACAGCTCGGGCTGGTGGCGACGGAGCCCGAGCAGGTAGAACCCCCCGTCGAGCGCCGGCCCGAGGACCACATCGCGCTGTCCGAGCGCCTGAACCGCCGCGCGCAGGTGGTCGCCGTCGACGGCCGGACAGTCGGTCCCGATCGCGACCACCGAACCCCGCCGCTCGCCCGCGAGTCGCTCCATGATCCGGTCCAGGCGAGTCCCCAGGTCGCCTCCGCCCTGGGGAATCAGCCGCCGCCGGGGTCCCAGCAATTGCTCGAACGCGCGACGGCCGGCAGCGGGCGCGAAGGCGACGACCGCGTCGAGGCCCGCACCCTCAACGACCTCGACCGTATCCAGGAGCAACGCCTCTGCCAGCTCGGCCGCCTCGCGGGCGCGCAAAACGGGGGTGAGCCGGGTCTTGACCTCGCCGGCGAAGGGCGCTTTGGCGAAGATCGCCACCAGCGGGCGCGGCCCGGTGGAACGGCGCGGCCCGCCGCCGCGCTTCAGAACCCGACCAAACGGAGGATGTCGGCGGTAAAGGCCCACGCCATGAGAAGGACCAAGAACGCCAATCCGACTTGCGAGAGACGCATCTTCTGACGTGCCGAAAGCGGACGCCCACGCGTTCCTTCGATAGCGAGAAAGAGGATGTGTCCGCCGTCGAGCACGGGAATAGGCAGCAGGTTCAGGATCGCGAGGTTGATGGAGAACAGTGCGACCCACGCCAGCAGGCTTCCCACTCCTTGACGCGCGAAGTGGCCGGTCAGCTGACCTATGGCTACCGGCCCTCCGAGCGAGCGCAGGCTGACCTCGCCGGTGACGAGCTGATACAAGCCTCCCAAGATGAGAGTCCCCGCGCGCCACGTCGCCTCGCTGCCGACGGCGACCGCATCGAGCGGCCCCAGCTCGATCTTGCCGATCTCGGTGCCGACACCGAGCCAACCGACGTCGACGAAGCGCCCGTCGCTCGGCCGGGGAGCCTTGGTCGAGCCCGTGCGGACGGTCAGCGAGAGGGCTCGTCGCTCCCCCTCTACCTCGCGCTCGACGACGACCGACACGAGTCGATCCGGACGAGGATGTACGATCTCCGAGACGTCACCGAACGAGCGAGTCGGTATGCCGTCGATGGAGAGGATGCGATCTCCCTCGCGCAATCCTGCCCGGGCGGCAGGGCCATCGGGCTCGATCTCGGCGATGACCGGGGGCACGAGCGGTATCAGCCCGGCGGCGATCTCGCGCCGTTCATCGCTCTCTGCGACAGGCACTCGGACGGTCTCTCCAGAGACGAGCATCAGCGAGAGGGATCCCTCACCCTCCTCGATCGATTCGGTGATCTCGTACCAGTTCGATACAGGGATCCCGTCCACCTGGGAGATGGCGGCGCCATCGGCAAGGGCAGCCAGCTCGGGGTGCTGGCGAACTATCGCCGAGTCGACCGCTGCCACCATCGTCCCCTCGACCGTGGGGATGCCGTCTTGCCAGGCCAGGGCGACGTAGATCAGCCAGCCGAGGAGGAAGTTCATCGCCACGCCAGCGGAGATGACCACTAGGCGCTTGCCGATCGACTTGTTCTCGAACCGCTTTTCGGGTGGAACGGCCGCGTCTTCGGGCGCGCCGCCCTCCAGGCTCTCGAAGGCCTCCTCCCCCTCCATGCCCGCCATTTTCACATAGCCGCCGAAGGGAATGGCGGAGAGACAATAGTCGGTCTCGCCGACCTTCAATCCCACCACGCGCGGACCCAGCCCGATCGAGAAGCGCGGCACGCCGATCCCCGCCCACTTGGCGGTCACGAAATGACCGAGCTCATGGACGAAGACGAGGATGCCGAGAACCACGATCGTAAGAAGCAGGGTCTGCATCGTGCCTAGCTCCCGGACGGGAGGGAAAGCCTCAGCGCTGCTTTGCTCCGACGTGCGGCCACCGGCCGCCGACGCTGATCAAGAACGATTGGACAATCAATCGGAGGTCGTAGAGAAGCGAGCGGTGGCGCACGTAGAAGACGTCGTAGCGGAACTTGCGGCGGTAGGAGATGTCCCGCGATGCGCGCACTTGCGCCGGGCCCGTGAGGCCGGGCCGTACTCGGTGGCGCTCTCGGAAACCCGGAAGGTTTCTCAGATCGACCGGCTCGCCGCTCCAGTCGAGCTCGATGGGCGAGAGTGGGCGCGGGCCCACCAGGCTCATGTTCCCCCGCAGGATGTTGAGCAATTGCGGAAGCTCATCCAACGCGGTCGGGCGTAGGAAGCGTCCTACGCGCGTGATGAGCGACTCGTCGGGATGACCGCGCGGCGGAATGCGCGTTCCGTCCAGCGCCGGGACCATGGTGCGGAACTTGATCGCGTCGAACAAGCGGCCGTCCTTCCCCATCCGCTCCTGACGAAAGAAGATCGGCCCACCGTCGTCGAGCTTGATCGCAGTTGCGATGAGGAGCCACGCCGGCGCACTGAGAACCAGCCCTGTGGTCGCCGCCAGCAGATCGAGGACGCGTTTGGAGTGTGGTTCGATAGCGAAGCGGCCGCTCGGAATCCGAAGGACCCGATCGCGATAAACGGACGTTCGCGTGGTGGCAGGAGATGACATCGTATCGAAAATTCGTTTAGGTGATCTCCGAAGAGTCAGAGTCGACTCTGCGCGGGTTCTAATGGGGGCGTCAGTTTACCGGTAGCTGGAAACCCTGTCAATTCAAAACGATCAGCGCGGTCGCGCGCTGTCGGGCTGCACGATCAGCCTCCTGTAGGACATCCAAGGAATCGGCAGGTAGCGGATCGTGTTCTTCCAGCACCTGCTCGGTGACGCGTGCGATGTCGAGAAAGTCGATCCTTCCGTTTAAAAACGCATCAACGAGAAATTCGTTGGCCGCGTTGTACACAGCAGGCGCCGTTCCTCCCATCCGCCCTGCGGTTCGGCCTAGCTCGAGCATGGGAAACAACTCCAGATCGGGTGCGAGGAACTCGAGCCCCGATAGCCGAGTCACGTCCATGGAGCGCCCGACCGGTGCGCGCTCGGGCCAGGTGAGCGCGACCCGGATCGGGTGCCTCATGTCGGGCGGGCCGAGATGCGCGTAGAGCGCTTCATCCACCGTTTCCACCAGCCCGTGGACGATCGATTGCGGGTGGACGATGACGTCGATCGCCTCGTATGGCAGCTCGAACAGCCAATGCGCCTCGATCAGCTCGAGCCCCTTGTTGGCGAGGGTGGCGGAGTCGACGGTGATCTTCGATCCCATCGTCCACGTCGGATGGGACAGGGCCTCTTTCGGCGTGACCCGCGCGAGCCGCGCGCGATCGGCCCCGCGAAACGGCCCTCCGCTTGCGGTCAGGATCACGCGTCGAACCGTAGCCCTGGGTCGCCGCTCGAGCAGCTGCCACAGCGCCGAGTGCTCGCTGTCGACCGGAACGAGGCGCGCGTCGGCCGGCGCGAACGTGCCGTCACGCGCTACGCCGATCGACCCACCCGCCTGGCGCGCCACCAGCGCGCCGCCGACAACGAGCGACTCCTTGTTAGCGAGGGCCACCCGCTTGCCGGCGGCCAGCGCCCCGAGTGTCGGAGGCAGGCCCGCCGCGCCCACGAGACC
>JBHEOA010000018.1:0-4020 GCA_046261835.1 Gemmatimonadota bacterium
CCTCGAGATGGCGTCCTCGATGCTTCGGGAGGCCGAGGACGTGATAGCTCCGCTGGCTCCCATGGCGCGGAAGACGAAGTACTACGCCTCCCACGCGGTCATGTACGACCGGAGTTCCACCGGCAAGGCGCGCCGGACCGGGGACGACAAGTAAAGCGGTAAGCGGGGGGTGTCGGCCGATGCGTCGGCCTGACACCCCTCCTACCTTGACACGTTGTGAGCCCGGATTCCGAGAAACACAACGCCGGACGCTGCGCGAACGGGGATCTCGCGCCTCACGCTGAAGATCACGGGCCGATCCACGCCGCGTTCCACCGCCCACGGACCCGGATCTACAGGGTCGCACAGACTGTCGTGTGGGTGCTCATCCTCACGTCGGTGGCCCTTCTAGCGGTCGAAGCGACGCTCGATCTGTCGCCCGAGATGCGCCGCCGGCTCGAGGCGTTCGATCGCTGGATCCTCGCCGTCTTCGCGGTCGAGCTCCTCCTCAGGGTAGGGTCGTACCACCCGCCGACCCTCGACATCTTCGACCTTTCCTTCGCCGAGCGCCTGAGAACCCATATTCGGGCCCGGCTCCGGTTCGTGCTCCGGCCGCTGATCCTCATCGACATCCTGACAGTCGCCGCGGTCGTGCCCGCGCTCCGGGGACTTCGCGCGCTGCGACTCCTTCGCCTGTTTCGAACGACACGCATATTCCGCTATGCGGACCCGTTTCATGGGCTCGAGCGCGCGATACACGACAACGCGCTCCTTTTCTCGTTCGCGCTCTCGATCCTCGCGGCGTCGGTCCTTCTCGGCGGCCTCACGCTTTACCTCGTGGAGGTGCGGGTCAACGACGCGGTCGACAGTCTCGGCGACGGCCTGTGGTGGGCGATCGTGACCCTCACGACCGTCGGCTTCGGCGACATCAGTCCGGTCACGACCGTCGGGCGCGTGGTGGGCGGTGTCTTGATGGTCGCCGGCCTCTTCAACCTCGCCTTGTTCGCCGGCATCGTGGGGCACACCTTGCTGAACGCGGTGCTGACGATTCGCAAGGAGCAGTTCCGGATGAGCGGCTACAGCGACCACGTTGTCATCTGCGGGTACGCCGCCGGGGCGCGGATGCTACTGGACATCCTCATGGCGGAGCTGGATCCGTCTACGACCCCTCTGGTTGTCTTTGCGGAGGGTGAGCGGCCGGCGGATCTCCCGCCCGATTTCCAGTGGGTGAGCGGCGACGCCACCAAAGAAAGCGAGCTCGACAAGGTTCGGATGACGCATGCGCGAGCCGCAATCCTCGTAGGGCTTCGCGGCGAGCGGCCGCAGGAAGCGGATGCCATCACCATTTTGACGGCGTTCACAATCCGTTCGTACATGAGATCGCGCGCCGGGCAACGCCGGCGACCCCTCTACATCGCCGCCGAGATCCTCGACTCGGAGAACGTGGGGCACGCGCACGCCGCTGGTGTCGACGAAGTGATCGAGACGACGCGGCTCGGCTTCTCGCTCATCGCCCACGCGCTCACGATGCCGGGCACGGCTGAGCTCATGGCCGAGGTGGCGACGAAGGGTATCCAGGAAATCTTCATCGGACGCGCGCCCCCAGAGATCGATCTGCCGGCGCCGTTCGCCGAGGTGGTCGCGCGCGTCAAGGAACGAACCGGTGCGCTGGTGATAGGGGTCCGCGACGGCGCCTCTGGTCAAGACGAGATCAATCCCCCAGCCGATCGCTCGATCGACGGCTCCGCCGAGCTCGTCTACCTGGCGGAGGGGCCCATCCTCGCGCGGACGTGAGGAGCTCCTTCGAGATGCCCCTCGCTGGTTGCCATTTGAAGTTCATTATGATACCATATTGAAGTCACACTGAATGCAGCGTGGGAGGACTAGCCAGCGTGCCCCCAGTAGAAACGTCGCGTCGGACCAAGGATGCTCAGGTGAGCGTTCGCATCCCAGCTTCCTTGAACGAATGGCTTCGCAAGCGAGCGGGGAAGAACCGGACCAAGGCAGACGTCGTCCGTGACCTGATCGAAGCTGAAATCGCTCGAGAGGAAGCTGCCCGGCTCCGAATGATGTTCGACGAAGCCGCCAACGACCTTACGGCCGAGGACCAGGAGGACCGAGACCTAATCCTTGGCGCCTTCGCCGATCAGGAATAATGGAAGCTGCCGCGGCGAGAGCGTCCGTCCGGCCTCTCCGCTCTGAGATCTGGGAGTTCGATCTAAATCCGAAGCGTGGCCGGGAACAGCGAGGTGTCCGGCCCTGTCTCATCGTCTCCACCAATTCGCTCAACGAGTCGACGTTTGGAACTGTCATCGTTTGTCCTATCACAACACGGAAGCGCCCGAGCTTTCGCTGGCGGCCGGGACTGATGCCGGAGGATCTAACGGTCATTGACCAGACCTGGAAGGCTCTTCCGAATTGGGTCGCGACCGATCAGATCGTGACCGCGGACGCTGCCACGCGTGGACTGCGTCATCTTGCCACGGTCGAGAACGATGAAAAGATGAGGGCGGTGGAGAACTCGCTCCGAATGCTCTTGGACCTTTAGGCGTCCATTCCGGCGCAAGCGGGTCCTCGGCCTTGAAGGCGACCCGCGAGTACGATTTCGGCTGAACCTTTGCGGCCGGCGTGCGTCCTTGAAACGATGATTCGACTCTGCCTCGCCTCGCTCGCCATCCCCCTCCTTACCGCCGGGGTCGTCCTCGCCCAGACGGCACCGCCCTCGGCATCGCCGGAGGCCTCCGGGGCCGGGCCCGTCTTCGACGGCCGCCGGGGCCAGACTCGGGTCGTCGCCCCACGCATCGACGCGGACGCTGAGATCGACGGCGTCCTCGACGAGCCGGCATGGGCGCAAGCTGCCCGACTCATCGGCTTCTCGCAGTACTCCCCCACCGACGACCGGCCGGCCGAGGACGCGACCGAGGTCCTCGTCTGGTATGCGCCGAACGCGATCTACGTGGGCATCCGCGCCCACGAAGCGCACGGCCCCGTCCACGCCACACTGGCCGACCGCGACCACATCACCGCGGATGACTACGTCGAGATCCTGCTCGACACATTCCACAACGGGCGGCAGGCGAACGTCTTCGCGGTCAACCCGTTGGGCGTCCAGGCAGACGGCGTGATCAACGAAGTCGGCGCCACGGTCGGTCCCTTCTACGCCTCTCAGACGGTCACGCGCGAGCCTGTGTCGCTGGCGCCTGACTTCGTGTTCGACTCGCGCGGCCGCGTGACGGACACCGGCTACGAGGTCGAGATCCGGATCCCGTTCAAGTCCCTGCGCTACCAGTCGGAGGATGTGCAGACCTGGGGGCTCCAGATCGTGCGCCACGTCCAACACTCGGGATACGAGGACACCTGGGCGCCCGCGCGGCGCGCAGCAGCCTCGTTCGTCGGGCAGTCGGGCGAGCTCGCGGAGCTGACCGACCTGCGCCGAGGCGTCGTTCTCGACCTCAACCCCGAGCTGACGATGCGCGTGGACGGCGAGGAAGATCCCGCCGGCGAGGACTGGAGCTACGACACGCATACTCCCGACCTTGGCGGGAACCTCCGCTGGGGCGTGACCAACGACCTGACGCTCAACGCCACCGCGCGGCCGGACTTCTCGCACATCGAGGCCGACGTCGCGCAGTTCGTCTTCGATCCGCGACAGACGATCTTCTTTCCCGAGAAGCGGCCCTTCTTCCTCGACGCCATCGAGCAGTTCTCGGTACCCAACGGGCTCATCCACACGCGGCGCGTCGTACAGCCGGAGGGAGCGGTCAAGGTGACGGGCAAGATCCGCGGGACCGACGTCGCCTTCCTTTCCGCGCGTGACGACCCCGAGACCGCCGACAATGCGCACCCCGTGTTCAACATCCTCCGGGCACAGCGGGACGTGGCGGAAGGATTGCGGCTCGGAATGGTGCTCACCGACCGTCGCCAGGACGGGCTCGACAACACGGTCGCCGGCGTCGACGGGCGGTACGTCTTCGGCGACGACTACTCGCTCCGCTTCCAGGCCGCCGGGAGCTGGACCGGGACCGACAGCGACGATACCGC
>JBHEOA010000019.1:0-18953 GCA_046261835.1 Gemmatimonadota bacterium
GCCGCTACTCGACGGCGGACGTTACTCGACGGTCTGTATGATGTCGAAGATTGGGAGATACATCGCCACCACCATCCCACCCACGATCGCCCCCAGGAACACGATCATGATCGGCTCGATCACGCTCGTCAGCGCCTGCACCGACGCTTCGACTTCCTCGTCATAGAAGTCGGCGATCTTTCCAAGCATGTCGTCCAATCCGCCGGTTTGCTCGCCGACGTTGATCATCTGAACGACCATCGGTGGGAAAACCTCGCTCTTCTTGAGCGGCTCGGCGATCGTCTCGCCGCCGGCGATCGACGCGCGGCTCTCCATCACCGCCTCCTCGATCACTTTGTTGCCGGCCGTTCGAGCGGTAATCTCCAACCCCTCGAGGATCGGCACGCCGCTCTGGACGAGCGTGCCGAGGGTGCGGCTGAATCGCGCGATCGACGATTTGCGCAAAACCTGGCCGAGCACGGGCACCCGCAGCAGCAGGCGATCGGTCGTCAATCGTCCTTCCGGCGAGCGGCGGTAGGAACGGAGCGCGTAGAAGGCGATCGCCATCAACCCGATGAGCGACCACCAGTATCCCAGCAGGAAATTCGACAACCCCATCACGATCCGCGTCGGAAGCGGCAGGGCGACACCGGCTGAGGTGAAGAACTCGGCGAAGGTCGGGATGACGAACATGAGGAGAACCGCGATCGCGATCACCGCGAAGCTCATTACGGTGAGCGGGTAGAACATCGCGCCACGAACCTTGCGCCGCAGCTTGTCAGCCGCCTCCAGGTATTCCGCCAGCCGCAGCAGGATCGTGTCGAGGATCCCCCCCGCCTCGCCCGCTGCGATCATGTTCACGTAGATCTCGCTGAAGAAGTCCCGGTGCTTGCGCATCGCGTCGGCGAGGGTCGAGCCCGATTCCACCTCCGCCAGCAGGCCCCGAATCTTGGCCGCCACCTTGGGCTTCGATTGCTGAGAGGCGAGGATGTCGAGTGACTGCACCAGCGGAAGCCCTGCATTGATCATCGTCGCGAACTGGCGCGTGAAGAGGACGAGATCTTTGGTCTTGACCCGCTTGCCGATGGAGATCGAGACCTCCTTCGGCTTCTCCCGCACGCTGACCACGACCAAGCGACGCTTGCGGAGATGGCCGACGACCTCCGCCTCGGTGGCGGCATTGACCTCGCCCTGCGTGTTCTCGCCATTCAGCGTGCGCGCTTTGTACATATAGGTCGGCATGAATCAGCGGCCCCCCTTCATGCCGGACTGCCCGATCATCCGCTCCAGCTCGTTCGGATCTTCGCTCGCGGCGACCATCGTCTCCTTGGTGATGACACCGTTCAGGTAGGCCGCGTAGAGCGACTGGTTCATCGTCTGCATCCCGAACTTGGCTCCCGCCTGCATCGACGAATAGATCTGATGCGCCTTGTCCTCTCGAATCAGCGCGCGAATGGCCGGCGTAACGACAAGCACCTCGCACGTCATCACACGCCCGCCGGCCTTCTTCGCGAGGAGTTGCTGGGTGACGACTCCCTCCAGCACAGCGGCCAGTTGGGTCCGGATCTGGGCCTGCTGCTCGTGGGGGAACACGTCGATCATGCGGTTGATCGACTCGGCCGCGGAGTTGCTGTGGAGAGTAGCGAATGCGAGGTGGCCGGTCTCGGCCATGGTGATGGCCGCCGCGATCGTTTCGGGGTCGCGCATCTCGCCGATCAAGACGACGTCGGGGTCCTGCCGCAACGCGTATTTGAGCGCGGCGGCGAACGTCTTCGTGTCCGAGCCGACCTCGCGCTGATTGATCATGCTCATCCGGTGACTGTGGATGAACTCGATCGGATCTTCGATCGTGAGGATGTGAGCCCGGCGCTCGCGGTTGATCTTGTCGATGAGCGCCGCGAGGGTCGTCGACTTGCCGGACCCGGTCGAGCCGGTCACCAGGACCATGCCGTTGACGCGATCGGCGAAACCGGCGACGACAGGCGGAATCCCCAGCGACTCGAACGATCGGATCTCGAACGGGATTTGCCGGATCGCCAACGCGATCGCTCCGCGCTGGCGAAAGACGTTGGCGCGAAAGCGCGAGAGCCTGGCGACGCCGAACGAGAAGTCGAGCTCGTCCTCGACCTCGAAGGCGTGCTTCTGCTTCTCAGTCAGCAGACTGTAGGCCAGCAAGCTCGTTTCCTTGGGTGTCAGCGAGCCTGGCCACGTCTCGCTGTCGCGCAGCTCGCCGTCGATGCGCAGCTTTGGAGGTTGGCCGACGGTCAGATGAAGGTCCGAACCGTCGCACCGCACGAGTTCTTCCAGGAGCTCACGGACGGTCGGCGTTTGCTCCGGTGGAGGTGCCGTTCTCGGCGCGGTAGCGGAGGCGATGTCGGAATTCATGTCCTCTCCTAGGTAAGGCTCGTCTCGCGAAGCACTTCGTCGAGGGTGGTGACGTTCATCCTCATCTTTCGAACGCCATCGTCGCGGAGCGTGATCATACCGTCGGCCAGCGCTTGATCGCGGATCTCGGCCGTCGACGCGTGGCTGTTGATCAGCCGTCGCGTCGCGGCGTAAATCGGCATGACTTCGTAGAGCCCGATCCGCCCCCGGTAACCGGTGTTATCGCACGCCGTGCAGCCCCGACCTTCGGCATACTCGCGGTCGAGTTCCTCGCCCTTGATGCCGGCCTCCTCGAGGACCTCTTGCACATACTGCTTGGGCTGCTTGCACTCCTCGCAGATCCGCCGCACGAGCCGCTGAGCGACGATGCAGTTCATCGCGCTGGCGACGAGGAAGGGTTGAAGGCCCATATCGATCATGCGGTTGATCGTCGAGGGAGCGTCGTTGGTGTGGATCGTGGACAGGACGAGATGGCCAGTTAGCGCTGCCTTGATAGCGATCGAGCCGGTATCGAGGTCGCGGATCTCACCAACCATCACGATGTTCGGATCCTGACGCAGAAAGGCGCGCAGAGCTTCGGGGAACCCCAGCCCGATCTCGTCGTTGACCTGGACCTGATTGATACCCGCGAGGTTGTACTCGACGGGATCCTCAGCCGTCATGATGTTGACGCCCGGTTGGTTGAGTCGCGTGAGCGCCGAGTAGAGCGTCGTCGTCTTGCCCGATCCGGTTGGGCCGGTGACGAGCACGATGCCATAAGGCGCCTCGATGGACCGCTGGAAATGCTTGAGACTCGAATCCGGGAAGCCGAGCCGCTCGAGATCGAGCGTGAGGCTCCCCTTGTCGAGGATGCGGAGCACGATCTTCTCGCCGAACAGAGTGGGTAGGGTCGAGACTCGGAAGTCGATCACACGCGGGCCCATCTTCATCTTGATGCGGCCGTCCTGGGGGATGCGGCGCTCGGCGATGTTCAGGTCGGCCAGGATCTTGACCCGAGACGTGATGGCGGCTTTCATCCTTAGCGGAGGCGACACCATCTCGCGCAAGACGCCGTCGATCCGGTAGCGGATCCTGAGCTCTTCCTCGTACGGCTCGATGTGGATGTCGGAGGCGCCGCGCTGGACTGCGTCCGCGAGAAGCGAGTTGAGGAACTTGACGACGGGCGCTGCCTCGACTTGCGCGGTCAGCTCGCTGACGTCGGGCTCGTCGGGGCGCTCCTCGATCACCTCCATCTCGAACTCGCCGAGGTTGTCCATGAGCTGCTTGAACGATCCCGCGCCACCGGCTGTGGGGTAATGGGCCGCGATCACCTCGATGATCGAGTACTCGTCGGCCACGACGGGTTCGATCTCGTAGCCGGTCAGGAACTTGAGATCGTCGATGACGGTCCAGTCGGTGGGGTCGCCCATCGCCAGGACGATCATGTTGCCCTCCCTGCGCACCGGGAAGACTTCGTACTTGTGGGCAATCTCGACGGGAATCAGCTTGAGCGCGGCGGTGTCGACCTCGATGGAGAACAGGTCGACGCCGGGGACACGGAACTGCCGCTCGAGCATGTGGGTGATCGTCTGCGGTTCGACGTACCCGAGCTCGATCAGGTTGTATCCCAGCTTGTGACCGTTGGTTTTCTGGCGGGCATGGGCCTTGGCGATTTGCTCCGCGGTCACGAACCCCTCTTGGAGTAGCATCGCCGGGATGTTGAGGCCCGCGCCTATCCCGGCGTCCGGCTGGGTGCGCGGAACGGGGGAAGGTGACGGGCGAAAGTCCGGCTTTTCGAGGCGGGCTGAAGAATGCGCCATCAGGTCCTTTCCATCACTGAATCCGCGACCCCGGCCGACGAACGCACCCCGGCGAGCCTCGTGGCCTTTTGCAACGCCAGTACTCTGGAGGCCCCGATCCCTTCGATACGGAGCACGTCGGCCCAGGCGCGGAATCCGCCCTGGCGCCGTCGTTCGCGAAGGATCGATGTAGCAAGTTTGGGGCCGATTCCGGGCACCGCGGCCAGAAAGTCCCCATCGACGCCGTTGAGGTCCGGTCTCGCCTCGGCCGGGCGGATGGAGCGCGTCCCTTGGGCCTCGGGCCACCTCAGGTACGGATCGATTCGTTCGAGCGTGCGCGGCCCGATGCCACGCACCGCCAGGAGGTCCTCGGGCCCGCGGAAGGGCCCGCGCTCGGCCCGCTGGCTCACGATCGCCTCCGCCAAGCGAGGGCCGATCCCCGGCAGCCGATCCCAGTCGCCCCGAGCCGCGGTGTTGGGATCGATCGGAGCGGGGGCCCGAGAGGCACGGGCGCGCTCGTTACGAAGCGCGAGCCCCGCGGCATACCACAAGGGGCGGGGATCGCTGGGCGGCAAGCGCGCGGCGAGCTCGTCGGGGGACGGGAGCGGCGGATCGAGCCGGCGCGTAGCGAAGGCGGCCAGCCGGGCGTCCAGGCCAAGGGCGCCCGCCGCGGCGCCCAGGAGCCAGGCGGCGCTCATCATCACGGCCGCCCGGCGCTCTATCGGTGTCAGGCGATCAAGCACGTGTCAGGCATTCGACGGCCGGCGCATGTCGCGACGAGGTATCATCGGTCAGGCTCGGCGAGGAGCAAACGACGTACCGCGAGAGGCCCATGAAAAGAGACCCCCGGGCCCAGTACAAGAAAAAGCGTGACTTCCACGCCACCCCCGAGCCTGCCGGCCGCGCGCGCAAGAGGGGACGTGACCGCTTCGTGATCCAGCAGCACGACGCGACCTCCATGCACTGGGACTTTCGACTCGAGGCGGGAGGTGTCCTCAAGTCGTGGGCCCTGCCCAAGGGCCCCTCGACCGACCCGCGCCAGAAGCGCCTCGCCATGGCGACCGAGGACCATCCAGTCGATTACATCGACTTCGAAGGGGTGATCCCCGAGGGTCACTACGGGGCGGGACCGGTCATCGTTTGGGACACGGGCTCGTATCGAAACCTGACGCAGGACGACGACGGGAACGACCTCGACCTCGAGAAGGCGCTACGCGACGGCCACGCCTCGGTCTGGCTCGAGGGTCAGAAGATCCGGGGCGGCTACGCCCTGACCCGGATCGGCAAGGGAAAGAACGAGCGGTGGCTCCTCGTCAAGAAGGTGGACGAGCACGCCGATGCTCGCCGAAACCTGGTCTCTACCGAGCCGGAATCGGTCAAGACCGGTCGCACCGTGGAAGAGGTGGCCGAAGAGGAAGGGAACAGCGAGTGAGCGATCCCTTCGATCGCCTCTCCGACGAGGAACGCAAGCTGCTCAAGAAGCGCGCCTTCCCGACATGGATGGATCCCATGCTGGCGGCTCTTACCAACAAGAGATTCAGTGATCCCGACTGGATCTACGAGCCCAAGCTCGACGGCGTTCGGCTCGTCGTCTATCGCAAAGGTTCCAAGGTGCGACTCATGTCGCGGAACAAGAAGGAGCGGAGCGCGGCCTATCCCGAGATCGCCGAAGCGCTCGCGGTCATAGACCCCGAGACCGACGACTTCGTGCTCGACGGTGAGGTCGTGGCTTTCGACGACGGCGTGACGAGCTTCTCCAAGCTCCAAGATCGGATGGGGCTCCAGGATCCCGACAAAGCGCGGGCCACGGGAATCGACGTCTACTACTACGCCTTCGACCTCCTCTACCTCGATGGCCGCGACACGACGAAGCTGCCGCTGAGACGACGCAAGGCTCTCCTCAAGCGCGCGCTCGACTTCCACGATCCGATCCGCTTCATGACCCATCGCAACGAGGAGGGTGAGAAGTACTTCAAGGAGGCGTGTGCCGGAGGTCTCGAAGGACTCATCGCCAAACGCGCATCCAGCGAGTACGTCCACGCGCGCTCGCGCGACTGGCTCAAGTTCAAGTGCGCCCACGGGCAAGAGTTCGTGATCGGGGGCTTCACCGATCCCCAGCGCTCACGCAAGGGGTTCGGCGCCCTTCTTGTCGGCTACTACGAGGGCGACGAGCTGCGCTACGCCGGCAAAGTCGGGACCGGCTACACCGACGAGATGCTCGAAGAGCTGCGTTCTAAGCTCGAACGGAGCGAACGCAAGACTCCGCCGTTCGCGGAAGACGAACTCCCGTCCAAAGGCGTCCACTGGGTCAGTCCGAGGCTGGTCGCCGAGGTCGGTTTCACCGAATGGACCGGGGACGGCAGGTTACGCCACCCGCGATTCCTGGGCCTCCGTGACGACAAAGCGCCTCGACGAGTCGTCCGCGAACGGTCCGGCTGAGGCGCAGGTGAGCAAGAAGAGTAACACGACGGCTCGCTTCGGCCGCTACACGGTCGAGCTCACGAAGCTCGACAAGGTGCTCTTCCCCGACGCCCGGATCACAAAGGGCGAGATCATCGACTACTACCGCGCTGTCGCCGATCGCATGCTGCCGTATCTCCAGGACCGACCGGTCTCGATGCAGCGCTTCCCCGACGGCATTAGAGGCGAGGGGTTCTACCAGAAGGAGATCCCCGACTACTTCCCCGACTGGATCGATCGGGTGACGGTCGCGAAAGCAGGGGGCAAGGTGACTCACGTCGTCTGCCAGAACGCCGCCACCCTCGTCTACCTCGCCAACCAGGCCTGCATCACACCCCACGTTTGGCTCTCGCGACGGGATCGACTCGACCATCCCGACCGCATGATCTTCGACCTCGATCCGTCGGGAGACGACTTCGCCTCGGTGCGGCGCGCGGCCATGACGCTGCGCGACCTCCTCGATGGGCTGGGGCTGGCGTCCTACGCCATGACGACCGGGGGGCGGGGTCTCCACGTCGTGGTGCCGCTCGACCGGAGTGCCGACTTCGACGAGGCGCGCGGTTTCGCGCGCGACGTGGCCAACCTCGTCGCGCGGCGAGATCCCGAGCGGCTGACCACCGAGACCCGCAAGGACAAGCGCAAGGGCCGCCTCTTCGTCGACTACCTGCGGAACGCCTACGCACAGACGGGCGTGCCGCCGTATTCCGTCCGGGCACGGAAAGGTGCGCCGGTGGCGGTGCCCCTCGCCTGGAAGGAGCTCGGTGATGCGAAGCTTCGGGGAAACGCCTACGACGTGCGCAACGCATTGCGCCGCCTGACCCGGCTCGACGATCCGTGGAAAGGCATGACGCGGCGGGCTCGCTCGCTCGGGAGCCCGCGAAAGAAGCTCGATCGCATCCTCGAGGAGGAGTCCTGACCCAGGGCAGGAGCACGCCTCCTCACGTCGTCATCGTCGGCGCCGGATTCGGCGGCCTCCAATGCGCCCGGAGGTTGGCGGGCGAGCCGGTCGAAGTGACTGTTCTCGACCGCCACAACTACCACCTCTTCACGCCGCTCCTCTACCAGGTCGCCTCCTCCCTTCTCAACCCCTCCGACATCGCGATCCCGGTACGCGCGATCCTGCGCGGGGGGCGGAATCTTCGCTTCAGGCTGGCCGAGGTGACCCAGGTCGACCTCGAGGCGCGGCGGATCGAGACCGCCGCCGGTGCGTCGATCGGCTACGACTGGCTCGTCCTCGCCGCGGGGAGCCGCACGAACTTCTTCGGTCTCGGCGAGGTGGCGCGGAACGCGATCGGGCTCAAGGACCTTCCCGACGCGATGACCTTGCGCAACCACGTCCTGGGGTGCTTCGAGGCGGCGCTGCTCGAGAGAGACCCCGACCGCCAGCGCGCCTGGCTCACGTTCATCGTCGTCGGGGGCGGACCGACAGGCGTCGAGTTCGCCGGAGCGTTGTCGGAGCTCTTCCGCCTGGTGCTGTCTCGCGACTTCCCCGACCTCGATGTGCGGCGCGCGCGGGTCGTCCTGCTCGAGGCGCTCGACCGTCTCCTACCCGCCTTCCCTCCCGAGCTGGGCGGCTACGCCGAGCGGGAGCTGGTGCGGCGCGGAATCGAAGTGCGTCCCCGAACCCGGGTGACCGGATTCGACGGGGAGGTCGTCGAGCTCGCCCCGGGCAAGCCGATCGCCGCCCGGACCCTGGTCTGGTGCGCGGGCGTCCGGCCCGAGGCCCTCGCGTTGCCGGGGTTGCCGCAGGGCGCGCAGGGTCGGATCGCGGTCGACGCCGAGCTCCGGATCGAGGGGTGCGATCGGGAGTTCGCGATCGGAGACCTGGCCGCGGCTCGGGACGGCGGGGCGCTCATGCCGATGATGGCGCCGCCCGCGATGCAGGCCGGGCGCCACGCGGCCGAGAACATCCTGCGAGCGGCCCGCGGCGAGCCGCTTCGGCCCTTCGCCTTTCGCGACAAGGGCGTCATGGCGACGATCGGCAGGAGCGCCGGCGTGGCCGCGATCGGGCGGCTCAGGCTCAAGGGGTTCGTGGGGTGGGTCGCGTGGCTCGTCGTCCACCTCTACTACCTGATCGGCTTCCGCAACCGCCTCGCCGTCCTCTGGGGTTGGGCGTGGGACTACTTCCGCTACGATCGTCCGATTCGCTTGATCGCGCGCGCGCGCCGCGACACGACCCTCCCCGACGAACCCTGACCACAAGGAGGACCATGACCACGCCCGTCACTCCGCAGGTCGACTGCGAGCAACATCACCCGGGCCTGGCGGTCAACGACGTCGTCGCCGCCGCCGACTTCTACACGAAGAAGCTCGGCTTCAGCCTGGCCTTCACCTGGGGCGATCCGCCCACGATGGCGGGCGTGAATCTGGATCGCGTCCAAATATTCCTGGAGCACGGCACGCCCAGTCCCAAAGGGTGCTCCTCGTGGAGCCGCCGCAGGACAGGCCTTATGCGCTGCGTGACTACGCGGTCCGAGATCTCTACGGGTATCGGCTGACCTTCGGACATCGGCTGCCCGACGCGGACGGGCCCCCACTCAAGATCGAGCGGGTGGATGTCCCGGTTCGCCTGGAGAAGCGTCTCGCCGCTCTGCTCCACGACCTGGCCGAGCACAAGCGCATGAGCGTGAGTAGTTGTCTCGAGGAAATACTGCTTCACACGTGCGAGCCCTTCAGTCCCGGAGAAGGCCTGAAGGCGCTGGAGCGCGGCGACGGCGTCGCCAGCCCGCATACCAAAGGAACTGTCAGGTACATTCAAGAACTAAAAGCGAAGCACGGTTTCGTCTACGATACCCACGCGAGCTACCGCTTCGTCGAGGAGTAACGCGACATCGGCGAGGCGGAGCGAAGAGATCCGCCGTTTCAGCGACCTCCTTGCCGCTGGAGGACGGCGATGACGACCTCGCCAACGATATCCAGCGTTTCCGCGCTCACCTTGTCCGGCGTGTCCTCGGGCGTGTGCCAGTACGGATAGTCGAAGTCGATGATGTCGATCGTGCGAATTCCCACTTCGTTGAGCGCCACATGGTCGTCGCCGATCGGTGGACCTGCGCGCGGAACGAAGACGTCGCCATAGCCCAGCTCTTCGGCGACGTCCCACACCCGCGTGACCACCTCTGGGGCATTACGAAGGCTGTGCCCCTCCCACGGGAAAACGGGGTTCTCATCTCCCACGAGATCGAGCAGGATCCCGAAGAGCGGCCGGTAATCCCGGTGCGTGCTGGCGAAATGACGGGCGCCGAGAAACATGTCCTCGGGGACGGTCGACAGGGTCTGGGGGTCATGGCCCCAGTCCTCGCCGTCGGTCAGGAGGATGTCGACCCCCACCACGGAAGGGAGCTGGCCGAAACGGTCCGCGATGGCGAGGAGGACGGCGACCCCTGAAGCGCCGTCGTTGGCCCCCGGAACGGGCTCCCGCCGCGACGCGGCATCGCGCGCCTGCTCGGCGACCGGACGTGAATCCCAATGAGCGACGAGGAGCACCCGTTGCACGGCGTCGGGGCGAAATCGCGCGAACACGTTGGACAATCTCAACGTATCGCCGAACGTCGTCACGTGCGTGAAGGGCATCGTCTCGACGGTATCGGCGCGTGCCCGGAGGTACTCGACGAGCCAGGCGAGCGCCTGATCGTGCGCCTCCGTTCCGGGGACGCGCGGACCGAAGGCGACCTGGCGATCGACAAGGCTGTCGGCGAGCGCACCATCGAAGTCGTTGCGAGCGGTCTCGGGACCACGCTCACAGGCTCCAAACGCGAGGAGCGCGGTCGATACGACCGCCGCAACGCACCGCGATGGCTTCACGACGCACCGCGATGACGGAGATCGATCATCCTCACGCGCCGTAACCGTCAAAACAGAAAGTCCAGGAAGGTTTCCATCGAATACGTCGTGTGCGTGATGTCGCGCTTGAGGTCCGCCCGCGACAGGTAGCTGAGCGCGAATCCCGTCACCACGCGCCCGTACTCATACGATACCGAAGGCCGGACCTCTGTCGTCCGGGACTTCAGATTGAGCGCGTCCTCGGCGGCGAGCGCATCGGCCAGGCCGGTTTCGTCCTCACGATCGCGCCGGGCCACCGTAATGCCGGTCCTGAGGGGACTCCTCAGCGTCACGCCCCACAGAGTAGGGAAGGGGATGTAGATCTTGGTCCCCGGCCGGATGGCGTAGTTGAAGTTCAGAACCAGGTCCTCGGAACGCTCCTCCCGCCGGCTGTCGATCTCGCCTCCCCGCGCCAATCTCGTCGTGGCACGGCTCGAGTTGGCGCGCAGATCGATCGTCATCCCATTGGTCCAGTCGACGGTCAGCCCGAAGATCGGATCCCAGAGCCGCCGATCGCCGTCGTCGAAGGGCAGCTCGTTGACCCGATTCTCGCTGAACCGTCGCTCGTAGTCCGACGTCACCGACCAGCTCGAGATCCAACGCCCCAGGAAGCCGGGCGGGCGCGGGCCAGTATAGCGCATGGCGAGGTCGGGCCAGGTGCGAGTACGCGTCGAGTTGATGCCCTGGAAGTAGCGCCTCTCCGTCGAATTCTCGCGGTATGTTGTGCGCAAACTGAGTCCTCGCACTAGCCCGAGTCCCGTCGAGACGCCCCACCCGTCCGTGGTCGCGACGTTTTGCGGGTCGACGCTCACGGCGTCGTCGAGATCCCCGAAACCGAACGCGAAACCGAAGCCCGGATCCTCGAGCGTCTGGACATACGATACGGCCTCCTGACTCGAACGGTCGAAACGAACCGGCTCGAGGATCCGCGCCCACCACGGCGCCTGGTCCTGAGTCGCCGCCACGCTTCCCAGCGCCGCGGAGATCGCCGTCGGCACGAAGTCCACCCTCCAGGTCGTGCTCCTGGTGACGGCGAAGTCCCGGAGGTCGAGGGTATCGACGCTCCGACTCGCCTCACGAGTGTGGTTGCGGTTGAAGTTGGTGGAGTAGGTATATCGCGGAACGAGCCAGGTCGCAACCGGAGGCGCCCAATCGAACGTGAGCGACTGCACGCGCAACGCGTCGACGCCCAATGCTCCGCGTTCGACCACCGTCTCGGGGAAGATCAGATCGCGGGTGTTGTCCCATCCCACGGTGGCGCGCATCGACTGGAAGGGCTGGAACGCCACCTGCGCGTTGCTCACGATTTGCTGTGTGGTGTCCGCGGTCAGCTCCACGCTCCTCCCGATCGTCTTGACCGCGTCCCGTTCCTCGAGGACCGTCTGGGCGCTGAGCGCCACATTGGCGGGTACGAGGTTGAGGTCTGCGCTCGCCAGCCGCTGGAGCGCGTTGCTCTTCTGGATCAACCCCGGCCAAGGCAAACGCGCGAGCCAACCGAGCCCCAACGGCAGCCCGCGGGCTCGGAAGCCGTGCCGGTACCCGACCCACGTCTCCCAGCGCCCCCGCTCGCTGTCCAGATCGAAGGAGCCGAGCACGTCGCTGGCCCAGGTAAGGCGCGCCTCGAGCCTGTCGAGGGTGGCAGCGACGAACGGATTCGACGACTGCCGCGTCCGGAAAGCCCGAAGCGTCACGTAGTCGAGGTCCGAGGTCCGCGACATCGCTTCCCGCTCCACCTGCCCCCTTACCTCGATGTCCGATCCGACGCGGAACAGCGGTTCGTCACGGCGGTCGATGTGGCTGTACGTCATGGGCACTGCCATCCCCCACGACTCGGGGAGGAACTTCTCCAGGTGCAGCTGCGCGCTCCAGTCCAGGTAGCCGGTCTCGAAGTTGTTGCGCGGTGCTCCGATGTCCCGGTAGCGAGCGGCGCGCGTCTCGTATGAGATCGCCACCTCGGCCAGGTCGGCGAGCCGCGTTCGCGCGTCGATGTGGCCGGCTACGCCGCCGACCCGGGCCGGCGTGGTCAGCCGCCATTCGTCGATCCAGAACGAGCCGGTGACCCCATCGCCGGCCGAGTTCTCGACTCCGATCGTGAGCTGGCTCACTTCGCTGATGGTCGGGGGTGGCGTACTCGGTGTGGTGATCCGCACGCGATAGCGCCCGTCCTCGGAGACGCGCTCGCCGATGCTCGCCTCGGCGGCGTTGAGGCTGTCGACCAGGCCTCGCTTGAGCTCGGTGAACACATCGAAGTCGATGACGTGCTCCTCCCAGTCGCCATCGCGCAGCGGCGCGACGTATTCATACACATTGAGCGTGTCGATGCCGAAGGCGACGAAGAAGCTGGGTTGGAGGCCGCCGCTCACCTCGCGCCCTTGCACCCAGATCCGCATGGAGCCGTAGTCGATGTACGACTCCCTATCGAACAGCGGCCGGTAGATCGCTCCCCTCGCCGCCGCGGGCAGGTTCCTGTACGTAAGCTCGAGCGATTGCTCGCGAATCGGGACCACGAGTCCGGCGATCTGGTCGGCCCGCTCCCTCTCCGCCACCACACCAGGCGGGCTCCGATAGTCCGGGTTTTCGAGATCGTTGATGGCCGCGACCTGAAGGCTGTCGGAATCCGGCCCGGCGATCGGCACGCCCTGGCCATCGACGATCCCGCGCTCGAGCCAGGTCGAGCCTACGATCTCCAGCAAGGCGAGCTCGAATTCGGTCGGCGCGTCGACTCCGGTGAACGTCATCCGCAGGACCCGCGCGTTGCGCAAGTCCGGGCTCCCCACGAGGGCGTCGGCGCTTTCCAGGGGCAGCCGGATCTGGCGGAAGCCGAAACGGTTGCGGCTCCCGGGGACCTCGTAGCCCGAATCGGAAAGGTCGACCACCCACCGTAGCAGGTCCTCACGAACGTCGAGCAGGCCGTTCAGATTGTCGTCCTCGGTGTCGAGGACTGTGTTGTTCTCGGTCCCGTTGGGATTGTTCGGGAACTGGTTGAGACCGAGCGTCTCGTCGAAGTCGTCGTTGCCGTCATCCCCGGGGACCTCTTCGCCGTCGCTGCCTCGCACAGCGTCGATCCCGGTATCCTCGTTGGTGTCGAGGTTGTTGTCGCGGGAGTCGGGGTTGCTCTCCTCGCTGTCGAGCTGTCCGATGCCGACGGGCTGATTGTCCTCGTCGACTCGAAGCTGGTCCTCGGCTACCGTTCCGAGGTCGACCAGAATCGTACCTTCCTCACCCCGCACGAAGAACTCGATGAACTCCTGCCGGCTCACGTCCTCACCGGTGTTCGAGAGCACCGAGTGGATCGAGCGCCACGACCGCTCCCGCTCGGCAGGCGTTTCGCCTCGCGGCTCGAATCGCACCACGAACTTGTTCTCGAGTCGATCGATGCCGCGCACACCCGGCGTGATCTCGGAAGTGCGGCTCGCGAAGGTGAACCAACGCGCCTGGGCGAAGTCGAGAATGCTGAGGTCCGACTCCGCCGGTATCGAGGACAGAGACCAGCTCCGGAAGAACAAGCTGAGGCGTTTGGCGATCTCGATGTTCTCGAAATCGTTGAGAAAGACCTCGCCTTCGGTGTTGGGATCGGGCTGGCTCCAGGCCATCTCGCCTCTCAGGGAGATCGAAGATGGGTCGGTGGTTTCGACGCCCGGGAGGCGATCGAGCCACGTGGTGAGACGAGGAAGCCCCCGCGCAAACGAGCCATCCACCTGCGCGATCAAGGTCTGGGTCGGTTCGGCCCCCAGGATGGGACGGTTCGCCAGGCTCCGCTGTCGCTGAACGATGACCGAAGAGTTGACGACTGCGTCGCGAGCTGCATTCCATGTCCCCGCGGCGCCGTAGAGCGCCGTTGGCGCGAGGTTGAAAAGCGGCGCGACCTCGAACGAGATGTTGATCGCGTCATTGGGATAGCGCTGGGCGAGCCCGGCGGGGTCTGTGAACACGACGCGACCGAAATCATAGAAGATCTGGTAATCCTGGCCCCGCACGAGCGTCTGCCCACCGATGGTAATCTCCTCCGACCCATCGATGATGTTGGCGGCGCCCAGCTCGACCTCACCCGACACTCCACCCCGCGAGAGGTAGGAGGCTTGAATGAAGTAAACCTGGTCGTCGAGGGCGGTCCGTTGCGGATCGCTGTTGAAGTAGAGCTTGCGGTTGGGCCGCTCGAGCTCGATCGGCTGCCCGTCGGGTCCGGTGGGACGGAAGAAAGGTCGTACGTCGGAGAACACCAGATAGTCGGGCCCCCCGAAGGGATCGCGCAGGAGCCGTGGCACGCCGACGCGGCCGTTGGCGTCGGTCACGCCGAAGATCTCGGTGTACTTCCGTGTCGCCCCATCCACCACTTCGAAGGTCTGCTTCAGATCCAGATTGCCGCGATAGATGGTGAGTCCCAGCGATCCGAGCTGGATATTGGGCTCCCGCAAGGAATAGATGTTGCGCAGGGTGTAGTCCCAGGTGAAGTCGAGCGTGTCGGGGTTGACGGGCTTGATGAGCTTCAGGACCAAGGTGTCGGCGCTCGCCAGCGATCCTACTCGCGTGTCGCCCTCTGTCGTGTAGGCGACGGCGAGCACCTCGGCGTCACCGAGCTGCCGCTTGAGCTGGAGAATCAACTGATCGGTGACGACGTAATCCTGCCCCTCGACGAGCAGGTCGAAGAAACCGTCGTGCGTCTCCTCGGGTCGATCGAGAGGCTCCAGCGGATTGATCAGCGCCGTGCCGCGCTTGGACGCTTTTTCGCGATTGTTGTTGAAATTCCCGTCGTCGAGCCACACGGAGAGCGTTCCCTCGGCCGGAGTCGACGAAGAGTTGGCGAGCGTGGTCCCTCGATTGGGGTAGGCGATCCGCCCGAGCGCCACCGAGTCGGGATGGAAGAGCAGGTAGAAGCGGTCGTCCTGGAACTGGGTGTCCTTGATGTCGAGGACGACTTCCTGCAAGACGCCTTCGCCGCGCGGCGCGATCCTGAGCGACCGCGCCGTCGACTGCCCCTCCTTGCGCGAACCCAGAAACCTGAGGTCGACCGGTCCCAGCTGAGCGACCGCCTGGGCGCCGAACGTGCCGCGCGCGACGCCGCCGGAGACGAACCGGGAAGGCGGCAACCGGACCTGGATGTCACCGACCTCCACCTTCTTCACGATTTCGTCCTCGCTGCCGGTGTAGGTCGCGACGATCAGCTGTTTCGAGTCCAGCTCCCGAGCGGAGTTGAAGTCGACCGTCATGTCGAGCTTGGTGCCGACCGCGCCGCGGACCCTCAGGTCCAACACCTGGTCGAGGTCGATATCGAAGCTCCCCACGGTCCGACGCAGGATCTCGGGTCTGAGATCGGGCACCTGTCGCGACTTGGAACCGACCCCCGCCAGGTGCAGGCGCCCCTGGATGTCGAACTCCGATCCCTGGCCGAAGACCCGCGCCAACGGCTCGGGCACCTTCAGCGGATTCTCGAGCTCGGGGATCAGCCCCTCGGCCTCACGCGCCCGGCCGGCCAGCCGGTCGACCCAGGCCTGACGCCACAGACGCTCGCGCTCCTGCCGCTCGAGCTCCGCGATGTAGCTCAGGACGTCGATTCCCGAGATCCGCGGGTAACGCAGTTCCGGCGCGCCGATCGCGGGTTGGAAAGGGCGCACGAGGTCGAGGGTGGGATCGAACCCCGGAAGGGAGTCGCGGGGCAGGAGCTCCAGCGCGACGGGGGTCGGCGTGGGACGCAGCTCGAGGACGGGAGCGCGCGGCTGCCGCACCTCCTGCGCCGCCAGCGGAGCCGCGAGGAGGCCGGTCAGGATCGCTACCAGGACAACGGGACGCGGCGTCCGGCGTGTCACGTCCATCGCGAACATCATCCTCGAAACGGGTGCGCTTGGACGGCTCGGAAGTCGGCTGTTAGCTTGACGGTAGACCGTGCGAACGACGCCCGGTTCGAGATCGATGTTCGGCGAGCGGTCCCGCGAATATAGATCGGTCACTCCCTGACGCAAGCTCCGAAGCTTCCCTCATGACACGACTTCGTGAGATGACACGACTGCGTGAGCTCCTGAATGCCCGTACGCTCGCGTGGTATGCCTTCCGCGAGCACATCGGGCCCTTCTTCTTCGCTCTGACCGTATTCACCTTCATCATGCTCATGAATCAGGTTGCGCGGCAGTTCCAGCAGCTCGCGGGCAAGGGCCTGGGCGGTGACGTGATCACGCAAGTCTTCCTGTATTCGATCCCGCTAACGGTTGCGGTCACGATACCGATGGCCACGTTGGTAGCCACTATGGCCGCGTTCGGACGACTGGCCGGCGACAACGAGATCACGGCGATCCAGGCCAACGGCGTCGGTTTCCACCAGGTCCTCGTGCCGTCAATGATCGGAGCGATGCTACTGGCCGCTGTCACCGTTGCCCTCAACGATAGCCTCCTTCCCGAGAGCAACCACCGCTTGAGCATGCTGATGCAGGAGATCCAACGCGCCAAACCGACGGTGGTCCTACAAGAACAACGAATCAACGATCCCACAGGTTTGGCCGAATACCGCATCCTCCCCGAGCGTATCGACCGCGCGACCAATACGATGTACAGGGTGCGGATCTTCGACACCCGAGACCTGATGGTGCAGCGGACGATCATCGCCGACTCGGGCCGCCTCGACTACGCGCCGGGCGGCGAGGATGCGGTGCTGATCCTGTGGAACGGAACGATTCATCACCGCGAGATCGATGAGCCGGGCGAGTACGAGCGGCTTTCCTTCGAGACCCAACGTCTGGTCTTGCGCGGCGTGGGCTCCCGGATCCAGCGTCTCGACGACCCTGGTGGCTACCGCAGCGACCGTGAGATGGACCTCGGAACCCTGCTGGGGAACGTGCGGCTCGAGGAGGCGAAGATCGACAGCGCACGCGCCGAGTTGAAGAGGTCGGTCGCGGAGCATCTCGACGTCTTGCTTCTCACCGACAGCGCCGCGGCGACGAGCGCGGGCGCCGACACGCCTGGAATGACGGGGCTCGCCGGTTTTTCCAACCCGCTCGACGCCGAGCGTTACCAGATCGGCCGCGTCCAGCGATTCGCCGAGGCGATCGACTACTCCCACCGTCAGCGCAACAGGTTTCTGGTCGAGTACCACAAGAAGTTCGCGATTCCAGTGGCGTGCATCGTGTTCATACTGATCGGCGCCCCGATCGGCGTTCGCGCCAAGCGAGGAGGCTACGGCTTCGCCATGGGAATGAGCACCGTGGTTTTCATCATCTACTACCTGGCGCTCACCGGTGGTGAGGATCTGGCGGACCGGAGGCTGTTACCTCCGTGGCTCTCGATGTGGCTGGCGAACATGGTCTTCCTCGCCTTCGGTCTGTGGCTGCTCCGGCGGACCGCGCGAGAGACCGCCGGTCGACTCGGTCCGCGGCTGCCGCGCTGGCTGCGACGCCGTCGTGCTCAAGCCCCCCAGCAAGCGATCGCCGAGGCTTGATGATCGTCTTGCGGCGGCTCGACCGATACGTCCTGCGCGAGTTCCTGCGCATTCTCTTGATTGCGCTGTTCGCTCTGACGGCGGTCTTCCTCATGATTCACCTGATGGACCATGTAGACGTCTTCCTCGACCACGGCGCCACCTGGCTGGAAGTGAGTCGCTTCTACCTCTTTCAGCTGCCCTATAACTCCCTGCTCACGATGCCCATGGCGATGCTGATCTCGACGATCCTATCGATCGGCGATCTGGGCAAGCATGGCGAGCTGACCGCCATGAAGGCGAGCGGAGTCTCGCTCTATCGCATCGTCGCGCCGGTCGTGCTGATGGCGACTCTGGCAAGCATCGGGATGCTGATTCTCGGCGAGACTGTGATCCCCCCGCTCAACCAGCGCTCGAACGACGTGTACGAGCACGAGGTTCTCGGGGAGGGGGAAGAGCTGGAGAACTATCGCGGCAACTTCGTATACCAGGACCGCGACGGATACACGTACATCGTGCGCTCCCTCTTCGTCGAGGATTCACTCGGCTCGGCCGACCAGGTCGAGATTCAGCGAAGGCTCGAGGACGGGACTTTCGTTCGCATCAACGCCGCCAACATGGTATGGGAGCCCGGCCGGCGGGATTGGGTGCTGCGGGACGGCGAGATCCGCGTCTTCCCCAAGGGGGGCGACGAGCGGATGTACAACTTCTCGCTGATGAGGGCCTCCGGCCTCGACGACCCTCCGGAGGAGCTTCTTGCAGAGGAGAAGCTTCCGGAGGAGATGGGATACGAAGACCTTCGTCGATACATCATCGACCGCGAGCGTCTGGGAGTCGAGACCCGAGCCCAACAGGTCGATCTCCACATGAAGCTCTCCTACCCGTTCGCCAACATCGTCATCGTGCTGTTCGGGCTCGCCGTGGTGGGATCGGCGACGCACGCCGGCCGACACACCGGCACCGCCGGGTTCGGGGTGGCGCTCTTCCTGACGATCGTCTTCTGGGGGTTCCTTCGGGTCAGCCAGGGGATCGGCTACGGCGGCGGGCTCGCCCCGCCGCTCGCGGCGTGGCTGGCGAATGCGATCTTCGGGACCGCGGCGATCGTGCTGCTCGCGCGCGCGAAGACGTAG